>NZ_CP166625.1:2866262-3192525 GCF_041320595.1 Pleomorphomonas sp. PLEO
TGTCGGCCATGGCGCCATCGAACACCAGGGCCACTTCGCGACCCTCGAATTCCGGCCGCCAGGCAACGACCTTCTGGTAGGTGAACGGCCGCTGGTAGCAGGTCTCGTCGAAGTAGTTGTAGGGCAGCTCGACTGCGTTGTGCGGCAGGTTGACGGCTTCGCCCTTGCGGAAGGCGGCGGCGAGATCGGCCGAGAAGCCCTCATGGAAGGTCCAGGCGGTGTTGCAGTTGATGGTCTTGCGCATTTTGAACCTGTTACTTGACGGAGCCGAGCATGCCTTCGACGAACTGGCGCTGCATGGCGAAGAAGACGAAGAGGGTGGGAATGGTTGCGAGGACCGTGCCGATCATCACCACGCCGTAGTCGGGATAGTAGGCCGAGCCGAGCGAGGAGATGACCAGCGTGATGGTCTTGGTGTCGTTGGACTGCAGCACGATCAGCGGCCACAGATAGCTGTTCCAGGCTGTCATGAAGACGATGATGAAGGCGGCCGCGTAGGTCGAACGCATCACCGGCATGTAGATCAGGAAGAAGATCTGCCATTCCTTCAGGCCGTCGACCCGGGCGGCATCGCGTAGCTCGTGCGGGAAGGCTTTGGTCGACTGGCGGAAGTAGAAGATGATGAAGGCCGAGGCGACGGTGGGCAGCACCACCGCGAGATGGGTGTTGATGAGGTGAAACTGGCCCATCAGCATGAACAGCGGGATCATCAGCGCCGCGAACGGGATCATCAGGGTCAGGAGCATCAGGGTGTAGAGCTTCTCGCGGAAGCGCGAGGAGAAGACCTCGAAGCCGTAGCCGGCCAGCGAGGAGACGAGCAGCGTCAACACCGTGGCGATGATGGTGATCTTGGCCGAATTCCAGAAGATTAGCGGCGCATTGACCTGCGAGAAGAAGGCGGTGGCGTTGACGACCAGCGCTTCACCGAAGCTCATCTTGCCCTTGATAATGTCCGACGTCGTATTGGTGGCGCCGATGAGCATCCACAGGAAGGGAAAGACCGAGAGGAAGGCCATGATGGCGAGGAAGATATAGACGACGACGGATGCGATCCGCTGCTTCAAGCCGTAGCTGATCATGCCTTGCGCTCCCGGGCGGCATAGAATTGCAGGAAGGACAGGACCGCCACCAGGACGACGATGACGTAGGAGACGGTGGCGGCGTAGCCGAGGTTCGGAGCGAACTTGAATGTCAGATTGTAGATGTAGAGCGACAGCGTCAGCGCCGAGTTGCCGGGGCCGGCCGCGCCGCCGGCCGAACCGCCGCCGGTGATGGTCGACACTTCGTCGAACAGCTGGAGGGTGCCGATCGTCGAGGTGACGGTGGTGAACAGGATCACCGGCTTCAGCATGGGCACGGTGAGGGACACGAAGCGGGCCCAGGTCGGCACGCCGTCGATGCGGGCGGCCTCATAAACCGAGCGATCGATGTTCTGCATGGCCGCCAGATAGAAGATCATGTTGTAGCCGGTCCAGCGCCAGGTGATGGCGATGATGATCATGACGCGGCACCAGAACGGGTCGGTCATCCAGGGAATGCCGACATTGACGATGCCGAGGTTGATCAGCACCGTGTTGACCAGACCGTTGGCGACGAACATCGACTTGAACAGCACGGTGTAGGCGACCAGTGAGGTGACGCAGGGCAGGAAGATCGCCGTGCGCAGGACGCCGCGAAACTTGATGTCCGGATTGTTGAGCAGCGCGGCGGTGATTAGCGCCAGCGTCAGCATGACCGGCACCTGCACCAGGAAGAAGATGAAGGTATTGGTCAGCGCCATGAAGAACAGCGGGTCGTTGAACAGCCGGTAGATGTTCTTGAGCCCGGCAAACGACAGGCGCATGCCGAGGCCCGACTGGAACGACATCCAAAGCGAATGCAGGATCGGAAAGACCATGAAGATGGCGATCAGCGCCAGCGCAGGGCCGACGAACAGCCAGCCGTTGACGTCGAAGCGCGGCCTCTTGGGCCTAGTGGAGATTGCTGACATGGGTCACCGTTCCGGCAGAGCGGGGCTCTCGGGCATCTTCCGGGGGGAAGCGCCGATGATTCAGATATGTGCGTAATGGTCCGGCTTGTCCGCGCCCGGCGAGCGTGTCTCGCCGGTCAGCGGTCGCGCCGATGGTCGCGCGTCCGCGGGGTGTGGGCGGGCGGCTGATGCCGCCCGCGCCGTGTCGTTACTGAACGAGGGTCTGTGCCTGCGCGTCAATCGCCTTGAGCACGTCGTCGACCGAGGTACCCTTGGCAAGGTCGGGCTGGTGGGCGGAAACCACCGAGTCGACTTCGTTGGTGAACGTGCCGTAGTTGACCGAGGGAACCTTGGCCAGCCAGTCTGAGAAGTTCTGCCAGATCGGCTCGCCGCCGAAGAAGGCGTCGTTCGACTTGTAGGCCTCGCCGTTGCGGGCGGCGAGCAGCGAACCGACCGCGCCGCGATCGACCAGGATCTTCTGGTAGAAGTTGATGTCCTTGGCGTAGATCTCGTTGAGGAAATCTATGGACTCATCCTTGGCCTTGGAACCCGACAGCACGTACCAGCTCGAACCACCGAGGTTCGAGTAGTGCGTGGCGCCTTCGACGCTCAGCTTGGGAAGCGGGGCGACGCCCCATTTGCCGGACTGATCGGCCTGCGACTTGACGGTGCCGGTGATCCAGACGCCGGTGACGACGGTCGCCACTTCGCCCGAGGTGAAGCTGCCGACCCAGTCAGCCCAGCCGGCCGCTGGACGGAAGATGTTGTTCACCTGGATCTTCTGGATGACGTCGAGAGCACCCTTAAGGGCGACGTTGCCTTCGACCGAAAGCTTGCCGTCCTTGTCGAAATACCAGCCACCGGCGGACTGCATCAACACGCGGACGAGACCACCGTCGTTGGGGTCGAAGCCCATCATCTTCTTGCCGGTCTTGGCCTCGACGGCCTTGCCGATCTCGACGTACTTGTCCCAGGTGAGGTCCTGCATGTCAGCCGGCGTGTAGCCGGCGGCGGTGATCATGTCCTTGCGATAGAACATGCCGGCAACGCCCGAGTCGAAGGGCATGGAGTAGACCTTGCCGTCGAGGGTGGCGAGCTTGACCTTGTAATCGGCAAAGCCGGAGTAATCGACCTTGTCGCTGAGGGGGGCGAAGGAGTCGGGGAAGGACTGCAGATACTTCTGCGCGCCGTAATCCTCGATGAGGACGATGTCGGGCATGCCGTCGGCGACGCCGGAAGCAAGGCCGGTCTGCAGCTTCTGCTCAAGATCGGCCTTGGCAAAGTCGACCACGTTGAGTTTGAAGTCCGGATGAGTCTTGGCGTAGATCTCACCGGCTTGCTTCATGATGGCGACGTTGAAATTCGGGTCCCAGCACCAGACGGTGACCTCGGCGGCCTGAGCGGCCGCGATGGCAAACAGGCTGGCGCCCGCAAAGGCGAGCGCAACGGTTTTGCGGTTCATGCAGTTCCTCCACTTACGTGTCCGAGGCGTCCTCAGCCTCTCGGGGGCAATATCCGATACTCATTCGCCCGAAGCAAGACGGTGTTTAGTAAATTTTACCAGCTTTTTGTTGCTGCGAAATCGGGCTCAGAGGTAAATAGTTTACCTGCGCGGTTGGCGGAATCCAATCGCGGCGGGATGACCAATTAGGATATGTGCGGACCTCCGCAGTGCGGCTTTCGTCGGTCTGCGGATCAGTAAGGATGAGGACCTGCCGGTCGTGGTCGATCGTGCTCAGATCCCGTCCGGCCGACGGCAGCTATCGCGCCAGATGAGCTCGGTGGCGATGGTGACGCGCTTGACATAGTCGCGGCCGTTGAGCTGCTCCATCAGCATATCGAAGGCATTCTCGCCGATGCGTTCGGCGGGAATGCGGACGGTGGTGAGCGGCGGCGCCAGGAACTGGGCGGCCGGAATGTCGTTGAAACTAGCCACGGCTATGTCGGCGGGAATGCGCAGGCCGCGCTCCTGAATGGCGCGGTAGGCGCCGATCGCCACGTTGTCGTTGGAGGTGACGACGATCTCCGGTAGCTCGGCTTCGGCCATCAGCTGGCAGGCGAGGCGATAGCCGCTTTCGAAGCGGAGATTCTCGGCGAGCAGGTAATGGGCGGGGTTGAACAGCCCCTTCTTCTCGGTCCATTCCCGGAAGGTCTTTGCGCGCTCCTCGTTGGCCGGATAGAGCACGTTGCCCGAGGGGCGGTCGTCGCCAAGAAAGCCGAAACGGCGATAACCCGCAGCGTAGAGGTGGTCGAGCAGGCGCTTGATTGCAAAGGACAGGTCACAGGCGACGATGTCGAACTGGTCGATGTTCGGGGCGAAATCGGCCAATACAAGATTGGCGTTGATCTGACGCACCCAGTCGATCTCGGCGTCGGTGTGCATGCCGAGAGCAATGATACCGGCCGCTCCTTGCAAATCCTCAGCCGCCGGCAGCCCGGTGGAACGATAGATGATCTGTACCTCGACGCGGTTGGCACGGGCTCGCGCCTCGATACCCATGCGAACGCCGATATAGTAGGGATCGGCCAATTCCTCATCAGGGCGTAGGAAATGCACGATGCCGATGCGGGCCCCGGCGTGGTCGGATTGTATGGGTATCCGATGCGGGCGCGGTCGGTTGCGCGGTGTCTGATAATTGAGGGGCTCGGCGGTTTCGATGATGGCCTGCCGCTTCGCCTCGGTGATCGATAGCGTGGTGTCGTAGTTCAGGACGCGCGAAACGGTAGCTGAGGAAACTCCGACCGCCTTGGCGATTTCCTTGATCGTGACCATTCGCGCACTCTCAGCCGGCTGCCCAAACACGGATCGACCGTTCCAGTCTATGGCGAAATGACCATCTCGGGTAGTAAAGTTTTACTAAATCATCCCAAAGACGAATGCTGACCGGTCGGCATCCGTTGGTCGCCGCCGGAGAATCCGGCGAAGAAGCGGGCTTTCTGTTACTCGCAATTGTCTGTCAGTGTAAAGGCTTGGCCGATGAAAGAGCCGGGCCGGCTAACGGTTTACTGCCAGGCTACCAGCATGGCTCCGACGGCGATCAGCGCCACGCCGGCAGTCCCCTGCGGCGAAAGGCGTTCACCGAGGAAGAGCACGGCGAAGATGGCGACGAAGACGACCGACAGCTTGTCGACCGGTGCGACACGCGCCGCGTCGCCGAGCTTCAATGCCCGGAAATAACAGAGCCAGGACGCGCCGGTGGCAAAGCCAGACAGCACGAGAAACAGCCAAGCGCGGCCGGGAACGGTCGAGAGCTGTCTGAAACCGTCGCCAAAGGCGACGATGAGGGCGGCAAGAGCCAGCACGACGACCGTCCTAATGAGCGTGGCGAGATCTGAACTGATCGCCGCGACGCCCACCTTGGCAAGAAGGGCGGTGGCCGCCGCGAAGACGGCCGACAGGAGGGCCCATATCTGCCAGAGCTGGAGGAGGCTTTTCATGGCGGCACGTTCCTTTCAATGAGTGCGAAGGCTAGCGCCGCCGGATCTCTCTGGGGCGACGTGGCCTCCAGAACGGACAGCTCCGGCGATTGCCAAACGATGACGAAGATTCCACAGTGCCGGCGCAATCGAGGGCTTCGTCATGCTGACCATCTACGGTGTCTACAAATCGCGCGCGTCGCGCCTCTACTGGCTTGCCGAAGAGCTTGGGTTCGCCTTTCGCAAGGAGCCGGTTATCCAGGCCCGCAAGGTACCGAACCCGCTTGCCGCCGACGCGCCGCTTAACACCAAGACGCCGTCCTTCCTCGCCGTCAATCCGATGGGGCAAATTCCCACCATCGACGATGACGGATTGGTGCTGACCGAGTCGCTTGCCATCCTTCTTTATCTCGCCAAGAAGCATGGTGGCCCGCTGGCGCCCGCAGATCTCGCCGAGGAGGGCCGGATGCTGCAATGGCTATTGTGGGGTGCGACGACGGTGGAGACGCTCACCATTCTCGTTACTCAGGGAGACGAGCGCGGTGATTGGCAGATCGATGACGGCAAGGCGAAGCTCGTTTCCATCGGTGAAGCGCTGAAGCGACCGTTCGCCGCCTTCGAGGCTCATCTGGCGGGCACCGACTACGCCGTTGGTGATCGCTTCACGGTCGTCGATCTGGCGCTCGCCGAAATCATCCGTTACGGGCAGGGGCATTCCGAGTTGTTCCAAGGCTTCCCTAAGGTGGCGGCTTGGCTTACGCGTTGCCAGGCGCGGCCGAGCTTCAAGGCGATGTGGGAAAAGCGCGATGCCGAGTGACGCCGCGATCCGTTGACAGCTTCCGCCCATGCTGCCACATGCGGCCTAGTCCTTTACCGCCGGGGAGCCCTCCATGACCATCGCCAATCCTGGACTGCTCGACGGCTTGATCACCGCCTCGATCGAGGCCGGCCGTATCATTCTCGACGTCTACGCCCGGCCGATCGACGTTGCTTTCAAGGCCGACGCTTCACCGGTGACGGAAGCTGACGGGCTGGCCGAGGCGGTACTGCTCGCCGCGCTTGAGCGCCTTGCTCCCGGTGTGCCTGTTGTTGCCGAGGAGAGCGTCGCGGCTGGCCGCGTGCCACCCGCCGCGGATCGCTTCTTTCTCGTCGATCCGCTCGATGGCACCAAGGAGTTCATCCATCGCAATGGCGAGTTCACCGTCAACGTTGCGCTCATCGAGCATGGCGTGCCGGTGATGGGGGTGGTTCATGCGCCGGCCGTCGGTCGGCTGTTCGCTGGTGGATCGGATGGGGCTTGGGAGATGGCCGTCGACGGCAGCGTCGCCGGCGAGCGGCGACCGATCCACGTGCGTGAGCTGCCGACGGAGGGGGCAACGCTACTCCTCTCGCGCAGCCATGCCACGGCCGCCACCGATGCATTCCGACCAACCATTGCCGTAGCCGAGCGGCGAGTGATCGGTTCATCGCTGAAATTTTGCCTGATCGCCGCCGGCGAAGCGGATATCTATCCGCGTTTCGGGCCGACCATGGAATGGGACACGGCGGCCGGCGACGCTGTGCTCAGGGCGGCCGGTGGCATCGTGGCATTGACGGACGGCACGCCCTTTCCGTATGGCAAGCGGGACCGGCCCGGCCTTGCCGATTTTGCTAATCCGTCGTTCATTGCCGCATCCGATTTGCACCTTGTCGCGTTTAGCCACTACCTGGTGTGATCCATATTTCGAGGAGATTTGCAGTGAGTCATTCCGAAGCTCAACGAGAGCTTGCCGCCGTTACCGAGGAACTCAAGTCATGGCTGATGACCGAGGCTCTGCCGATCTGGTGGGCGTTCGGCGTCGACCACGTCAACGGGGGCTTTCACGAGGTCCTGGGCCTCAGATGCGAGATTACGCCGGCGCCGCGCCGGGTCCGCGTCACGGCGCGCCAGATCTTCACCTTCGCGCTGGCCGGCCGGCTCGGCTGGACTGGCCCCTGGGAGCGCACGGTGGAGGAGGGGCTCGACTACTTCCTTGAGAAATGCGTGCTGCCGAATGGCGCGGTTCGCATGGTAACCAATGCCGATGGCTCGCCCAAGGACGATACCTTCTGCCTCTACGACCAGGCCTTCGCGCTGTTCGCCATGGCCGCCGCCGCGTCGGTGGTGAAGGATCGCTCGGCGGTCGAGGCGGCGGCGGTGAAGCTCAGAACGCTGCTGATGACGGACTATAAGAATCCGATTGCCGGGTTCGAGGAGTCCAACCCGCGCACGCTGCCGCTCAAGGCCAACCCGCACATGCACATGTTCGAGGCCTGTCTCGCCTGGGAAGAGGTGGGTGGCGACGCAGAGTGGAGCCGGCTTGCCGATGAGATCGCTGAGCTCTGCCTTACCAAGTTCCTCGATCCCAAGGAGGGTTGGCTCAAGGAGTTCTTCAATGCCGACTGGTCGGTGGTGGGGGGCGTCGAGGGGCGCATCTGCGAACCTGGCCACCAGTTCGAATGGGCCTGGCTGCTCACCCGCTGGGGTACGTCGCGCAAGCGCCCCGACGCCGTCACCGCGGCGCGTCGCCTTTGTGAATTGGGCGAGGAGCACGGCATCAACGTGCCGCAGCAGGTGGCGATCATGGGTATTCTCGACGACCTCTCCATCCACGATGGTACGGCCCGCATGTGGTCGCAGACCGAGCGGATGAAGGGTAACGTGGCTCTGGCCGCTGTAGCCGCCGACGAGGCCGGCCGCGACGTCCACTTGGGCAAGGTCGTGACGGCGGCGCGGGCACTGCAGCGCTATTTCGAGGTCGACACGCCCGGCCTTTGGCGCGATCGCATGAACCCCGACGGTTCGTTCGCAATCGAGCCGGCTCCCGCCTCGACCTTCTATCACATCATCTGTGCCATCGATGAGGTTGGGAAATATATCTCAAGCCATTGATAGAGCTTTCTTTCTTTGGCTTGTTGATGATCTGATTCAATGTGGGCCGCCCCCGTCGGTGCTACCGGCCGGGGCGGCTTCTTCATGTTGAGAATCCGATTCAACGGGCTTTTGAGTGTGAAGAGTCTGGTGGATCGCCTAAGTGCCTGATCTCCGATGCTTGCGCGGGCAGCGATTGTAGGTTCAAGTGCATACCGAGGAAGACGCAATAAAGAGGTAGCCATGGGAGGCGTGGCGGACGGTCGCCTTTATGGGCAGCCTTTGGCGGAGTCTGGGCTCGACGCGGCTTTTATCGAGCGGTCGCTGTTCGACGCGCTGGTCGACATTGCCAAGGCCGATCCCGATCTTCCAGCCATTGAGGACCAGAACCGACAGCCGGTCACGCGTCGGAACCTGCTGCTGGCCGCCTGCGTGCTTGGGCGCCGTCTCGCGTCCTTCAGCCGCAAGGGCGAGCAGGTTGGGCTGCTGCTGCCCAACGTCAATGGCGTCGCCATCGCCTTCTTTGCGCTACTTGCCTATGGGCGGACGCCGGCGCTGCTCAACTTCACAGCCGGTAGCCATGGCCTGGGCGGTGCCATCAAGGTCGGCAACATCCGGACGGTGATCACTTCCAGCGCCTTCGTGAAGACAGCCAAGCTCGAGCCGGTCATCGACGACCTCAAGAGCAAGGTGCGCATCGTCTATCTTGAGGATGTGCGAGCCGGTCTCTCGCTGTTCGACAAGATCATCGGCGTCACTTATGCGCGGTGGGCGCGGGTGCTGCACAGCCCCTTTCGCCGGGCGCCACGCGATATCTCCGCCGTGCTATTCACGTCGGGCACCGAGGGGGCTCCGAAGGGCGTGGGGCTTACCGCCACCAACTTCCTCTCCAACGTGGCGCAGATCATCGCGCTCTACAAATTCCACCCTGACGATACGATGTTCAACGCGCTGCCAGTGTTCCATTCCTACGGCTTGACCGCTGGTTTGTTCCTGCCGCTCTTTGGGCGTTTCAAGTCGTTTCTCTATCCGTCGCCCTTGCACTACAAAATCATCCCCGGCCTGGTGCGCGACAGTGGCTCGACGGTGCTGCTGTCCACTGACACCTTCGCCGCCGGCTGGGCGCGGGCGGCCGAGGATGGCGACTTCGACAAGGTGCGCCTAACGATCCTCGGTGCCGAGCGCGTCAAGGCGCAGACGCGAGCGTTGTGGATGGACCGCTTCGGCGTGGTGCTGAACGAAGGCTATGGGGCGACCGAGTGCGCGCCGGTATTGTCGGTCAATTACCCTGGCAGCTTTCGCGACGGCACCGTGGGGCGCCTGCTGCCTGGCATCGAGGCGCGGCTCGATCCAGTGCCAGGCCTGGAGGTCGGTGGTCGTCTGCACGTGCGGGCGCCCAACATCATGGCCGGCTATTACCTTGCCGACCGGCCGGGTGAACTCGTGCGCAATGATCCGGACGGATGGTACGATACCGGCGATATCGTCTCTATCGACGACGATGGCTTCGTTACGCTGCTCGGTCGTGCCAAGCGCTTTGCCAAGGTGGGAGGGGAGATGATCTCGCTCGCCGCCGTCGAGGCCTTCGCGGCTGCTCTCTGGCCGCACGCGTCCCACGCCGTCGTCGCCGTTTCGGATCCGCGCAAGGGTGAAGCTCTGGTTCTGGTGACCGACGCGGGCGATGCCACAGTCGAGGCCCTCAGCGCCTATGCGCGCGAGCATGGCCTGCCGGAGCTTCAGGTGCCGCGAAAGGTCGTCAAAACCTATGCGCTGCCGGTGCTCGGCACGGGCAAAACGGACCTCGCGGCCATCGAACAAATGGCCCGTTCCTGAGATCGCCTTATCGCTGAATGCCGGAAGTATCTGACCGGATTCTACTCTTGCCGCCGGTGAGTTGTGTCGAATGCGTCCGATTCATCGATCGGTAAGGGTTCCGTGAGACTCTTCATACGCGCCATCAGACCGATCGAACAACGTGGGGTAGTCATGCCGAGTTGGATTAGGTGGTTCCGAGATCGGTTTAAAAGGGCATGATTGTCTATGGTTAACAAAGGCTTGAACGCCTTGGTTAACGTGAGCCCTCAGATTCAGCGCAAATTTCCACCCCACAGTTGCCTTGGCACTTGCGGTTCATTCGAAAACAATAGCAAACACAAAGGGATATATCGTCATCCTCTGATGTGTTGCGCGGCTTTCGGTGGCTTTTTCAGCAGCGGAAAGCGGGGCGTCAAAACAGCCCCAAAACCTCAGAAATGCTTGCTTTTGTAAGCTCCCCACGCACGGCCGAGGCTTCTTTCTATGAGAAGGTGCCCGGTGATGCCGAACTCGAATTTCCGGTGACGTCCGCAACTTCCAAGAGTCCGCTGCGCCGCCGCCTCAGACAGTGAATCAAAACCGAGGGGGTCAATCAAGCCTAAATGAGAGTCATTTCAGGCGATTGGCTAGGATGGCTTGCCCAACATCGAGTCAGGCCGGCTTGACCTTGTGAATCGGATTCCGGGTGCAAGGTGTTGACGCTTGTCTCTCCATCCGGGCTCGGGCGGGGAGGCGGTATATTTGACCTGGGGCTTCCGGCGCGAGGTGGTCATTCTCTCGGCGTCGGGGATGGGGAAGAAACCGATTGCCTTTCGCTTGGCTCCCGCGCAACAAAAGCGTCGCCTTCCGACTTTTCCCGGGAAGACTGTCCGACTATCATGTGCCGTACCACACGGAGGCGTGGCCGGGTCCGGTGCGATCGGCCGGTTTCTTTTGCGCAAGGATGTCCTCGTTGTCCCTTAGCCCTCAATCCGTGAGCCGTCCGCTTGACGCCATCGACCCGGTGTGGGCCCGCGTCCGCCGGGAAGCCGCCGCTGTCGTCGAGAACGAGCCGGCCCTTGGCGGCTTCATGCATCTCACTGTGCTCGACCACGTCAGGCTCGAGGACGCGGTCATCCAACGGGTCGCCGATCGGCTCGGCAACACCACCGTTCTCTCGGCAATGATCGCTCAGGCCTTTCGCGAGGCGGTGGCCGACGATGCCGACATCGCCGCCGCCTTCCGCTCGGACATCGTCGCCTTCGAGGATCGTGACCCGGCCTGCGACCGGTTCATCGAGCCGCTGCTGTACTTCAAGGGATATCACGCCATCGAGGCGCACCGGCTCGCTCACTGGCTCTGGAACCGCGGTCGGCGCGATCTGGCGCTCTATCTGCAAAGCCGGTCGTCGGAGGTGTTCCAAGTCGATATCAATCCTGGCGCACATTTGGGGCGCGGACTGTTCTTCGACCACGCCACCGGTATCGTGATCGGCGAGACCGCCGTGGTGGAAGACGATGTGTCGCTGTTGCAGAATGTGACGCTCGGAGGCACCGGTAAGGAGACCGGCGACCGCCATCCCAAGATCCGCCACGGCGTGATGATCGGCGCCGGGTCGAAGATCCTGGGCAACATCGAGGTGGGGTGCTGCTCACGCGTCGCTGCTGGTTCGGTGGTGCTGAAGCCGGTGCCGCGCGGCATGACAGTGGCCGGCGTGCCGGCACGCGTGATCGGAGAGGCCGGCTGCAGCGATCCATCCCATTCCATGGACCAACGCTTGCTGGACGGAGCGGAAGGCTGAGAAAGAGCGGGGGAGTCGTGCAACCGGCCCGCCGTTCGAGGGTTTCCTTGCCAGCCCGTCCGTGCCAGAACACGTCGGCGACTCGTCGCCGTCCGGTTTCGCCGCTCCTATCGTGAGCGGCAGCCGGCATTCAGACTGGAGAAGCTAACTTGACCAAAGACGACATCGCCCGCATCGAGAAATTCATGCGCAAGACGCTGCAATCGCCGGCTATCAGCGTGCGAGTGCGCCCGCGCAAGACCGACTCTGCCGAGGTCTACGTTGGTGAAGAGTTCATCGGCGTCGTCTACGAAGACGATGAGGATGACGATAAGTCGTTCAATTTCCAGATGGCGATTCTCGCCGAGGATCTGGCTGGCTGACTGGCTCTCGCATCGACGCGAAGGCGCCGCATTCCGGAGCGCTGCGTGTTTCACGAGAACACGCAGCGCTCTATTTTTTTGAGCTCAAAGCGAGACGCTGTTCATTCAAGGCCGCTAGGCGGTCACGCCGAATGACAGGAGCAACACGCGTACGCCGCTCTTGATGCCGTCCCAGTTGCCGAGCAGCCCCTTGCGGAACCGGATCTGAACCGAGAGATCGCTGCCGGCATGAATCTCGGTCATGCAGGACGCCGGGTACTCGCTGTCGTCTGGAGCCGTGCAATGGGTGGTGAACGGGTTGGTCGAACCCGCCTCGAAGAACACTTCCTCTCCGCTGAGGCCTGACTCCTCGGACATGCGGTGCCCGACGAGACCGGCCGGGGCGGGGATGGTCCCTTCTTCGAAAAAGTGCTGGTAGACATTGATCAGCCGGCCGACGCTGTCGGTGGGCGTGTCGCGCGTGCGGATCGTCAGGTAGACGATCGGCGCGTCGGCTCCGAGGTCGAGGAAGTCCTTGCGGAAGGCGCGCGTATAGCCGGCCATTTCCGGGAAGTGGGCGGCGAGGTCGATGCGGTCGTGCGGACCGACGTTCCTCTGGTCGGCAAAACGGAACATGTTGGCTGGAATCATCAACCGTTGCTGGCCAATGAAAAGCGCGATCGGCGTTGGGTCGGTCGAGCGGCCATCCCGGCTGTCGAAGTTGCCTGAGAGGTTGATGAGGATATTCACCAGCATCACGCCGCCCGCCAGCAGGAACGTGGTGAGTACGGCGCGCAGGAACCATGCTGCCGCGCTGGTGCGACGACGGGCTGGGCGTTGGGTCGGACGAAGCAGACTTTCGTCCGAATATGCCGCGTAGTGGGTCACGACCGCCTCCCGAAATGAGACATGGGTCCAGGCCGCCGTCCTTGGCCGCCTCAAGACACCGCGGAACCCCGCCTGTTTCGCGCCTGAGCCCGCTCCGCACCCTCGCGGCCCAAGCCTTGCCACGTCTGAGGCAGGTTTATCCTTATTGTTTCATTTCGGATCAGGGTTAAGGCGGGGTTAACGACGATGAATGTCGAGATTCTGGTTACATGTTTTTCGGTGGCTCTGGGCTTTGTCCTGGCAGGCCTTCTGTCGTCCCTTTATCAACTGGTGACCTCGAAGCCGGCCCGCTTCGAGATGCAGGCAGAGACGATTTTGCTCGGTATCGCCCAGACTTTCCTGATTATGTTCGCCGGTCCGGCCATTCTGATGCGCAATGCCATTCGCGGCCGGCGGATCGAACATCGCAATGTCGGTTGGCTGGTGGCCTCGACGGCGATCGCCGGCGCCTGGAGCCTCTGCTCGGGTGTGATGCTGCTGCCCTTCTTTGTCGTGGTGGCCCAGGCGATCGGTTGATCCGGACAATCGACTTTGTGCCGATTGTCGCTGCCGGATGTTCAAATGCGAAAGACTTCTGAAACGGTTCGCCCCTAGAGTTACCCTTCATGCTTGTGGGCGAGGCGTGGGCACATGTCGCGGTTCGGCTGGGGAGACACAGAACAGAAGAGCGCGCGCCACTGCGAGGTGGCAGCATGAATCTTCTCGCCTTCTTGCGTTTCCGCAAAGCGGACATCTTGCGGAAGGCGGCAAACCTACTGCCGATCTTTTTCACCGCCATCCTGCTTGTTTTCGCCGAGAACTCTGCCCTGGAGGCTTATCGAACCTTCCAGCGCATCGAGGCCTCGAATGCCAGTCAGGCCATCCAGGCCGGCCGTGATATCGGCGATCAAGCCAAGCTTGTGGAGATGTCCCGCCGAAAGCTTGGCAATCGCCTGATCCTTGGCTTCACGCTGGACGACGCCCACGATATTCGCGAGTCTCTTCGCCAACTGCTCTCCACGATCGAAGGAGCCCGCTCGTCGTTCATCATGCCCGGCGACGCTGCGCTGATTTCCCAGATCGATAGCATTGCCGAACTTGCTTCTGGTCTCAGCGCCGCCTTTGCCAACGTTGGCCCCGAGGATACGGCGATCCTCAACGCTCTTGATGGCGATCTCAGACGATTGTCGGAAAAGTTCCGCCTGCTTCAGGAAAACATGTCGGAGCAAGGGGTGCGCTATATCGCCCTGCAAGGCGAAACGCTGGCGGCGAGTTACTCAGCGATGCTGAAGCTCTCCATCGCCTTGGTTGGCGCCATCGTGTCGATGCTGGCGCTTCTGGTCCTCAACCGTCGCGCCACTTGGCAGGCCAATTATCGTGCGGATCACGACGTCACCACTGGCGTGCTGAACCGCCGGGCCTTCGAGCGTTGGATCGAGGGTATCCACTTCGACCCGCAGGCTTCCAAGGCGGTGATGGTGTTCGACCTCGACAATTTCAAAGAGGTCAACGACGAACTGGGCCATATGGCCGGCGATCACGTCCTCAAGGCTTTTGTCGGCAGTCTGGTTACCTCCTTCGGTCAGGATGCCTTGGTGGTGCGCTGGGGCGGTGATGAGTTCGTGGTGGTCGTTTCCACCGAGGGGTTCGTCGAGGCTGGCGCGGTGACGCTGCTACGCGCGTCGTTTGCCCGCCTGCAATCGATCGTGCGCTTCGGCGATACCGACATCGACGTTCGCTGCTCCGGCGGCGCCGCCGTCTGGCCGTCAGACAGTCGGGATTTCCATGAAGTTCTGCAGCTCGCCGATCTCGCGCTCTATAAGGCGAAGTCACGCGGCAAGTCGCGTTTGCAGTTCTACGACACCGACATTCTCAACGAGCGCCATAAGGTTATTGCTCTGCGCGAGCGTCTGAGGGCGGCGCTCCGCGATGGGGAGCTCAGCCTCTATTGGCAGCCGCAGGTCGATGTGGAGCACGGTTATGTTCCCTCGGCGGAGGCCTTGATCCGCTGGACGGACCGTGAAACGGGCCGGCTCGTGCCTCCGAGCGAGTTCATTCCGGCTGCCGAGACATCTGACCTGATCATCGAAATCGACAATTTCGTCATTGAGGAGGCGGTCCGCACCGCGGCGAAATGGTCGACCATCTGGCAATATCCGCCGATTGCCGCGGTCAACGTGTCGGCCATGCATTTCCAGAGGCGCGAATTCGTTGGCCAGGTGCGAGACCTTCTTCGCCGTTACAATCTCAGTCCCGATCGGCTGGAACTTGAAATTACCGAAGGTGTCATTCTCGGCAACAACACCGAGGTCACGCGCAATCTCAAGGGGCTCGAGGCGCTCGGCGTGCATATCGCCCTCGACGACTTCGGAACCGGCTATTCCAACATCGCGTATCTGTCACAGCTGAAACCAGACCGGCTGAAGATCGACCAGACCTTCATCGCCTCGCTGTCGGGTAGCTGCCAGATGTCGTCGCTGGTGTCAGCCATCATTGGCATCGGCAAGGCGATCAACTGCGAGGTGGTTGCCGAGGGGGTCGAGACGGCCGAGCAGCTCGAGTTGGTACAGCGCCTGGGTTGCTGTCTGGTGCAGGGCTATCATTTCGCCAAGCCTATGCCCGACGAGGAATTCCAGGTCTGGCGCGATGCCAACTACCCGGATGCCGTCGCAGCGGTAAGGCATCTCCGCCGGGTCGGTGATCGTCTGGCGAGCGTCATTGGCGGCGATATTGTTCGAAGCCGCGATCACGACGTGCCGTAGGGCCTGCCTTGGTTGGGGCTTGGTGGTGAAGGGCGCGAGCGCTATGTATGCACCGATCATCAGCCCCCTTCAGAGCGGAGCGCGCCATGGCCGTCTGGCCCACCGAAATTCGTCTTTCCTCCGACAAGCGTTCGTTGGCCGTGTCGTTTGAGGATGGCAAATCCTTTTCCATTCCCGCCGAGCTTCTCAGGGTCAACTCCCCGTCGGCTGAGGTTCAGGGCCATGCCCCCAGCCAGCGCATCACAGTGCCCGGCAAGAAGGCCGTCACGATCACCGCGGTGGAGCCGGTCGGTTCCTACGCTGTCCGCCTGGTGTTCGACGATGGCCACGACAGTGGCCTTTATACATGGACCATCCTCTACGAGACTGGTCGCGACAAGGAGGCGCTGTTCTCCGCTTACCTCGCCGAACTCGATGCCAAGGGTCTTTCGCGCTGAACCCTGTGGCAGGATATGAAAACGCCGTCGTGGCAAGCCGCGACGGCGCTCTACTTCTCGTGATGGCAGAGGATCAGCGGACGACGACGACCTTGGTACCGACGCCGACGCGTTCGTAGAGGTCGGCGACGTCGTCGTTGGTCATCCGGATGCAGCCCGATGATACAGCCTGACCAATGGTCCAGGGCTCAGCCGTGCCGTGGATGCGGTAGATGGTCGAACCGATGTACATGGCGCGGGCGCCGAGCGGATTGTCCGGACCACCGGGCATGAAGTAGGGCAGCTTAGGCTGGCGCTTGCGCATCGCCGACGGTGGCGTCCAGCCGGGCCACTCGGCCTTGCGGGTGATGTGATGGATACCTTGCCACGTGAAGCCGGGGCGGCCTACGCCGATGCCATACTTCATCGCCTTGCCGTCGCCGAACACGTAGTAGAGGCGGCGCTCGGTCGTGTTGACGATGATCGTGCCACCGCCAAAGGGACCGGCGTAGTCGATCATTTCCTTCTTGATCGGGCTTTCCATCGAACGCGTCGAAGGCCGGCGCACAATCGTCTGGAAGCTGCTGGAAGCAGGATCCCAGAAGCGGACGGTTTCCTCTTCGGCACGGGCGACGCCCGTATGGAGCGACGCGGCCATCGTGGCAACCGCCGCAAGGAGAAGCATCTTTCTCATCATCGTGAAAGAACCGGAATCCGATAGGTTTGAGGAGGGCGCAACACACACGAAGTCCGAATCGGAAGCCCGTATCGAACTCCAAACTGACGAACAACGATGCAGAGTGCATCGCCCACCTTCAAGCGCTTATAAGCTGAACACGTGCGCCGGTTCCGCCTTCCTGCCGCTTTGTTGCCACAATGCAACGGTCGCGTTCCGGTTTTCGAGTCAATACGCTACATCTTGCGGTAACGGCCGTCACACCGTGAGCTGCTGGCCCAGTTCGACCACGCGATTGGAGGGCAAGCGGTAGAAATCGGTGGCATTGGCCGCCGTTCGCGTCAGCGAGATGAACAGGCGGTTTTGCCACACCGGCATTGGCGACTGCGGGCTCGGCTTGAAGGAGCGACGGTTGAGGAAGAAGGACGTCGCCATGATGTCGAACTTGATGCCCTGCTTGCGGCACTGCGCCAGCGCACGCGGCACATTCGGGGATTCCATGTAGCCGAACGTCAGCTCGACGAGAATGAAGTCCTCCGAAAGCGGCTCGATCTTCACGCGCTGATCGTCCGGATAGCGCGGCGACGTTACCACATGCACGGTCATGATGATGTTCTTGGCGTGCAGGACGTTGTTGTGCTTGAGATTGTGCAGGAGCGCGCTGGGGGCGATCTCGGGATCGGACGTCAGGAACACGGCTGTGCCACCGACCCGCACCGGATGCGACTTGGCGAGCATCTTGACCAGATCGGTGAGCTGGATGTTCTCCCGGTGGGCCTTCTCGTAGACGAGTTCGCTGCCGCGCACCCAGGTCCACATGCAGGTGGCAACGCAGGCGGCCAGCGTCAGCGGCAGATAACCGCCGTCGAACACCTTCAGGAGGTTGGCCGACAGGAAGATGAGTTCCATGGACAGGAAGGGGGCGACGATGGCGACCGCCACCCAGATCGGCCACTTCCAGACTTTCCAGACGACAATGAAGGCCAGCATCGACGACATCACCATCTCGCCGGTGACGGAGATGCCGTAAGCGGAGGCCAGCGCGCTCGACGAACGGAAGAAGACGACCAGCGCCAGGATGCCAATCAGCAGCATCCAGTTGATGCGCGGCAGGTAGATCTGGCCGGCCTGGGTCTCGGACGTATGACGGCTCTCGATGCGTGGGATGAGGCCGAGCTGTACCGCCTGCTGGGTGAGCGAGAAGGCGCCGGTGATCACCGCCTGACTGGCGATGATGGTGGCAATGGTCGCCAGCAGGATGAACGGGATGAGCACCGGTTGCGGCACCATCAGGAAGAATGGATTTTCCACCGCTCCGGGATGAGAGAGTACCAGCGCGCCCTGGCCGAGATAGTTGAGAGTCAGCGCCGGGAAGACCAGAACCAGCCAGGCGAGTTGGATCGGTCGACGACCGAAATGGCCCATGTCGGCGTAGAGCGCTTCGGCGCCGGTCACCGCCAGGAACACCGAACCGATGACGACTAGGGCCAGGAAACCGTGGTCGATGACGAAGCTGATCGCCGAAGTCGGCAGCAGCGCATAAAGGATCGCCGGATCGTCGCTGACGTGCATCAGGCCCAAGACGCCGAGACAGATGAACCAGACGGCGGTTATCGGGCCAAACCAGGCCGCGACCCGCCCGGTGCCCAAGCTTTGTATGGCAAACAGCAGGATGAGGATGACGATGGTCAGCGGCACAACGTAGTTCGAGAATCCCGGGGCCACCACTTTCAAGCCTTCTACCGCCGACAGAACGGAAATAGCAGGCGTGATGACGGCGTCGCCGAAAAACATCGAGGCGCCTAAAATACCGATGACCAGCGCGAACCCGCCGCGCTTGCCGAGCGCGCCACGCACCAGCGCTACCAGCGACAATGTGCCGCCTTCGCCCTTATTGTCCGCATACATCACGAACAGGACATATTTCAGAGTCACCACCAGAGTCAGCGCCCAGATGAGCAGTGACACTACGCCGGTCACCTCGGCGCGGGTGACACCGTTGGCGGCCGTGTGATGCAGGGCCTCGCGAAACGCGTAAAGAGGGCTGGTGCCGATGTCGCCGTAGACGACGCCAACTGAGCCGACGGCAAGGCCCAACAGAGACCCGCCGGTGTGGTTCTGCTCGCCCTGGCCGGATACATCTGCGGTAGGAGAGGGGGCGCCCGAGGCGGTCGTCTGGCGATCTGTTGCTTTGGCGTCGTTCATGTAGAACCGTCGCGGGGATCGGACGTCGGTGACGTCGGCTCGATCTGGCGGCGTGGGAATAGCGGAATATACGCAAATCCGCAAGCACGGCCGCCGGGCGGTATTGCCAGCGAATTGGGCAGGTTTTCAGGGCTTGCCATGTGGTTTATCCGCTGATCCCCTCAGGATGGAACTTCGACCTTATAGCCTTTGCAGCGGAACGCGGCGCGGCGAATGAGGTTCCAATTTATCGGGCTATGCTCTAGAAAGCGCGAAACCGCCGCCGGCCGTACTTTCGGCATCAGCCCGGCGTCCCTACGGTCGAGTGTCGCCATGTCGCTTGTTTCACTGCTCCTCGTCGCCATTGGCGGCGCCTTCGGCTCGGTCTGCCGTTATCTGGTGGGTGTCGGCGCCGGCCGGCTCCTCGGAGCGGATTTCCCATTTGGAACCATGATCGTCAATGTCGCGGGTTCCTTCATCATGGGGCTGTTCATCGAGCTTCTGGCCTTGAAATTCAACGGTTCGGAGTCTCTCCGTCTGTTCGTGGCGGTGGGCATCCTCGGCGGCTTCACCACGTTGTCGTCCTTCTCGCTCGACACCATCGTGCTGTTCGAACGCGGTCTGGTGACCACCGCCGCGGTCTATGTCGGCGGATCGATCGTGCTGTCTCTGGCCGCGCTGGTGGCCGGTCTCCAACTCGTAAGGGCCTTTGCATGACCCAGGAAACGCCAGCCGGACCGCGCGTCGAGATGATCGTCGTCGCCAAGGACGAGGCCGGCATGCGCCTCGACCGCTGGTTCAAGGAACATTTTCCGGGCCTCGGCTTCGGCCATCTTCAAAAGCTGATCCGCTCCGGGCAGGTGCGTGTCGACGGCGGTCGTTGCAAGACCGAGCAGCGCCTCGGTGTGGGGCAGACGGTGCGGGTACCACCTGTGCAGTATGGCGATGCAGCGCCGAGCGGCCCCTCCTTCTACGATGGCGAAGGCGCGCCGATGGCGCGGCCGAAGCAGGTGGCCTCGGCCAACGAAGCCGATTATCTGCGCTCGCTGCTCCTCTACGAGGATGAAGACGTCTTCGTCTTCAACAAGCCGGCCGGCCTCGCGGTGCAGGGCGGATCGGGCATGACGCGCCATATCGACGGCATGCTCGAGGCGCTGCGCGATCGCAAGGGCGTCAAGCCGCGCCTCGTCCACCGGCTCGACCGCGAAACGTCGGGCTGTCTGCTGGTTGCCCGGTCGCGCCTCGCGGCGGCGACGCTGGCCCGCACCTTCCAGACCCGTTCGGCGCGCAAGATCTATTGGGCGCTGGTGTACGGTCAGCCAAAGCCGGCTCAGGGCAAGATTTCGAGCTATCTGAAACGCGTCACGGGGCCGGATGGCGACATGATGACGGTGGCCAAGCATGGCGAGGCGGGGGCCCAACATGCCGTCACCTTTTATTCGATCGTCGAGCATTCCGCCGGCCGTCTGTCGTGGCTGACCATGAAGCCGACCACCGGCCGCACCCATCAATTGCGCGTCCATTGCCAGGCCATGGGGCATCCGATCCTCGGCGATCCCCGCTATTTCGACATCGAGAACTGGCAGTTGCCGGGTGGCATGCAGAACCGGCTGCACCTTCTGGCCCGCCGCCTCACCATCCCGCATCCGGCCGGCGACGGCACGGTGATCGACGTCACGGCGCCCTTGCCGCCACACATGTTGCAGTCCTGGAATCTTCTGGGCTTCGAAGTGGCCGACAAGGAAGAGGAGAACCCGTCTTTCCCTGAAGATTGACGACGGATGCCCCTTTTGTCTGCAATGGAAAAGGGATGAGACAATTCGAACGCCGCTGGGGGCAGGGCGGCGGAGGCTGTTTGCGCTGTCGGGAGGACAAGAGGGAGAATGACCGCCAAGCTGGACCGGATGCGCATGATCCCGCTGATCGGGGCCATTCTCGCCCTCGGCTTTTTGATCACCAACATGGTCAGCTATTATATTGCCGTCGATACCATGCGGCAGTCGATTGTCGAGACGGAGCTGCCGCTGACCGGCTCCAACATTTACTCGGAGATCCAAACCGATCTCGTGCGGCCGATCCAGGTTTCCTCGCTGATGGCCAACGACACCTTCGTGCAGGACTGGCTGCATTCGGGTGAGGTCGATCTGGCGGCGATCACGCGCTATCTCCAGCGGATTCAGGGCCAGTACAACGCTTTCACTGCCTTTTTGGTGTCGCGCGACACTCAGGCCTATTACCATTTCCAGGCGCCGCCACGGCATCTCAAGCGCGATGATCCCGCCGACAGCTGGTTCTTCCGTTCGATCGACGCAACTGCCCCTTACGAGGTGAACGTCGACATCAACAAGCAGCAGAACGACGCGCTGACGGTTTTCATCAACTACCGGGTCCTCGACCACAACGGCAAGATGATCGGCCTTACGGGCATCGGCCTCGATTTCCGAACGGTCCGCAACATCGTCTCCCGCTATCGTGACCAGTTCAACCGCAACATCTATTTCGTCAATGCGCAGGGCGATATCGTGGTGGCGACCGACGCCGATACGCCAGTGGGCGCTTCTATCCGAAAATTGGCGGGGCTTGCCGGCGTCTCAGACCGGATCCTCGCGGAGGAGAAGGGCGAATATTCGTTCAAGAGGGGCGGCAGGACCATCCTTCTGTCGCATCGGCTTATTCCCGATCTCGGCTGGCGTGTGATGGTCGAGCAGGATGAGGCAGCGGCGATGCGGCCGCTTTGGCTGGGATTTCTGTTCAATCTGGCCATTGGCTTCCTTGTCATCGCCGTATCGCTCGTTCTCGTTTCCGCGGCATTTGGCGTTTACAAGAAGCGGGTCGGCGAACTGGCCTTTCGCGATCCGTTGACCGGCCTCGCCAATCGGGCGGGATTTGAGGCGGAGTTCGATGCTCGGCTATCGGCTCGTCGAGTTCCGACGGAGGCCTCTAGCCTCATTCTTGTCGACCTTGACGCTTTCGCTGCTTTCAACGACCGCTTCGGCCGCGCGGCGGGTAACGCCGCTCTAGATAAGGTCGGACGAATTCTATCCGAGGTCGCCAGTGGCGTCGGCGTCATCGCGCGCTTCGACGGCGACAACTTTGCCATCCTCAGGAAAGGCAGCTCCGACGCAGCCACTCGCTTTGCCGATAGCCTCGTCAAGGTTATCGGTGCCGAAACCTTCGGCGACAGCGCTCTCGCCCGGCTGACGGCCAGTATCGGTGTTACCGCTGTCGGCGAAGGTGAGGACCATAGCGTGACGATGGAGCGGGTCGATCGGGCGCTGCGCAAGGCCAAGGCGGCTGGAGGCGATCGGGTCTGCCTCGCATAAGTCTTGCGGGCAGACGGTTTCCGCTGGCGGCTTCGTCTCACACCCCGACTGATCCTAAAGTCTGATGTGTTCGTGCTCCGGCCGTTGCGCCGGCGGCGTCCCGTGAGCGCCTAACCGGTGGTCTCAAGCAGATGGGCGGCTGGGCCATGGCCGTTTACCCCACGATCGACGAATCTTTCCAACGGCTTGGGAACAATCTTCGCTCTCATGGGTTTTAACAAATTCAATCGGTGCGAAAGAAGGCGGGTAAATATCCGCGTGCTTCTTCATGTTCTGCGATCGCAATCAATGACAATTGATGCGTGAAAATGCTTATCATTAAAGTATGATTTAAAATTTCGTACTAAATGAGCATCGAAATTAAGCGTGATCTTCCTTGAAGATCTTCGAGTAAATGGTATCTTTCTAAATCATTGTCGCGTCGAACGTCTTTTGGGAGGATGTGTCATGAACGTCACCGAAGTATCATTCGTCGCAGCAGCGGCTGCTGCCGTCAGCGGAAAGGCTTTGCCGGCCATTGGCCAGACGCCGGCGCGCTACGCCGGACATGCCTTTGAGACCGGTGCCGACGCACCCGATCGTCCTGGCGTTTTCGTCTTGACCACCGAGCTGTCCGGGCGTGCCCATCCGATCTACGTCGGTGACAGTGACTCGATAATCGTGGCGGTTTCGGCCGTTTTGGCTGCCAATCCAGTGCTGAAGCGGCTCACCGCCGGTGTGTTCTGGAAAGTGTCGCCCTTTGCTCTCGACCGAAAGCATCTTGTCGAGGATTTGGTCGAGGAATATCAGCCGCATTTCAATACGGCCGTCGAGGCGGAAAAGCGCGCGTCCGAACGCTCATCCGACCATGACGATTGGGTGCGTGATCCGGTCGAACTGATCGCTCGCTTCTGACCGGCATAGATTTCTCGGATATGGACCGATAACAAAAGGCCCCGAACCGGAGACGGTTCGGGGCCAATAGTGTTGGTATGCTATGATGGCCGGATCAGCCCTCGTTCGGCTGGGCGGCAAGGCGCATGTCGAGATAGCGGCCGCAGTGGTCGATCAGCTCGTCGATCTTCTGGTCGAAGAAGTGGTTGGCGCCTTCGATGATCCTTTGATCGATGACGATGCCCTTCTGGGACTTCAGCTTGTCCACCAAAGTCTGCACATCCTTTTGCGGCACCACCTTATCGATGTCACCGTGGATGATCAGACCCGAGGAAGGGCAGGGGGCCAGGAACGAGAAGTCGTTGAGGTTGGCCGGCGGCGCGATCGAGATGAAGCCCTCGATCTCCGGGCGGCGCATCAGCAACTGCATGCCGATCCAGGCCCCAAAGTCGAAGCCGGCGACCCAGCAGAAGCGCGCCTCCGGATGGATCGATTGCACCCAGTCGAGGGCCGAAGCGGCATCCGACAGTTCGCCCGAGCCATGGTCGAACTGGCCTTGGCTGCGGCCGACGCCGCGGAAGTTGAAGCGAAGCACGGCGAAGCCGCGCTCCTTGAACATATAAAACAGCCGGTAGGCGATCTGATTGTTCATCGTGCCGCCGAATTCCGGATGCGGATGCAGGATCATGGCGATCGGTGCATTCCGGATGGCGGCCGGCTGGTAGCGGCCCTCGATGCGCCCGGCAGGGCCGTTAAAGATCACTTCGGGCATGTTTGTCCTCGATCTCGACCTTCTTCCACCTGGGCCTTTACCGTCGCCGGCGGGGCTCGTCGTATTGACGCGGGAATGGTCTGGTCCTAGATTTAGAATGACTCAAAACTGATGCGAGCGGTGCATTGTTTCGGTTTGTGCGCTTGCACTGGACCGCCGGCCGGTCCGGCGTCAAGAAAAATCGCTCCTCCGAGGATTGTTGAACCGTCGCAAGCCGGTCTGGCAGGCCAAAAGCGGATGGTATAGTGAACGCAGCAACGGGCTGATCGTTCCGGACGGCTGTTGCCACTGAGGAAGAATATGGCGGACGCGCGCCTCTATTTCGACTGGAACGCTGGAGCGCCGATGAAGGCGGGCGCTCGGGCGCGTCTGGTCGAGTTGCTCGATCGCCCCGGTAACAGTTCGTCGGTGCATGCCGAGGGGCGGGCGGCGCGGGCTGCCGTCGAGGGCGCGCGCCGGTCGGTGGCGCGTCTCTGCGGTGCTGAGGCGAAGGGCGTCACCTTCTGCTCGGGCGGAACGGAAGCGGCCAACACCGTGCTGACGCCGGACTGGACGCTGTTTGGCAAGCCCTATCGTCTCGACCGATTGCTGGTGTCGGCGGTCGAACATCCTGCCGTGGCGCGCGGCGGCCGCTTTCCCGCTGAGAGGCTCGAGGTCATTCCGGTCGACGGCGATGGCATTGTCGACCTGGCGTTCGTCGACCGCCGTCTCGCCGAACTCTCGGCGGTGGGCGAGCGGGCGCTCGTGTCGGTGATGATGGCCAACAACGAGACCGGCGTTATCGAGCCGGTGGCCGAGTTGGCGCGGATCGCCCGAGCGCACGGCGCTGTCGTTCACTCCGACGCGGTACAGGCGGCGGGTAAGTTGCCGATCGATATCGAAGCGCTGGGGCTCGACGTGTTGACGCTCTCCGCCCACAAGATCGGTGGCGGGCAGGGAACAGGCGCGGTTGTGCGCGGCCGCAACGGGTTTGCCTTTTCGCCGCTCATGACCGGCGGCGGGCAGGAAACCTGGGCACGGGCCGGCACGGAAAATGTGGCAACCATCGGTGCGTTCGGCGCAGCCGCCGACGTGGCAGTGGCCGATCTTTCTGGAATGGCTGAGATTGCGTCGCGGCGCGATCGCATCGCGACGATGATCCGCGAGGTGGTGCCGGATGTAGCAATATTCGGTGAAAAGGCATCCCGGTTGGCAAATACGCTTTCCTTCGCCGTACCGGGCGTTTCCGCCGAGACGGCGGTGATCGCCTTCGATCTGGCCGGTGTGGCGGTATCTTCCGGTTCGGCCTGTTCTTCAGGCAAGGTAACGGCGAGCCCGGTACTGACGGCGATGGGGGTTGACCCGTCGCTGGTCAAGGGTGGGCTGCGCGTGTCCATCGGCCCTGAGACTACGGACGAGGAGATCGCCGCTTTCGGTTTGCGGGCGCGCAACGTCCTTGCCGCTATGAAGAAACAACATGGGACCGCCGCAGCCTGAGTGACTACCGGCTGCGATAAAAAGCGACTACATTGAATTTACATTTCCCACGGTCCTTGAAACCGCGTGGAAGGAGCGAGAGATGGCAGCAGTTAAGGAGACGGTCGATCACGTTCTGTCGATCGACGTCGACAAGTATAAGTATGGCTTCGTCAGCGACATCGAGTCGGATTTGGCGCCGAAGGGATTGGACGAAAGTACCGTCCATTTCATCTCTGCCAAGAAAGACGAGCCGGAATGGCTGACCGAATGGCGGCTTGAGGCCTTGCGCCGCTGGCGGACCATGGACGAGCCGACCTGGGCGCGCGTCGACTATCCGCCGATCGACTTCCAGGACCTTCATTATTACTCGGCGCCGAAAAAGACCGCCGGTCCGAAGAGCCTCGACGAGGTCGACCCGGCGCTGCTCGAGACGTATAAAAAGCTCGGCATTCCGCTGAAGGAACAGGAAATCCTGGCCGGCGTCGAACGGGGCGACCGGATGGTTGCCGTCGACGCGGTGTTCGACAGCGTCTCGGTGGTCACCACCTTCAAGGCCGAGCTGGCCAAGCATGGCGTCATCTTCTGCCCGATCTCCGAGGCGGTGAAAACCCATCCGGAGCTGGTGAAGAAGTATCTCGGCTCGGTCGTGCCGGTCAGCGACAACTTCTATGCCACGCTGAATTCGGCGGTGTTCTCGGATGGTTCGTTCGTCTACGTGCCGAAGGGCGTGCGCTGCCCGATGGAGCTCTCCACCTACTTCCGCATCAACGAGAAGAACACCGGCCAGTTCGAGCGGACGCTGATCATCGCCGACGAGGGCGCCTATGTGTCCTATCTCGAGGGCTGCACCGCCCCGAGCCGCGATGAAAACCAGCTGCATGCCGCCGTGGTCGAGCTGATCGCCCTCGACGATGCCGAGATCAAGTACTCCACCGTCCAGAACTGGTATCCGGGCGATTCGGAGGGCAAGGGCGGCGTCTTCAACTTCGTGACTAAGCGCGGCGACTGCCGCGGCAAGAACTCCAAGATCTCCTGGACGCAGGTGGAGACCGGCTCGGCCATCACCTGGAAATATCCGTCCTGCATCCTGCGCGGCGACAATTCGCGCGGCGAGTTCTATTCGATCGCCATCTCCAACGGCCGCCAGCAGGTCGACAGCGGCACCAAGATGATCCACATCGGCAAGAACACGTCGTCGAAGATCATCTCCAAGGGCATTTCCGCCGGTCGGTCCAGCAATACCTATCGCGGCCTGGTGTCCATCGGCCGCAAGGCGTCGGGCGCCCGCAACTTCACCAATTGCGACAGCTTGCTCATCGGCAACAAGTGCGGTGCTCACACCGTGCCCTATATCGAGAGCAAGAATGCCTCGGCCATCGTCGAGCACGAAGCCACCACGTCGAAGATCTCGGACGATCAGCTTTTCTACTGTTTGCAGCGCGGCCTGCCGCAGGAAGAAGCCATCGCCCTGATCGTCAACGGCTTCGTCAAGGACGTGCTGCAACAGCTGCCGATGGAATTCATGGTGGAGACGCAGAAGCTGATCGGCATCAGCCTTGAAGGCAGCGTCGGCTGATGGCTGTCGGGCGCGCCGCGACACGCGCCCTTGCTTCCAAACCAACGACAATGAGCCTCCGCCACGCGCGTCGAGGCCAACGGACAACAGGACAGAACCATGCTTGAGATCAAGAACCTCCACGCCCGGATCGGTGACCGCGAGATCCTGAAGGGTCTCTCCCTCACGGTGAACCCCGGCGAAGTGCACGCCATCATGGGGCCGAACGGCGCCGGCAAATCGACGCTGTCCTATATCCTGGCCGGCAAGGACGACTACGATATCACCGAGGGCGAGGTGCTGCTGAACGGACAGTCGATCCTCGATCTCTCGCCCAACGAGCGCTCGGTGGCGGGCCTGTTCCTCGCCTTCCAATATCCGATCGAGATCCCCGGCGTTGCCACCATGACCTTCCTGAAGGCGGCGCTCAATTCGCATCGCAAGGCCAAGGGCCAGGGCGAGCTGACGACGCCGGAATTCATGAAGCTGGTGAAGGGCGTTGCCGAGAAGCTCAACATCACCTCGGACATGCTGAAGCGGCCGGTCAACGTCGGCTTCTCCGGCGGCGAGAAGAAGCGCGCCGAGATCATGCAGATGGCGCTGCTCCAGCCGTCGATCTGTATTCTCGACGAGACCGATTCCGGTCTCGACATCGATGCGCTGAAGGTGGTGTCCGAGGGCGTCAACGCGCTGCGCTCGCCCGATCGCGCCTTCGTGGTGATCACCCACTATCAGCGCCTGCTCGACCACATTGTGCCGGACATCGTCCATGTGCTGTCCGACGGTCGCATTGTCCGTACCGGTGGGCCGGAACTGGCGCTCGATCTTGAGAAGAATGGTTACGCCGCCTATGTGGCGGACGCGGCTGCTTGAGAGGGATGACCATGGTTGCCACCCCCGCTCGCACGCCAGCCGAACAGGCGCTTGCCGCCCGTTATCCGGCTGAAAGGACGTTGCTGCCCGGAACGGCCGACGTCATAGCCATCCGTGATGCCGCCTTTGGCGGCGTCGAAAAGAGCGGTCTGCCGCATCGCCGCGTCGAAGACTGGAAATATACAGATCTTCGCGCTCGGCTGAAAACCTTCCCACCCGCTGCCGGCGCCGCCGACATCGCACGTGTGCTGATCGCCGCGCCGGCGGTGGAGGATGATCAGGCTCGTCGCCTTGTCATCGCCAACGGCCGCTATCGGCCTGAGCTGTCCGACCTCAAGGACCTCGAACCCGGCCTTGCCATCTTCTCGCTGGCCACCGCTCTTGAAGCGGGGGATGCCGTCGTGCTCGCGGCGCTGAAGCTCGAGGACGCCATCGCCACCAACACCGCGGTGGCGCTCAACACAGCCTTCATGACCGACGGCCTCGTCATTACGGTCGCCGACGGGGCGGAGATCGTCCGTCCGGTGGAACTGGTGCATATCGCCGAGGGCGAGCCCGCCGCGTCGACCGCCGTGCGCCACCTCGTTACAGTCGGCAAGGGCGCCAAGCTGACGCTGATCGAGACGATCGAGTCGCTGGATACCGTGGCGCACCAGTCCAACATGATGACGGTGATCGACGTCGGCGATGGCGCCAAGGTCGACCATATCCGTCTTCAGCTCGAGCCGGATGAAGCGGTCAGCCTGACCTCCCTGGTGGCGAAGATCGGCCGCGAGGCGAGCTTCGACACGTTCAACGCCGCGCTGGGCGCCGGCCTTGCCCGGGCTCAGATCTTCGCCGAATTCACCGGCCGCGACGCCCGTGCCGGCTTCCGTGGCATCACCATGCTCAGCGGGCGACGCCACGCCGATACGACGCTGTTCCTGGTCCACGGTGCCGAGAATTGCCGGAGCCGCGAGCTCTACAAGGCGGTCATCGACGACGAAGCGCGCTCTGCCTTCGCCGGCCGTATCGCCGTGCCGGCGCATGCCCAGAAGACCGATGCGCGCATGATGACCGCGTCGCTGCTGCTGTCCGAGGAGGCCGAGGCCGATGCCAAGCCGGAGCTGGAGATCTTCGCCGATGACGTCCAGTGCGGCCATGGTGCCACCTGCGGCGCCCTTGATGACGATCTCCTGTTCTATCTTCTGTCGCGCGGTATCCCCAAGACCGAGGCCGAGAGCATGTTGATCCTCGCTTTCCTTGGCGAGGCGATCGACGAGATTCAGAACCAGGCGGTCCATGACGCCCTCATCCATCGGGTCGAGGGCTGGCTGAAAGCCAGAACAGCGTGAGCCGGCACCGCCGCCTGGAGAGCCGGGCGGCCAAGACAAGAGACAATGACGATGTCCGTTTCGTCCTATGACGTTGAGACCATTCGCAAGGATTTCCCGATCCTCGCCGAAAAGGTCTATGGCAAGCCGCTGGTCTACCTCGACAACGGTGCTTCAGCGCAGAAGCCGCTGGCCGTGCTCGATCGCATGCGCCACGCCTATACCCACGAATATGCCAACGTTCACCGTGGCTTGCACTACCTGTCGAATGCCGCCACCGAAGCCTATGAGGACGCTCGCGAGGCGGTGCGTGCCTTCCTGAATGCGCCGTCCATCGAGCAGGTGATCTTCACCCGTTCGTCGACCGAGGCGATCAACCTAGTGGCGGCGAGCTATGGCGGCATGGTGCTGGGGGAGGGCGACGAGGTCATCCTCTCCATCCTGGAGCATCATTCCAATATCGTGCCGTGGAACTTCCACCGCGAGAAGAAAGGCGTCGTCATCAAGTGGGCGCCGGTTCGCGACGATGGCAGCTTCGACCTAGACGCTTTTGAAAAGCTGTTCACCCCTCGTACGAAGATCGTCGCCATCACGCAGATGTCCAACGTCACCGGCACCATCGTGCCGATCAGCGACGTGACGCGTATCGCCCACGCCCATGGCGCGGTGGTGCTGGTCGACGGCAGTCAGGGCGCTGTCCATCTGCCGGTCGACGTTCAGGCGCTGGATGCCGACTTCTATGTGCTGACCGGCCATAAGGTCTACGGCCCCACCGGCATCGGCGTTCTCTATGGCAAGCAGCACCTGCTCGAGGCCATGCCGCCCTGGCAGGGTGGCGGCGAGATGATCGAGACGGTGACCACCGAGGGCGTTACCTACAATGAGCCGCCGCATCGCTTCGAGGCCGGTACGCCACCGATCGTGCAGGCGATCGGCCTTGGCGCGGCGCTGCGCTACATGGAAAGCCTCGGCCGCGAGGCCATCCTTGCCCATGAGACCGATCTGCGCGACTATGCCATGCAGCGGCTCGGCGAGATGAACTCCATCCGTATCTATGGCACCACCAAGGACAAGGGCGCCATCGTCGCCTTCTCCATGGACGGGGCGCACGCACACGACGTCGCCACCGTCATCGACCGCTCGGGTGTCGCCGTTCGCGCCGGCACCCACTGCGCCATGCCGCTGCTCGCCCGCTTTGGCGTGACATCGACCTGCCGCGCCTCCTTCGCCCTTTACAACACGCGCTCCGAAGTGGACGCGCTGGTCACGGCCCTCAGGAAGGCCGAGACCCTGTTCGGATGACCGAGATGACCGACCAAGCCGAATCATCGCCCAATCAGCCCGAGACCGTCGCCGGTTCAGCCATCGCACCGGTGGATCTCGAACGCCTCACCGACGACATCATCGCGGCGCTCAAGACCGTGTACGATCCGGAGATTCCGGCCGACATCTACGAACTCGGCCTCATCTATCGGATCGACATCGACGACGACCGCCTCGTCACCATCGACATGACTCTGACCGCGCCGGGCTGCCCGGTGGCCGGAGAGATGCCTGGCTGGGTGTCGAACGCCGTCGGCGTGGTGGCAGGCGTCTACGACGTCAAGGTCAACATGGTGTTCGATCCGCCCTGGACACCCGACCGGATGAGCGAAGAAGCCCAGGTCGCCACCGACTGGTACTGATCCTCGTTTAGCCATTTCTCAATGACGCAGCCCCGTGGCCGCCGGAGCGATCCGGTGGCCGCTTGTCTGTTAACTGTCTCGCCCGTCCGTTAGCCGCCTTGCCTTGACGGCTGGGGCTCTCTATGCGCATTTAACCGTATGGGTAAATACGCGTCCGACCTCGATATGGTGTTTCTGGCGCTGGCGCACCCGGCGCGACGGGCCATGTTGGCGCGGCTCGGCCAGGGCGAGGCGACGGTCGGCGAACTCGCCGAGCCGCTCGGCATATCCCTGCCGGCGGTGACCAAGCATCTCAAGGTGATGGAGCGGGCGAAGCTGATCAGCCGCAGCCGCAACGCGCAGTGGCGGCCTTGCCGGCTGGAAGCTGGGCCGCTGACGGCGGCGTCCGGCTGGATCGACGAACAACGGCGGGTATGGGAGGGTCGGCTCGACCGCCTCGAGACCTATCTCGGTACACTTGAGAGCGAAGAAGGGCGACGCGATGACCGATAAAGCGGACCGCGAATTGGTATTGCAGCGGGAAATTCCCTTTCGACGCGAGCTGGTGTGGAAGGCGATGACCGATCCCGTGCACGTCAACATGTGGTGGGGACCGAACGGCTTCACCTCGGAGGCCGTTCGCATGGACTTCCGCATCGGCGGCGCCTGGTCCTTCGACATGCTGGGGCCGGATGGCACGCGCTATCCCAACCACTCGATGTTCAAGAAGATCGTGCCGCCATCCAAGCTGGTGTTCGACGTTGGCGACGGCAAGAAGGTCTGGTTCGAGATGACCGTTACCCTGTCCGAGAAGATCGGCGGTACGCTGGTGACGCTGCGCCAGCTTTACGAGACGGCGGCGTTGCGCGACGAGGTGGTCGAGAAATCCGGCGCCGTCGAGGGCGGCAAGCAGCATCTTGCCAAGCTCGAGGCCTATATCGGGCAACACTTTACGAAGTAACTTCAGGGCTCGCATTGCCGCCATGCGGCAAGGCGCTTGTCTCTGATGCGTTTGCTCCTTATTTTCAGGTAAGCCGCGTTGGCCTTGAACCGGGGCGGTTGTGGAGATTGATGACATGGCTCTCGCCAAGTTCGCCGTTATGACGCTGACCGAAGCCGCCGCCGGGCGCGTGCGCGAAATCGTCGACAATGCCGACGATGCCGCGGGCATCCGGCTCGGCATCAAGAACGGCGGTTGCGCCGGCATGTCCTACACGATCGATCTGGCCCGCGACGCCCAGCCGGGCGACGAGCGCGTCGAGGCACATGGCGCCACGGTGTTCGTCGAGGCCAAGGCGGTGCTGTTCCTGCTCGGCACCGAGCTGGATTTCGAGCAGACGCCGCTCCGCACCGGCTTCGTGTTCCGCAATCCCAACCAGGTCGGTTCCTGCGGTTGCGGCGAGAGCGTAAGCTTGAAGCCGGCCGAGCAGGTCGACGCCTGATCGGGGCCGACCAATCGTTTTTGCAAGTCTCGAATACAAGAAGGGGAGCAGGACGGTCATCCTGCTCCCCTTCGAATTTTCGCTACCTCGCGCTTTTACCAGTTGTGTTGATGGGCGCCGATTTCCTCAAGGATACGGTCGACATCAGCCTTCTGGCAAAGTTGCGTGCCCGGCATCATCACTGAGGCGGTGCCTGAGGCAACGCCGAGACGGAAGGCGTCTTCCGGAATGAGGCCGGAGGCCAAGCCGTAGACCATGCCACCGACGAAGCTGTCACCGGCACCGGAAGCGCTCTTCACTTCCACGGAAGGCGACTTCAGGAACAAGTGATTGTCGGAGGTGACCAGCAATGCGCCATCGCCGCCCATGGTGATGGCTATCATCTTCACCCGGCCTGAAGCGATGAGCTCCTTGGCGGCGGGAACCATGTCATCGACGGTCGGCAGTGGTCGGCCGACCAACTTGGCAAATTCGCCCTCGGACGGCTTGAACAGCGTGATACCACCGCGCTCAAGCGCCAGCTCCAGCGGCTTACCGGAGGTGTCGAGCACCAGATTGCCGCCACGCTCGATTACGAGCTCGGTGAGCTGGACGTAGAAACTTTCGGGAATGCCGCGCGGCAACGAGCCCGAACCGACGCACCAATCCCAATCAAGGTCCTTGAGTGCATAGAGGCATCGCTTCCATTCGATCTCGCTAACCTCGGGCCCTTCCGGAATGAACCGGTATTCGAGGCCGGTCGATCGCTCGTAGACGAGATGGGCGACGCGTGTGCTCTGGGCAATCGGAATGCGACGGCGTGGAATATTGTGAGCAGCCAATAGCTCATCAAACATCTGGCCGGTCGTGCCGCCCGACATGTAAAGGGCGATCGAGCTGCCACCGAGTTCCTGAACCACGCGCGTGACGTTGATGCCACCGCCGCCCGGATCATGCTGCTCGTTGGTGATGCGAATCTTATGGGTGTGTCGGACGACCTCGGCTTCGGCCGTGTCGTCGATGGATGGGTTGAGTGTGAGCGTGACGATCGGTTTCATTGGTCGCTATTTCATCGCCCGTTCGTTGTTTCGTAACGGCCCAGTTCCAGACGCTTCCTGCTTTCCACCGGTCTTTGCGCCGTGATCGGCGTCTTCTACCGGTCCTATGGGCACGGCGGGCTGACCCACTACGCCTTTTGGACTGGTTGTCGGTTTAGCTCGGTTTCGCTACAAAAGCCATGTCGTAGATCAACTACACTGGGGCGTAGTGTATTTATCCCTACGATCAATCTTTCGGCGCGAAAAAATGCGCAACCAGTGGTTACGGAAATCCTGGTTACACCTCAGCCTGGATATGGTCCCCGCCTGTCTCGTCTTGGTTTTGCTCCTCTAAAGCATCGCTCCAGAAGCACCACCAAGTCCAGCCTCAAACTCCCAGCTTCCAGCTCCCAACGGCGCACTGTCTTCCCCCCGCGCGCCACGGTCGCCTTGGAAAAGGCTTGCTGAAAACGTTCCGTTTCAAGCAAGACCTTTCATCATAGGTCTTGGCACAGCTAAGCCTTTTGTGCAAGCGCCAGAGCACTACGAAAGGTCAATCGAACGTTAGCGGCGATGGCGTTCAGCTGTCGGAGCCGGTCAGTGGGCGCGCCGCGGTTGGCGCTAAAACCTGGAAATCAAGCTTTTCCAAAGCCGTCGCGGGCTTCTGGCCGACTCCGCCCATTGAGGGGAGGGTGGCGCGCTTTTCGGCGCCGAAGATTCAAGAAAAGCAGGTAAGCCTCGTTGGGTCGCTTGCCCGGGCCGACGAGGCCCTGATATTTCACTTATACTCTGTTCGAACCGCCCGGAATCGGCCAACTGTCGGGACAGCGCAGCGTCCGGCTCCGCCGACGAATACGAAACGCGAATCCAACAGCTGACGGGGTGCCATGGAACAGCAGCAAGACCCGGTCATCGTTCGCCATCGCGAGCTTGAGCGGATCGCCAACATGGCTCTTAGAGCCGGCCGGATCATGATGGAGAGCGGCGCGTCGGTGTCCGTGGTCCATGGGGGCGTTGGCATGATCGCGCGCGGCTTTGGCGTCGAGGACGTCGGCATGCGTTCGGGTTACGCTTCGCTGGAAGTCACCGTCACCGCCGGTGGCAACACGATTACACGCATGATGCAGGTCGGCCGACTCGGCGTGAATCATCGCCTCGATCAGGCGATTCGCCGCTTGGCCGTACGCGTGTCGCGGGGGGAATGAGTGTCGACGAGGTGGAGGCCGAAATTGGCCGTCTGGTTCGGGAAACGCCCCGCCATTCGGCCTGGGTGGTGGCGGTGGCCGTCGGCATCGCCTGCGCCTCGTTCGGTCGCCTTCTTGGCGTCGACTGGCCGGCCTTTGGCGCCATTTTGTTGTCAGGAACGGTGGGGCAGTATGTCCGCCACCAATTGTTGCACAATGGCGTCAACGTGTTCATCGTCGCCGGCCTGATCGCCTTCCTTTCGGCAACGCTGGGCGGCGTCGGCTCGATCTTTCTCAAAAGCGGCACGGTCAATCTCGCCATGATGGCGTCGATCCTGCTGCTGGTGCCCGGCGTTCCCTCCACCAATGCCCAGACCGACATCATGGACGGCTTTCCCACCATGGGCAGCGCCAGAGCCGTCTGGGTGCTTATGATCATGGTGTTCGCCTCCGTCGGTGTCTGGTTTGCGGAAACCTTGCTCGGTTTGAGGTCGCTGTGATGGTTGAACTCCTGCCGCATCTCCTGCATCAGGCGCTGTTCGGAGCGCTCGCCGCCGCCGGCTTCGGCGTGCTGTTCAACTTCGGCTTCCGGGCCTTGCCCTGGTGCGCGGCGGCCGGTGCGCTGGCGCTTGCCGTGCGCACCGTCGGCCAGGATTTTGCCTGGAGCCTGGAAGGCGCCTCGTTCGCCGCCGCCATCGTTACGAGTTGCGCGGTGTCGATGCTGCGCAAGCAACTCGGCCCGGCCTGCAACGCCGTGGCGCTCGCGGGATGCATTCCGATGGTGCCGGGGGCCTTCTTCGGGCAGGCGCTTCTTGGCTTTCTCTCGGTCACCGCGCCCAACCTCATCGACGCCGAAGCAACGCTGATCCTCGCCGTGCAGGCACTGCTTCGGGTGATCTTCACCCTGGGTGCCATCGGCGCCGGCCTGTTGATACCGGCCCACCTCCTCAGAAACCAGGATTTCTGAGAGACGGTTTTGAAATTCTGGATTGTGGTGAGTTACTGGCCTGAAAGACAGGACCTGGGGACTGAGCGGCCCGGCGGCATTGAGCCCGTCATCCCGTTGTCTTCTTGACGTCGGTGCCCGGCTGATTTGTCAGGATGGCGCCCGTGATGAGGTAAGCGAGATGATCGGCCCGTGGCGCGAATGAGGGTTGGTCGACCGCCCAGCCGAGAGCCGTGACCAGGGCAAACAGGTCGTCACCATTCATATCGGCGCGCGCCGCTCCCTCGCTCTGAGCCTTGAGCAGCAGTCGCGCGCCTGTCGTATGCACCGCCTCGCACGAAGCATAAAGAGCAGAGTCCGGGTTCGTGTGCGCCGCCGCCATCATGGCGACAACGCCCCTATAGCTTTGGGTGAAGGCCACCAATTCCCGAAACCAGGAGAGAAGGGCTTCGCCAGCCGAAGCCGCCGTTTCGGTTTCGCCTGCCTTCCGCGTCAGAGCGTCGAGATTGGTACACAGCAACGCTTCGAACAGAGCTTCCCGCGTCGGGAAGTGACGAAGCAACGTGGCCAGCCCGACGCCGGCCCGGCGGGCGATGTCGCGCATCGACGCGTCGGCCCCATGCTGGGTGACGGCTTCACGCGCAACCGTGAGAATTTGGCTGCGATTTTTTTCCGCGTCGGCTCGCATGGACTACCTTGATAAACGGATCACTGATCCGTATATGTGGATCACTGATCCATTTTATGGAAGTGGATCACTGATCCGTTCAATATGGTGCATGTCGGCAAATAGCAACAGGCACTGCCAGACACGACGAGAGGAAAAATCATGGGAAAACTCGAGGGCAAGGTCGCCGTCATCACCGGCGGCGCCACCGGCATCGGCCGCGCGGCGGCAAGGCGCTTCATAGAAGAGGGCGCCTTCGTCTTCATCTTCGGCCGCCGGCGGGATGCGCTCGACGCCGCCGTGGCCGAGCTCGGGCCCAATGCCCGCGCGGTGAAGGGCTCGGTCTCCGATGAGGCCGACCTCGACCGGCTTTACGCGGCGGTGAAGGCCGAGCGCGGCAGCCTCGATATCGTTTTCGCCAATGCCGGGGCCGGAGGGCCGCTCAAGCTCGGCGAGATCACCGCCGCGCACATCGACGAAACCTTCGACACCAATGTGAAGGGCACGATCTTCACGGTCCAGAAGGCGTTGCCGCTGATGGGGCCGGGCGGCTCGATCATCCTGACCGGATCGAGCGCCGGCACCACGGGCGCCCCGGGATTCACGGCCTATAGCGCCAGCAAGGCGGCGGTGCGCAATCTCGCCCGGACCTGGGCGGAGGATCTGAAGGGCACCGGCGTCCGGATCAACGTGCTGTCGCCCGGGGCGACAGCCACCGAACTTGCCAAGGAAGCGCTGGGCGAGGAGGGCCAGAAGGCCTACGGCGCGATGACCCCGCTCCAGCGCATGGCCGATCCAGCGGAGATCGCGGCTGTGGCCGCCTTTCTCGCGTCCTCGGACAGCAGCTTCATGACCGCCAGCGAGGTCGCCGTCGACGGCGGCCTGGCGCAGCTCTGACGCACGGTGCGAGGCGGGGCTCCATCCGACATGCGGGGCCCGGCCGAGCGCGGTCAACTCAAGGAGAATCCATATGAGCTACGCAATCATCGGTTTCGGCAATATCGGCAAGGCCCTAGCCAAGGCGTTTGCCCGCAAGGGCATCGAAGTGTCCGTGGCCACCACGCGCGACCCGGGCAGCTTTGCGGCCGATGCGGCGGCGATCGGGCCCAAGGTCATTGCCAAAACACTGGCGGACGCCGTCACGGCGGACATCATCTTCCTGGCCGTCCGTTTCGAATCGCATCCGGATGTTGCGACGGTGCTGCCCACCTGGCAGGGGAAGACCATCATTGATGTGACCAATGCCTACGGCGTGCCGCCTGAGAAACTGGGAGGCCAGCCGTCGTCCAAGTTCGTCGCGCAGGCGTTCACCGGAGCTAGGCTGGTCAAGGGTTTCAACCATCTGGTCGCCGCCACCCTTGATCAGGATCCGGCGGTGCATGGTGGCAGGAGAGTCGTGTTCCTGGCGAGCGACGATGACGGCGCCGCGGATGAGATTGGCGCGCTGGCGGAGAAGCTCGGTTTCTCGCCGATCAAACTGGGTGGCCTTTCCGACGGTGGGCTGCTTGTGCAGGCGCGCGGCAATAGCTGGGGCCGGTTGATCTTCAAGGATCTGGTCAACTTCAACGGATGAATCGCCCATGAGCACGATCAGCATCATCGGATCCGGCGGCATGGCCGCGGCGATCGCCGGCCTTGCCGCCAAGGCCGGACACGCCGTCGAGGTGACGAGTCGCACTCCTGCGAAAGCGAGAGCGCTGGCCGAGCAGGTCGGAGCCGGCGCGACGATAGGAACGTTCGGCTCCACGCCGGCTGGGGACATCGTCATCCTTGCGGTTCCATATTCCGCCGTTCTCGGCGTGGTGAAGCAATATGGGGACGCTCTGGCAGGCAAGCTTCTGGTCGACATCACCAACCCCGTCGCTCCTGACTACACCAGCTTTGTGACGCCTCAGGACAGTTTCGGCGCGCAGGAGATCGCCAAGGCCGCCCCTGCCAGTGCGCAGATCATCAAGGCGTTCAACGCCCAATTTTCCCATGTTCTGGCTGCCGGTTCACGCGACGGGCACCCTCTGGACGTATTCCTCGCCGGGGATGACGCGCAGGCCAAAGCCCGCGTCTCTGCGTTCATCGACAGCCTCGGGCTGCGCCCGATGGACACCGGTCCGCTGCTGATGGCGCGGACGCTGGAGCACCTCTGCCTGCTGTCGCTGGGCCTTATGACCCACTCCATCAAGCACACCAGCTTCGCCATCGGCGTCAGCCTTCTCGGCTGAGCGCACCCGCAACATTGCCTCACTTAGGGAACACTCACATGCGCGTTTTCGTCACAGGCGGGACCGGCCATTCCGGTCCGTATATCATTTCCGACCTCATTGCCGCCGATCACGAGGTCACCGCGCTTGTCCGGTCGGACAAGTCCGCGGAGGCGGTGTCGGCGCTTGGCGCCAAAGTGCGTCGCGGCGACCTCGATGATCTCGACGGGCTGAAAGCGGCGGCGGTGGAGTCCGATGGCGTCATTCACGTGGCGCACAGGCAGGACCTGCTCCCTGCCGGTGGCCTCGACGCGGTGGCTGCCGCAGAGCAGGCGATCATGCTCGCCTACGGCGAGGCACTGAAGGGGACCGGAAAGCCGCTGGTCACCTCGGGGAGCATCGGCTCGCCGGGTTGGGAGCATCTCGGTCGTCCCGCCACCGAGGAGGATCCCACCCTTTCCGGCGGCGAGGCGTTCAAGGGCACCTTGCGCGTTCGCAACATCGTCGAAACGACCGTGCTCGGTCTCGCCAAGCAAGGCGTGCGGTCCTCCGTCGTGCGGATTCCGACCATCATGCACAGCACGACCGACAACGCCGGCTTTCTGCCGCTGCTGATCGGACTTGCCAAGGAGAAGGGCGTCGTCGGCTATCCCGGTGACGGCAAGAACAACTGGCCGGCCGTGCACGCCCGCGACCTCGCCGCCGTGTTCCGTCTGGCACTGGAGAAGAGCTCCGCCGGCAGGAATTGGCATGCGGTTGCCGACGAGGCCATTCCGTTCCGTGAGATCGCCGAGGCCATCGGCAGCCGCCTCAAGCTGCCCGCCGTGAGCATTCCCGCCGACGAGCTGATGCTGCCGGGCTTTTTCGGGTTCCTGGCGAACCTCGTCAAACTGGACCTTCCGGCCTCCAACCTGATCACCCGCCAGATCCTCGGCTGGGAACCCACCCAGCCCGGCCTGCTGGAGGACCTCGACAACGGCCATTACTTCCCGTCGGCCTGACCCCGCCAGGATGTCACCAACAACACGGCAAACTTCAGGAGACTGACATGAGCACCATCAGCATCATCGGCGCGGGAACCATGGCCACGGCGATCGCCGGCCGTGTCGCCAAGGCTGGACACACCGTCGAGGTCGTCAACCGCGACCCCGCCAAGGCGCGGGCGCTGGCCGAGCAGCTCGCCGCCGGAGCAACCACGGGGACCTACGGCGCCGCGCCGACGGGCGACATCGTCATTCTCGCCGTGCCCTACGGCAGCGCGACGGCGGTGGTGGTCGACTTTGGCAAAGCGCTGGACGGCAAGGTGATCATCGACGTCGCCAACCCGGTTGCCCCCGACCTCACGGGCCTCGTCACCCCGCATGGCAGTTCCGGGGCGCAGGAGACCGCCAAGGGCCTGCCCGCCGGCGCGCATGTGGTGAAGGCGTTCAACACCATCTTCGGCCACGTGCTTGCCAAGGGCGGACGCCTCGACGCGTTCATCGCGGGCGACGACGCGGCGGCTAAGGCGCGCGTCTCGGCCCTCCTCGAAAGCCTCGACCTGCGTCCGCTGGATATCGGCGGCCTGCGTATGGCGGCGACGCTGGAGGCCCTTGGCCTGATGATGATCGGCCTCGCCAAAAACGGCGCCGGCACCTGGGATTTGGCCATGAACGTCGATATCGGGGTGTAGGGCCTGATCGAACCGGTCGCCGCGCACGCCCTCGGGGTAGGATTCTGGGGCAATTACATTGCGTTATGGGCCGGATTCGAGACTGCTTTTACCCCGGGCAGCGACTTGCCTTGTCTATTGATCGCTGCGGCAGCGCAGTATCCAGGGCTTCATCCACACCGTTGCTATGACCAAAGCTGTCGGGCCTTTTCCAGTCAGCTCCTCTAGGTGTTCAGTTCCATCCACCCTTCGACCTGCCATTGCCTCGCTCGTTTCGAAACAGCCTCCGTCCGTAGGATAGCCGGAGGCACACACTGGACAAACAGGCATCGGAGCCGGTAAAGCCTTTCGCATTCAAGCAAGCCGCTTACCTGCGTTGTCTGCGGGAGTGAGCGAGAAGAGGACCGACCATGATCCACGTGACTTTCCCCGACGGTTCGCAGCGCGAATACGCTCCAGGGACTACCGGCGCCGAGATCGCCGCCCAAATTTCCAAGTCGTTGTCGAAAAAAGCCGTCGCCATGGCGCTCGACGGCGTGCTTTCCGACCTCAATGATCCCATCGTTACTGATGCTCGGCTCGAGATCGTGACGCGCGACGACCCGCGCGCCCTTGAGCTGATCCGCCATGACGCGGCGCATGTGATGGCCGAAGCTGTGCAGGAGCTGTTTCCCGGCACGCAGGTGACCATCGGGCCGGTGATCGACAACGGCTTCTATTACGATTTCTTCCGTCCGGAAGGGCCGTTCACCACCGACGATCTGCCCAAGATCGAAACGAAGATGCGGGAGATCATCGCCCGCGACAAGCCGTTCACCAAACAGGTCTGGAGCCGCGACGAGGCCAAGGACTGGTTTGAGAAGAAGGGCGAGGCGTTCAAGGTCGAGCTGGTTGACGCCATTCCGGCCGACCAGAAGATCAAGATGTACGCGCAGGGCGACTGGATGGACCTCTGCCGCGGTCCGCACATGACCTCGACCGGCAAGATCGGCACTGCCTTCAAGCTGATGAAGGTGGCCGGCGCCTATTGGCGCGGCGATTCCGATCGCGACATGCTGACCCGCATCTACGCGACCGCCTGGCACACCGAGGAGGACCTCAAGGCCTACCTCACCATGCTTGAGGAAGCCGAAAAGCGCGACCATCGCCGTCTCGGCCGCGAGATGGATCTCTTCCACTTCCAGGAGGAGGGGCCCGGCGTCGTCTTCTGGCATCAGAAGGGCTGGGCGATGTTCCAGGAGCTGACCGCCTACATGCGGCGGCGGCTCAAGGGCGAGTACCAGGAGGTCAATGCGCCGCAGATCCTCGACAAGGTGCTGTGGGAGACCTCCGGCCATTGGGGCTGGTACAAGGAGAACATGTTCGCCGTGCAGTCGGCCGGCGACGAGGCCGAGGACAAGCGAATCTTCGCGCTGAAGCCGATGAACTGCCCAGGCCACATTCAGATCTTCAAGCACGGTCTCAAGAGCTATCGCGACCTGCCGATGCGCCTCGCCGAGTTCGGCGCCGTGCACCGCTATGAGCCGTCGGGCGCCATGCACGGGCTGATGCGGGTGCGCGGCTTCACGCAGGACGATGCGCACATCTTCTGCACCGAGGCCGACATGGCCGCCGAGTGCCTGAAGATCAACGACCTGATCCTGTCGGTCTACGAGGACTTCGGCTTCAAAGAGATCACGGTGAAGCTGTCGACCCGGCCGGAAAAGCGCGTCGGCTCGGACGACCTGTGGGATCATGCCGAAGAGGTGATGACCCGCGTGCTCGGCGAGATCGCCGAGAAGTCGGGCGGCCGCATCAAGACCGGCATCAACCCGGGCGAGGGCGCCTTCTACGGCCCGAAGTTCGAATATACTTTGCGCGATGCCATCGGCCGCGAATGGCAGTGCGGCACCACGCAGGTGGACTTCAACCTGCCGGAACGCTTCGGCGCGTTCTACGTCGATGCCGACGGCTCTAAGAAGACGCCGGTAATGATCCATCGCGCCATCTGCGGCTCGATGGAGCGCTTCCTCGGCATCCTGATCGAGAACTTCGCCGGTCATTTCCCGCTGTGGTTCGCGCCGGCGCAGGTGATGGTCACCACTATCACCTCCGAGGCCGATGCCTATGCGCAGGAGGTCTACCAGAAGCTCCTGAAGGCTGGCGTGCGCGTCGACATCGACCTGCGCAACGAGAAGATCAACTACAAGGTCCGCGAGCATTCGCTGGCCAAGATTCCGCTGATCTTCGTCTGCGGCCGCAAGGAGGCCGAGGAGCTGTCGGTCAACGTCCGCACCCTCGGCTCGCAATATCCGAAGTCGATGCCGCTCGGCGAAGCGCTTGCCATGGTCAAGGCGGAGATCGTGCCGCCCGATGTCAAGCGGGCGCTTCTCGAGGATTGAGCGGTTTTCCACCTGTCTACGACTGCAAAAGGCCCGGAGAGATCCGGGCCTTTTCGTCAGAGGCAGCCAAGCTTGACACAAGCTCCGCCGGCTAGATTTACACCGCGACGCGCTGCAGGAATTCGTCGATCGCCTCCTCGAGATCGCGAGTCTGGCTTAGCACCAGTTCCGCTGCCTTTTCGACGTGACGGGCCGTGTCGGAGGTCTTGCCGATCGCCTCGACCACATGGCCGACGCTTTCGGACACGGTGACGGTGTTGCCGGAGGCATCGTTGACGTTACGGCTGATCTCGTTGGTGGAGGCCTCCTGCTGCTCCACCGCCGAGGCGATGCCGAGCGTTGCGCGGTTCACTTCTTCCATGGTGGCGGCGATGGACCGGATCGATTGCACCGCCTCGGCGGTCGATGCCTGCATCTCCGATATCTGGGAGGCGATTTGCTCGGTGGCTCGAGACGTCTGGTCCGAGAGACCTTTCACCTCGGCGGCAACGACGGCGAACCCCCTGCCAGCGTCGCCGGCGCGGGCCGCCTCGATCGTGGCGTTGAGGGCCAGAAGATTGGTCTGTTCGGCAATGGAACGGATCAACGTCACCACTTGTCCGACGCGGCTTGCGGCATCGGCGAGGCCCGCGACCTGTTCGTTGGTCCGGCGGGCACCTTCGGTTGCGCCGCCGATGACGCTGGTCGTGCGGCTGACGTGGCTCACCACCTCGCTGATGGACGATGCAAGTTCTTCGGTAGCCCCGGCGACGACGGTTACCTTTTCCGATGCGCCCTGTGATGCGGTCGAGGCATTTTCGGCTTGGGTCCGGGTGCGGCCGGCCTCGTCGAGCAGTTCACCGGCGGCGCTTTGCATGCCCGCCATGGTGTCGGTGACGGCATGGGTGAGCTCGCCGGCGACGGACCGGAAGTCACGGACCGCCGCTTCGAAAGCCTGCTGGCGGTGAAGTCGCTCTTGGGCATCGGCCCGCTGCCCGGCCTCGAGGCGGGCCTTTTCCTCCTGATTGGTCTGGAAGACTGCGAGCGTTCGGGCCATCGCGCCGATTTCATCGGCACGGTCGGTGTCGGCGACGCTGGCCTGCTCGCCACGGGACAGCACTTCCATGGTGGCGCGAATGCGCCCGAGCGGGCCGGTGATCGATCGACTGATTTGCCAGCTGATCAGGCCGCCGGCCAGAAGCGTCATCGGCACGATGATATAGATAAGCCCCAGCGCGAATTCGGTGCCCCTGGTGAAGGCTTGTGTCGTTGAGGAGCTGAGATCGGTGGCGGCGCGCTGGATGGCAGTGGTCAGCGGCTCGGCAAGGTCAAAAGACAGCGAGGTCTGGTCGGCGACTTTAATCCAAGAGGCGTAGAGCCCAACATAGGAGGAGAACGCCGAGGAATAAGCGGTGAGCCGCGCCTTGAGCGCATCCTTGAGCTCCGGAGCGAGTGGGGTCTTGTCGAGTTCGCGAGTGAAGCGGCCGACGGCGGCATCGAAGGCGCCCGAGCTCAGTTCGTCATGCTTCAGCATGAATTCGGCGCGTGCCTGGTTGAGCTGGGCGAAGGCCTGAACGACCCGTACCGTATCCGGGTTCTGGCCGCTCTTCGTGGCCTTGTTGACGTCCGAGCGGAGTGCCTGAAAGGCGGTTTCCATTTCACCGCTGAAACCGCTGTCGCTGCCGAAGCCGAGCTTCACCTGTCCGCTCTTTACCTCGACGAACTGACCGGCGATCTTGTCGAGCAGTTTTGCAAGCTGGTCGGCTTCCGCCGTTGCGGTGCCGACGACGCCAGCTGCTTCGCCTAGGCGTTGAATTGTTGCTCGCGTCTCGCCGATCAGCCCGTCGATCTCGGTCACCCGGTCAGGTGTCGGGGCGACCATGAACAGTCGCTCCTTGGCGGCGAGCTTGTTGGCTAAGCTCTGGGTCCGTTCGGACAGCAATGACAGATCGGCGGCGGCGGCCGAAGTTGTCTCCAGTGAGCGCATGGACATGACGGCGTAGCCGCCGGTGCCGGAGACGACGGTCAGCCCGGCCAGCCATACGAGCGAGAGAGAGGCGACTTTGAGGCGGATGGAAAGCCCGCCACGTGAGCGGCGCGAGCCAACCGGCTTGGAACGAAACAACATGCCAAATCCCCTGTTTGTTTTGGCCCTATTAGACTTTTGGTTGCTTAACGGTGGGCTAATCCAAACACTCAAGTTGAGTTGAGATTCGAGTGGGGTTTAAGTCAGGTTAAAATAGAATTTCTGCACATTAATTGGGCCATTCTCGGCTTATTATTGTAGCGTCGCTGCAAATAGCGTTGCAAAATGCCGCTCCTGATGCTTCTTTTCTCGTCGTTTTGCGCGCGAGTCGCGAAAAATAAAAGCAAATTTAACATTGGCAATCTGCGATAGCTTATTCCCTGCTGTGGACTAAGTATTCTTGCGGTTTCATTCCAGCTCCGCCACCAGCAGGTATGTTGCGTCTGCTTGGGGAAATATCTGTTTGCTTGGCTGATGGTAGTCGGGATCGAACTTGAGGAAACGGTTCAGAAAAAGCGCGACCTCAGGGGGCTGAGCTTGTAACGTGTCGATCCGTTTTCCACCGGATCGCTTCGCCATGAACGTCACGCTTCGCCCCGGCCTTGCCCATTCCGCCTGTCCGCACGACTGCCCATCGACATGCGCGCTCGACGTCGAGCTGAAGCCGGACGGCCGTGTCGGCCGGCTGCGCGGCTCGCAGGACAACAGCTATACGGCCGGTGTCATTTGCGCCAAGGTCGGCCGTTATGCCGAGCGGCTCTATCATCCCGATCGCCTGATGAAGCCGCTCCTCAATGTCGGCGCCAAGGGGGAGGGACGGTTCCAGGAGATTTCCTGGGAGGAAGCGCTGGATCGTGTCGCCGATGCCTTTGTCGCGGCCGAACACCAATTCGGCGCCGAAAGCGTCTGGCCTTATAAATATGCCGGCACCATGGGCTTGGTGCAGCGCGACAGCCTGGAGCGCCTCCGGCACGTCAAGAAATATTCGCGCAGCCACGACACCATTTGCGTGACGCCGGCCTGGACGGGCTGGATCGCCGGCACCGGCCTTCTTGCCGGCCCGGATCCGCGCGAGATGGCCGTGTCCGATTGCGTTGTCATCTGGGGCACCAACGCGGTGACGACGCAGGTCAATGTGATGACCCACGCCATTCGTGCGAGAAAGAGTCGAGGGGCCAAGATTGTCGCCGTCGATGTCTACGAGACCGAGACGGTGCGGCAGGCCGACTTGGGGCTGGTGCTGAGGCCGGGCTCCGACGCGGCGCTCGCCTGCGCCGTCATGCATATCGCTTTCCGCGACGGCTATGCCGACCGTGCCTACATGGAAAAATACGCCGACGTGCCAGCCGACCTCGAAGCGCACCTGCAATCCAGGACACCGGAATGGGCGGCGGCGATTACCGGCCTGTCGGTCACCGAGATCGAGGCCTTCGGCAAGCTGGTTGGCACGACGCCGCGCACGTATTTCCGCCTTGGCTATGGCTTCACACGGTCGCGCAACGGCGTCGTTTCCATGCATGCGGCGCAATCGATCGCTACCGTGCTAGGTCTCTGGCCGCGCGAAGGGGCAGGGGCCTTTCACAACAACGGCGCCATCTACCGCCTCGACAAGACGATGATCGAGGGCGAGGATGTGGAGGACCAAAGCGTCCGTCACCTTGATCATTCTCGTGTCGGTCCGGTTCTGGTTGGCGAGGCGGAAGCGCTAAAGGGTGGACCGCCGGTAAAGGCGATGATCATCCAGAACTGCAACCCGATGACGGTAACGCCGGAGCAGGAGAAGGTACGGCGCGGTTTCTTGCGCGACGACCTGTTCGTCTGCGTGCACGAGCAGTTCATGACCGATACGGCTAAGGTCGCCGATATCGTGCTGCCGGCCACCATGTTCCTGGAGCACGACGATATCTACAAGGCCGGAGGGCAGCAGAGCATTCTGTTCGGGCCGAAGCTCGTTGAGCCGCAGGAAGGGCCGCGCGAGAACATCTATGTGGTCAACGAGTTGGCCAAACGCCTCGGCGCCGAGCATCCCGGCTTTCACATGACGGCGCGCGAGCATGTCGACTGGATGCTGCGGCACTCGGGGCTCGGTACGCTTGCCGAACTTGAGGAAAAGCGCTTCCTGGATCTGCAGCCCGATTTCGATACGGCGCATTATGTGAACGGCTTTGCCTATCCGGACGGCAAGTTCCGCTTCAAGCCGGATTGGGCCAATGTCAAGTCGTCCAACATCGGGCCAATGGGGCCATGGCGGGATATGCCGTCGCTGCCCGACTACTGGCCGGTGGTGGAAGAGGCCGACGAGACGCATCCTTTCCGCCTTGTTACGGCGCCGGCACGCAATTTCCTCAACACGTCCTTCGGCGAGACGCCGTCATCGGCGGGGCGCGAGGGGCGGCCGACGCTGAAGGTGCGGCCCGACGACGCAGCACGGCTGGGGATTGCCGACGGCGAGGCGGTGGTGATCGGCAATCATCGCGGCAACGTCAAGCTCAACGCGGAGTTGTTCGAAGGGTTGCAGGTCGGTGTGGTGATCGCCGAGGGCATCTGGGCCAACCGAGCGCACAGCGGTGGCGCCGGCATCAATACGCTGACCGGCTCGGATGAAATTGCGCCGTTCGGTGGCGCCGCCTTCCATGACACGAAGGTCTGGCTCAGAAAGTTGTGACCAATGTGCAAGACACTGGGCTGAAAGCGGTGTGTCGTGTGGAAGCCGGTTGCGGGAGCCAGCGACGTTGCCCTAATACACCGCCGGTTGGGGGCCACGCGGCGCGCCCCGGCGATTCTCTCGGAACGAGGTCATGATGCGGGTCATTTCCGGTGTAGTTGCCACCGTTGCTCTGACGGTGGGTGTGATGGGCGCTCTGCCGGCGAGCGCCGACACGATCTCCCGCGAAACGCTAGCGCGCAAATTCGTCGATTATTGCGTCAACACGCAGTATCGGGTCGAGGGTGTCGATCGGAATTCCATGATCGAGCGCTGCCGCAAAGCCTCTGATCAGGCGATGACGCAGTTCGAGGGCAATAGCTTCGACGCGCCGTCCCGTTCCAAGTTTACCGCCGAGCAAGACACGGCAATCCGCGCCGCCATCGCCGCCGCGTTCGCAAAGAAATAAGCACAGATCGCAAGACCGGATCTGCCTCGCCGGACGCCGTCCGGCGGGCCTGTGTGCTTACGCCACGATCGCCTTGATGCCGTCGGCAACAAACTGCACGGCAAGCGAAGCCAACAGCACGCCTAGCAGACGCGTCAATACGTTGCGGCCGGTGTCGCCAAGGTAGCGGTCGATGCGGTCGGCTGCCAGGAAGATGGCAAACGACAGCGCGATGATCGCCGCGATGATCAGCACCAGCGTTGCCATGAGCAGCGGACCGTGCGCGTCGGCCGCCAACAGAATGGTTGCCGAGATGGCACCGGGGCCGGCGAGGAACGGAATGGCGATGGGGAATACCGCGAGATGGCGGATGTCCTCGCCGATCGGTTGCGGGTGCCCGACGGCGACATCAGCATGCCCGCCCTTTTCGCTACCGCCCGATTTGGGCTTCTCGAACACCATCTCGAAAGCGATCCAGAACAGCAGCAGGCCACCGGCGATGCGGAAGGCCGGCATGGAAATCCCGAGGAAGGTCAGAACGCCGGCGCCGATGAAGGCGAAGGCGATCAGCACTAAAAAGGCGATGACCGAGGCGCGGACGGCCATGGCGCGGCGCATTTCGGGGCGGGCACCCGCCGTCAATGCCAGCACGAGCGGTGCCAGCCCCACCGGATCGATGGTGACAAAAAGTGTCGCGAAGGCATTGAGGATATAGTCGATCGGCATGGTTTGTCCGCCGTTTCCGAAGTTGCCCGTTGCTCTGACAGAAAAGCGGCTGCGCAGGAAGGGGGCGGATGGCCCGCAGGCAGAATCGTGAGGGAAAGACGTTGTGATACCCGCCAACAAGACCGAGCTTACAGACGCCATCCGCGTCAATTACCTGAAGCTCCGTGCCGATCTTGATAGCGTGCCGGAGGCGCTCAGCGGAGATCCGACGCTCGAGGGGCATGTCAAAGGCACGCGTATGAGCGTGCACGATCTCGTTGCCTATCTCGTTGGCTGGTGCGAGCTGGTGTTGAAGTGGCATGCGGGCAAGATCGCCGGCGAGCCGGTGGACTTCCCCGATACCGGCTACAAGTGGAGTGAGCTCGGCCGCCTGGCGCAAAAGTTCTACGCCGACTACGCCGATCTGTCTTATCAGGCGCTGCTCGATCGCTTCGCCGCGGACAAGGACCGCATCCTCGATGTCATCGCCGAGACGGAAAATGACGACCTCTATGGCAAGCCCTGGTACGAGGCCTACACCTTCGGTCGCATGATCCAATTGAACACCTCGTCGCCGTTCGACAACGCCCGTAAGCGTCTTCGCCGCTGGAAGAAGGAAAAGGGACTTCCCTGATCCGCGCCCCCGCTGGAAGCGCCGTTTTCCGCTGGACAAACCAGTCGTTCCGTGGTCTTTGCCCCGCCACAGCAATATCAGGACAAGCCGCCATTTGGCGGTGCCTTTCGCATCGCTCCGGTGGGGGCGAGGCGGCGTTTTGAAACGACGATTCAGCGCGGACGAGGTCCCGGAGGCTGCTCCGGTCGATCCCGGCGCCTGGGAGACATTTGGACCATGACCGACGACCGATCCGGAGCCAGATCAGAGCCGCGCCCGGCCAACCAGCGTGGCGCTGCCCGCCTTGCCGCCGTGCAGGCGCTTTACCAGCTCGAGATTGGCGGCGGGGATCTCCTGGAGGTGGTTCAGGAGTTCGAGGCTTTCCGGCTTGGCAAGGAACTCGATGGCTTCGAGTATCGGCAGGCCGATGCCGGCTGGTTCCGTGACATCGTCGGCGGAGTCGTCGCCGATCAGCGGACGGTCGACCCCATGGTGCATACGGCGCTGGTCGAGGATTGGCCGCTGAAGCGTGTCGACGCGACGCTGCGTGCCATCCTGCGCTGCGGCGCCTACGAACTATTAAAGCGCGGCGACGTTCCCGGCCGAGTGATCATCTCCGAATATATCGACGTCGCCAGGGCCTTCTTCGAAGAAGACGAGCCGCGCCTCGTCAACGGTGTGCTCGATCGTATCGCCCACGAAATCCGGCCCGACGAGTTTCCCAAAGAGGGAGCGTGAGATGACTGCGGCGAGCAGCATCGGTGAATTCGAGCTGATCGCCCGCGTGTTCGCGCCGCTGGCGGCCGACGGTGCGCTTGGGCTGACCGACGACGCCGCCTTCTATCGTCCGCGTCCCGGCCGCGATCTCGTGCTGACCAAGGACGAGGTGGTGAGCGGCGTTCATTTCTTCGCCGACGATCCCTGGGACGCCGTGGCGCGAAAGGCGTTGCGCGTCAATCTCTCCGACCTCGCCGCCAAAGGGGCGGTCCCGGTCGGTTACCTTCTGGCGCTCGGCTTGCCGAAGGATTTCACTATCGATCAGATCGATGCCTTGGGTGCCGGCCTTGCGGCCGATCAGGCAACCTACGGCATCTCGCTCTATGGCGGTGATACGGTGCGTTCGCCGGCCGGCCTGACGCTGTCGGTGACGGCGATGGGTGAGGTGGAAGAGGGTGGCATGGTGCGGCGCGGTGGCGCACGGGCCGGCGAGATCATTGTCGTCACCGGCACGATCGGTGACGCGGCCCTCGGTCTGGCGTTGCGCCTCGATCCTGCGCTTTCAGCCCGACTCGGTCTCTCTGATGCCGATCGCGATCACCTTCTCGATCGCTATTTGCTGCCTCGCCCGCGCGGGGTGCTGGCGGCGGCGGTCGCCGACTGCGCTTCCGGCGGCATGGATATTTCCGACGGTCTCGTCGGCGATCTCGCCAAGATGGCGGCGGCTTCTGGGGTTGCCATCGATATCGACGCCGACCGCGTGCCGATGTCCGATGCTGCGCGGGCGGCGGTGGCATCCGATCCGCGTCTGCTCGCCGTGGCGCTGACCGGTGGCGACGACTATGAACTGGCGCTATCCATTCCCGAGACGAAGGTCGGCGCCTTTCTTGCCGCCGCGGAGGCGGCCGGTGTTGGCGCCACGCCGATCGGCCAAACGCGAGTCGGCGAGGGGATTTCGGTTCGCGGCGACCATCCGGCGCTCGCCGATCTCGGCTCGGGCTCTTACCGGCATTTCTGAAGGCCTCGGCCTGAAAGTTGCAGCGTTCAGATAAAGCTGACGCCGAGGCAGGAGTTCGGCTTGCGTCGTCGGAGGTGAGCCGGTAGACCTCGACGGGCCCCGTTTATGGGTGATCGTCGATTATTTTTGCCGCGCTGTTTCTCTAACTTTTGTATTTTCCGGAGGGCCGATGTTCCGCAAACTCTACGACTGGACCATGTCGCTGGCCGGCAGTCCCAAGGCCGGCATATGGCTTGCCGCCGTGTCTTTCGCGGAAAGCTCGTTCTTTCCCATTCCACCCGACGTCATGCTGGTGCCGATGGTACTGGCTCGCCGCGACAAGGCTTTCACCTATGCGCTGATCTGCACCATCGCATCGGTATGCGGCGCCGTCCTTGGTTATTCCATCGGCCTGTTCCTGTTCGACAGCGTCGGTGCCTGGCTGATCCGGGTCTATGGCTACGGCCAGAGTTTCGACGATTTCCGAGCCGCCTACGCCCACTACGGCGCGTGGATTATTCTGATCAAGGGGCTGACACCCATCCCCTTCAAGCTGGTCACCATTGCCTCGGGCTTTGCCGCTTATAACTTCCCGCTGTTCGTCGGGCTCTGCGTCATCACGCGGGGTATTCGCTTTTTCCTCGTCGCCTTCTTGCTGCGCCTGTTTGGCGAGCCGGTGCGCGACTTCATCGAGCGGCGGCTCGACGTGGTGATGTGGGGCCTGCTGATCGTCATCATCAGCGGATTCGTTGCAGCCCGCTACGTCGTGTGACGGCGTGTTTAGCTCCTGCTCGGGCATTTGCTCGGCTTAACTAGCAGTGGTTTTGGCCCGAGCGGGGGACAACCCCGCCAAAATCGGCCGCTGCGGGCTTTCACGGCCTTGACGCCACCAATCGAGCCTTTATCGGTAATCCCGCCCTCGCATCTGTCCGCAGAACGGGATCGTCGTCGCTTGTCGGCGCCTTCTGCGCGGCGGAAGAAAAGAGGGTCGCTCCCAAGGCGAACAGGCACGGGATCCATATGGCTCCCATGGGGCGTTCGCCTTCGGTTCGTGGCGCCAAGGCCGGGCCCTCGAGTGTCCGGCACTGCGGAGGGATCATGGACGTTCTATACATCACGATCATCTGCGGACTTTTGTCCCTCGCCTATGGCGTGTGGGCGGTAAAGTCCGTCATGGCATCGGACGCGGGCAGCGCCCGCATGCAAGAAATCTCAGGGGCTGTCGCTGAGGGTGCTAAGGCCTATCTCAAGCGCCAGTACACCACGATCGGCATCGTCGGCGTGGTCATCCTGGTGGTGATCGCGTGGCTGCTCGGCCTGCCGGTCGCCATCGGCTTCGTGGTCGGTGCCGTCCTTTCGGGCCTCGCCGGATTCATCGGCATGAACGTTTCGGTTCGCGCCAACGTCCGCACCGCCGCCGCTGCTATGCAGTCGCTGGCTGGCGGTCTCAACATCGCCTTCAAGGCTGGTGCCGTCACCGGTATGCTGGTGGCCGGTCTGGCGCTTCTTGGCGTCTCCGTCTATTTCTGGGTACTGACCGGCCCGATGGGCCATGCGCCCAATGATCGCGTCGTCATCGACTCTCTGGTCGCCCTCGGCTTCGGCGCCTCGCTGATCTCCATCTTCGCCCGTCTCGGCGGCGGCATCTTCACCAAGGGCGCCGACGTCGGTGCTGACCTCGTCGGCAAGGTCGAGGCTGGTATCCCCGAGGATGATCCGCGCAACCCGGCCACCATCGCCGACAATGTCGGTGACAACGTCGGCGACTGCGCCGGCATGGCCGCCGACCTGTTCGAGACCTACGCGGTGACCGTGGTTGCCACCATGGTGCTCGCCTCGATCTTCTTTGCTGCCGATCAGGCCCTTCTGCTTAAAGCGATGCTCTATCCGCTGCTGATCTGCGGCACCTGCATCATCACCTCGATCATCGGCACCTTCTTCGTGAAGCTCGGCGCCAACAATTCGATCATGGGCGCCCTCTACAAGGGGCTTTGGGCCTCGTCGCTACTGTCGGTCGTCGGTCTCGGCATCGCCACGTGGGCGACTATCGGCTGGGGTGAGATCGGCGTCGTCGACGGCATGATGCTCACCGGCAGCAAGCTGTTCGTCTGCGGCATCCTCGGTCTGGTCGTCACCGGCCTGATCGTCTGGATCACCGAATACTACACCGGCACCGGCAAGCGCCCGGTGGTGTCGATCGCCCAGGCGTCGGTCACTGGCCATGGCACCAACGTCATCCAGGGTCTCGCCGTTTCGCTCGAATCGACGGCTCTGCCGGCGCTGGTCATCGTCGCTGGCATCATCTCAACCTACCAGCTCGGCGGCCTGTTCGGCACGGCGATCGCCGTCACCACCATGCTCGGCCTTGCCGGCATGATCGTGGCGCTCGACGCTTTCGGCCCGGTCACCGACAACGCCGGCGGTATCGCCGAGATGGCCGGTCTGCCCAAGGACGTGCGTCACACCACTGATGCGCTCGACGCCGTCGGCAACACCACCAAGGCCGTCACCAAGGGCTACGCCATCGGTTCGGCCGGCCTCGGCGCGCTGGTGCTGTTTGCCGCCTATACGAACGACATCAAGCACTTCGCCGAAAGCGGCGTGCCGTATTTCCAGGGCATCGGCAATATCGACCTGTCGCTGTCCAACCCCTATGTCGTCGCTGGCCTGATCTTCGGTGGCCTCATCCCCTATCTGTTCGGTGGCATTGCCATGACCGCCGTCGGCCGCGCTGCCGGCTCGGTGGTTGAGGAAGTGCGTCGTCAGTTCAAAGAAAAGCCGGGCATCATGGCCGGCACCGAGCGCCCGGACTACGGCCGTGCCGTCGACATGCTGACCAAGGCGGCGATCAAGGAAATGATCATCCCGTCGCTCTTGCCGGTGCTGTCGCCGCTGATCGTCTACTTCGGCGTACTGCTCGCCTCGGGTTCGAAGGCCAACGCCTTTGCCGCCCTCGGTGCCTCGCTGCTCGGCGTGATCGTCAACGGCCTGTTCGTCGCCATCTCGATGACGTCGGGTGGCGGCGCCTGGGACAACGCCAAGAAGAGCTTTGAGGACGGCTTTGTCGACAAGGACGGCGTCAAGCACTTCAAGGGTTCCGACGCCCACAAGGCTTCGGTGACGGGCGATACCGTCGGCGATCCATACAAGGACACCGCTGGTCCGGCCGTCAACCCGGCCATCAAGATCACCAACATCGTGGCGCTGCTGCTGCTGGCGGTTCTCGCTCACAGCTGATAGACCCAAGTCAGTACTTCGACTGAACGAAGCGGCGGTCGGGCAACCGGCCGCCGCTTTGGCATTTCGGGTGGCGCGGTTGCGTGTCACCGGCCAATGTCTGGAATCATGAACATGACGACCGCCCAAGCCGCCGTGCCGGCCGGTCCCGGCCGCTACCGGGGCTTCGCCTTTGCCTTCACGGCCTATCTTCTCTGGGGATTCCTGCCTTTCTATATGAAGGCTGTCGCCCATATCTCACCCTACGAAGTGGTGGCGCACCGCGTGCTGTGGTCGGTGCCGATCACGGCGGCAATCCTTGCGGCGCAGGGGGGCTTTGGCAGCTTCCTGGCGGTGTTCAAGCAACCGCGCATGATCGCTATGGGTTTTCTCACGGCCAGCCTGATCTCGGTGAACTGGGCGATCTACGTCTGGGCGATCGGCTCGGGCAGGGCGCTTGAATCGGCTCTGGGTTATTTCATCAACCCGCTGGTTAACGTCGCGCTCGGTACGATCTTTCTCGGTGAACGACTCAGTCGGGTGCAAATGTTCGCCGTGGCGCTGGCCATCTTCGGGGTCGGCCTGATGACGGTGGAGAACAGCGGCTTGCCTTGGGTGTCGCTGGCGCTGGCACTTTCCTTTGGCATTTACGGTTATCTCAAGAAGACACTGCCAATCGGACCGACGCAGGGATTCCTTCTGGAAGTGGTGCTGATTTCGCCGCTGGCTCTGGTCTATATCGGCTGGCTGGCGGCCACGGGCAGCGGACATTTTGCCGGCACGGGGGCAACAACAACCGGCTCCGATACGCTCCTGTTGGCCGCATCGGGCCTCGTTACGGCGGTACCGCTCATCCTGTTCGTCTTCGGCGCGCGGCTTCTGCGCTATTCGACCATCGGACTCATGCAGTACATCGCGCCGTCGATGATCTTTCTCACCGCCGTCTTCGTGTTTCACGAGCCGTTCTCGACCGGAAAGCTCGTCGCCTTCATGTTCATCTGGGCGGCGCTTGTGGTGTATACCGCCACCATGTTCTCCGGCCGCAAGCCCTGAAATGCAAAAAGGGGCGCGGTTGGTGCCGCGCCCCTTGGTCGATGGCTCGTGATGGCTTATTTCTGAAGGTCGCCCAGCGGGTTGACGTTGCCGACACCCTTGAAGATCTGGCCAATGAGATTGAGATCGGCACCGCCGGTCCGGGTCTTGCGCTCGATGAAATCGAACACTTTACCGTCCTTCAGGCCGTAGTTGGCGATCTGTTTGACCAAGCCCTTGTCGTCGAAATAGATGGCAAGTACGCGCTGGTCAGTAATCGAGCGACCCATGATCGGGTTTTCGTCGATGGTCTGGGAGATGTAGTAGAAAGCGGTATCGCCGGCCATGACAGAGGTCGTAGACGGCGAACCGAGCACCAGAAGCGCCTGCTCACGCGACGAACCGACCGGTACCTGCGCCAGCGCTTCTTCGGAAAGCACGTAACCGTGCTGGACCGGCGGCAGACCACAGGCCGATACGGACACGGCGGTCAGCAGCGCAATTGCCACGCCCTTCAGACCAAACATCATGCCCGACGGGCGTTCACTCCGGCTAAACTTCACATGAGCCTCCCGGCACTCCCAACCACACCCAGAACAATCACCATAAAGCGATCGTCCCGTATTTTTTTGCCTTGGCCGCCTATGGACAGCAGGCCCTCGGCTTTCGCTTCGCGCCGGAAGCCGCTGATGCGACCCCAAGCTTTGGTCTGACTCCACGCTTGGCAACTTGGTTACCTTGCGCTAGGTCACGAGGCAACGTCAATTCGTGCACCCGGCACGGTTTCCTGTCGATCACCGTGCCGGAACTGGTCTTCGGGTAAGGAAACGGCAAAACTATGGTGTTCGGCCTCATCCGGCGAAAGGCATCTGCCCGTGTCACACCGCTCTACGAGCAGTTGATGCAAGTTTCGCGGCAGCCGGTGTTCTACGTCGAACTTGGGGTTGCCGACAGCGTCGAGGGGCGGCTTGAGATGCTGATGCTGTTCGTCGGTCTCGCCGTCCACCGCTTGTCGCAGGAGGCCGCCGGGCGAGAAACGGCGCGCGGCCTCAGCGAGCTGTTCATCGATGACATGGAGCGGACGATGCGCGAGATCGGTTATGACGATAGCGGTCTCAAGCGCCGTCTCAAGAAGGTGGTTGGCGCCTTCTATGGCCGCGCGGAAGCGACGGCGGCGGCGCTCGTCTCCGATCGGCCCATTGAGCTGGCCGACACGCTTGCCCGCAATGTGTATGGTGGCGCGGCCGATCCGCGACACGTCGCCTGCCTCGCCGACCATGTCCGCGACTTTGCCCGACGCCTTGCTGAGGCTCCTGTCGATGCCGTGGTTGCTGGAGCCTTGCCTTTGTTGATGTCGCCTTCCATTTCAGTCGGCGAACCTACAATTTCGGATCTTGAGACATGACCGCAAAAGCCGATATCCCCTTTTCCCGTCCCTTCGCCTGGGATCGCGTGCAACCGCGCGGTACGCCGGTGGCCTTCGCCGCCAGCCCGTCCGAATGCGAGGCCATTGCCGAAGCGCTCGGCATTCTCAAAGTTGTCAGCGCTTCGGCCGAGTTTACGGTAGCGCCGTTCCGCAAGAACGGCTTCAAGATAACTGGCGAGGTGCGGGCGGAGGTGGAACAGGCCTGCGTTGTCACCCTTGACCCGGTACCCGAGTGCGTTAGCGAGATAGTTGACCTGCGCTTTTTGCCCGAAAACGAGATCGAACCGGTCAATGACGAGATCGAGGTCGATGTCGATGCCGAGGATCCGCCGGAGCCAATCCTTGGCTCTACCGTCGATCTCGGTGTGCTGACCACAGAGTTTATCGCGGTTGGTCTCGATCCCTATCCGCGAAAGCAGGGCGTTGAGTTCACGCCCTTTATTGAGGACGACGGCAGTGAGGACGAAGGGGAATCGCCGTTCGCCGGCCTCGCCTCTCTGAAGGACAAGCGTCCGTGACAACCGCGGTCGCGCCGCTCCCACCGCGGAGGGCGCGCATTTTGGTATTGTTTCCTGGGGGGGAATGGTTATCTTCCCGCCCGATCAATTACGGCGGTTGCCGCGCTTTTGAGGATTCATGGCCGACCCTCTTATCATATCCATCGACGTCATGGGCGGCGACTTCGGGCCGTCTGTGACGCTCGCCGGCGCTGACCTCTTGCTGACGCGGCGCCCGGATCTTCGCTATGAACTGTTCGGCGACGAGGCGGTGGTGCTGCCCGTGCTGGAGCAATATCCAAGGGTCAAGGCAGCCTCCCGGTTTCATCATTGCGAAATCACCGTTGCGATGGACGAAAAGCCATCGAGCGCATTGCGCCATGGCCGGTGGAAATCGTCGATGTGGCGGGCGATCGAAGCGGTGAAGAAGGGCGAAGCGCATTTCGCCGTCTCCGCCGGCAATACCGGCGCGCTGATGGCCATGTCGAAGTTCTGTCTTCGGACCATGGCCAACATCGAACGGCCGGCTCTGGCGGCGCTCTGGCCCAACCTCAAATCGGAATCGATCGTGCTCGATGTTGGCGCGTCGATCGGCGCCGATGCGCAGCAATTGATCGGCTTTGCCGTGATGGGCGCTGCCATGGCTCGCGCGCTGTTTCACACAGAGATCGCTTCTGTCGGGCTGCTCAACGTTGGTGTCGAGGACGTCAAAGGCAACGAGGAAGTGAGGGCGGCCGGTCAGATCCTCAAGGAAACGGCCCTCGCCAATCTTCAGTACGACGGCTTTGTCGAGGGTGACGACATCGGTCGTGGCCGGGTCGACGTCATCGTGACGGAAGGCTTCGCCGGCAACATCGCCCTCAAGACGGCCGAGGGTACGGCCAAGCAGATGACAAGCTATCTGCGCACGGCGCTGGCGCGCACCTGGCTGACGCGAGTCGGTTATTTCCTGGCGCGCGGCGCTTTCCAAGGGCTCAGAGAGAAGATGGATCCGCGCAAGTATAACGGCGGCGTCTTCCTCGGGCTCAACGGCATCGTCATCAAGAGCCACGGTGGCACCGACGCCTTCGGTTTCGCGGCCGCTCTCGACCTTGGCTATGACATGGCGCGCAACGGCCTGATGAGCAAGATCGAGACCGACCTCGCACATTATTACCGGGAGCAGGCGGCGATAAGCCTCGCCGCCGGCGAGAAAGGAAGCTGAGCGTGATCCGAAGCGTCATTCTAGGCACGGGAAGCTATCTGCCCGCTAAGGTTCTGACCAACCAAGATCTCACCGAGTTGGTCGACACTTCGGATGATTGGATCGTTCAGCGCACGGGCATTCGCGAGCGCCATATCGCCGCCGATGGCGAGATGACCTCCGACCTCGCCGCCGCCGCTGCCGCCAACGCGCTGGCCGCCGCTGGCGTCAACGTGGATGAAATCGACTTGGTGTTGCTCGCCACTGCAACGCCTGACCGTACTTTCCCCTCGTCGGCCGTGGAAGTGCAGCGCAAGCTCGGCATTACCCATGGCTTTGCCTTCGACCTTCAGGCCGTGTGCTCGGGCTTTGTCTACGCGCTCACCGTTGCCGACAGCCTGCTGCGCACCGGCCTTGCCCGCAAGGCACTGGTGATCGGCGCCGATACCTTCTCACGCATTCTGGACTGGAACGACCGCACCACGTGCGTACTGTTTGGCGATGGTGCCGGCGCGGTTGTGCTTGGGACGGAAGAAGGCGAGGGGACGTCTGCCGATCGCGGACTGCTTGCCGCCAGCCTCAGGGCCGACGGCCGCCACGTCGACAAGCTGTGTACCGATGGCGGTCCATCAATGACGGGTGCTCCCGGTCATGTCCGCATGCATGGCCAGGAAGTATTCAAGTTCGCCATTGGCGGTGTTGGAGATGTTATCAAAGCGGTGTTTGGTGCGACCGGTTTTGACGGTACCAGCATCGATTGGTTCATTCCTCACCAGGCCAACCGGCGCATCATCGAGGGATCTGCGAAAAAGCTCGGCATACCCTTGGAAAAGACGATCATCACTGTTGAAGGGCACGCCAATACCTCGGCGGCGACGATTCCGCTTGCGCTTGATTTTGCCGTGCGCTCGGGCAAGGTCCAGCCCGGCAACGTAGTGCTGTTCGAAGCGGTCGGTGGTGGCCTTACCTGGGGAGCTGTCATTCTCCGTTGGTAGTGCGCCACGGTTTTTTGTTTGTTTGGAACGACTTGCGCGAAAAATGGATTGACCGCATCCGTATCTGGCACTACGTTCATCGCCTGTGTCTTGGGATATCGACTGCCGGCCATATCCGCGGTCGACTGGAACAACGGGAGCTTGCGATCCATGGGGGGCAAAACTGTAACCCGCGCCGATCTTTGCGAGGCCGTGTACCAGAAGGTCGGTCTTTCGAGGAGCGAGTCGGCTGAGCTTGTCGAATCGGTGCTGCGCGAGATCGCCGATTGTCTGGTAACGGGCGAGACGGTGAAGCTTTCATCGTTCGGTACGTTCTCGGTTCGTTCAAAGACGGAGCGAATTGGGCGAAATCCGAAGACGGGCGAGGAAGTTCCGATTCTTCCCCGGCGCGTTTTGGTGTTCAAACCAAGCAACGTGCTGAAGACGGAAATCAACGGTGGCGACGCTTCATCTGTTGAAAGCGACGACTGACCGATCGGTTCGGCGGGCCGTTGGTCCGCCCACGAATCCCATTGAAATACAGTTTATTAGCCGGCGATCTTCGCGCTGCTGCGAGATCGGGCTTGGCTTCTCGCGCTTGTCGCTTTTATAGTGACAGGCATTGCGATTCCGGTCTTTGAGGACCGAGTAGGGCATCGGGTCGAGCGGCGGCGTGGAAAAGGCAACGGACGCTTTCAGGACGATCAGTGAGGTTGCGGAGGAGCTTGATCTTCCGCAGCACGTTTTGCGTTTCTGGGAGACCAAGTTCAGCCAGATCCGACCGATGAAACGGGGCGGCGGTCGCCGTTACTATCGCCCTGACGATGTCGAGTTGCTGCGGGGCATCCAGTATCTCCTCTACGGCGAAGGCTACACAATCAAGGGCGTTCAACGCATCTTGAAGGAGCAGGGCGCCCGTTTCGTGATGGAGGTCTGGCGCCATCCCGGTGAGCCGATTCCGGTGGTGCCAAATGCCGGTCTCAACGAAGAAGATGATTCCGACACCGTTGATTCAGGCTCCGAAGCCGATGAGTTCGAGGCGGAAATCGCCCCTGAGCCCATTCGTTCCTCGCCGCGCACCGAACCGCGCGTGGAGCCGTCGCCAGTGCGCGCGCCGGAAGTTGAGGAAGAGCCGTTACCGGCCGGCATCCTGCCGGAGAGTGTCAGCCGGAGTGGTTTCCGCTTCATGGAGCGCTTCCGCGGCCCATCCGAGCATGCGCCAGCGCAGTCCGGCTCGGGTGGACTGTCGCGCGAGGATATTCGGCGCCTGCAGTCGACCTTGTTCGAGCTCCTAGAATGCAAGCGTCTCCTCGACCAGACGCGCTGAGAATTCGTCTTGCGAGGGGAGAGGCGAAATTAGCACTTGTCGCGCCGGAACTAACCGGCTAAATCCCTCCCGTCCGGCGGAGACGTTTGGACGATGATTGGACGGGCAGTAGCGCAGCCTGGTTAGCGCACGTGTCTGGGGGACACGGGGTCGGAGGTTCAAATCCTCTCTGCCCGACCATCCATTCCCCCAATGTTGGACGGTCCTATTGAGATGCTGTCCGCTGGATATATGCATTCCAGAAGTCGACCTATCACATTCCTTTTCCGTGTATTGTGCTCCGAATGCAAGCGAGCAAGCGAAGAGAATCTGCAAGGCTGCGGCACACCTCACCAATCGCGAGCTATCTTTGTAAAAATTCTGAAATTTCCGATCCGGAGGGCTATGCCGCGTCAATTCCCTCAATTGCCCGGAGCTTCGGAATAGCAAAATCTGTAAAGGCTCTCACCACGGGCCTCATGAAGCGCACTGAGGGGTATGCGAAATACGCTTCGGTTGATTTGACTTCATATTCGGGCAGGATGCGAATCAACGCCCCTGAAGCAAGTTCTTCATTCACCAGGAGCTGCTGCACAGGGCCAGCTGCGTGCCCCCGCAATAGGGTGGCCGAAATCACGTCGGCGGAGTTGGTGCGGATGACTGGCCGGACAAGAATCTCCACCGATCCGTCCGCTCCCTGAAGCGTCAATATATCGCGTGGCGACAACAAGGCGGCACTGGTTATGACCCCGATCTCCGACAGTCGTCCCGGAGTATCTATTGGTCCTGTTTTTTGCAGCAAATCCGGAGATGCCACTAGAATACGCCGGATGGCTCCGAGACGGCGAATGATCAGATCCTGAACCGAAGGCCGTCCATATTTTATGGCAAGGTCAAAATTCTCGTAGATCAGATCGACCTCGCGATTTTCCAGAATCAGATCGACGGTAACGGCCGGATGCTGCTGCTGGAACGCCATCACGATGGGATGCAGATGCCTCGATCCGATGCAGGATGGAGCATGAAGCCGAAGCAATCCCTCGACCTCGCCCATGTCATGACGCACACCTTCCAGCGCCGCATCTATCGTCGCCAGTGCCGCCCGGCTTGCCTCATAGAGAGCCTGGCCTTGAGCTGTCGGGCTCACGGCTTTGGTCGAACGCTCGATCAGCCGAGCTCCGACATGCCTTTCCAGATTCCGCAAATGTTTGGTGACCGCTGGCTGGGTGACAGCCAGGTCCTTGGCGGCCGCCGTCACTGAGCCACGTTCCACCGTCCTCACGAATGCCCGCAATGCAAGGCCGATATCCATCATCATTCCCATCGGTTATGATAAGGATAACCTCATAACATATAGACATTAATGCTGTCAGGATGCTTTTCCTTGCGGGGTCAAACTTCCACGAGGATTGCAGTTGAATGGTATTGAGCAGACGAAACTTTCTTATCGGATCGCCTTTGGTGCTGGCCGGATGCGCCACACAACAACAGACCAAAGTTGCAGCGCTCACGCCGCAGGCTGATCCCTCCTATCTCGCCATGTATTCGTCTATCGACACGGAGCCTTTCCCGGTTCCCACTGTCGATCTGAAACAGGTCAAACCGCAATTCCTGCGCAGAGAGGTCGCCTATCAGACCAATGAAGAGCCAGGAACAATCGTTGTCGATCCGGTTGCGCGATATGCATATCTCGTGATGGAGAATGGTCGCGCGCTACGTTACGGGGTTGGCGTTGGCAAACAGGAAGCTTTCAATTTTCAAGGTGAAGCGACCATCGCCCGTAAGGCCGAGTGGCCGGGCTGGCGTCCCACCCCCGATATGATTGCGCGCGACCCGGCGCGGTACGGCCCGCTGAAAGATGGGTTGCCCGGTGGAGCCGGAAATCCTCTCGGACCTCGCGCTCTTTATCTCTATCGGAACAATCAGGATACCTACTATCGGCTCCACGGAACTGTGGAGCCCTGGACTATAGGGACAATGGTGTCTTCCGGCTGCGTTCGACTGCTCAATCAGGACATCATGGATTTATATCGGCGGGTGCCAGTCGGAACGAAGGTCGTCGTGCTGACTACCAGCGCCGCGACCGCCTAGAGCGTTGGGCCGACGCTATAATCCTAATTTTGCAGCGCTGCAAAAGTTGGGCAAAAATGAAGCATTCCCGAGAAGAACTTGGCCCATAGTGCCTCCTTCCACCCCCCAAAAAAAGACTGCGCCATCAAAGCCTGGGATTAGACACCTAGACCGTCCGTCGGCTTGAAAAGCCGGGGACCCACGGCAGGCCCGCGCTCAAAGCGCCGCTGCGCATGCCGTCACGCGCCGCCTCCCGATTTGTGGATTGTGGCAGGCGGGTTATTACATATCTTCCAAACCGGTTCGGATTTCTTTATTTCTACGATTGAAATAATCCACTCAAGTGTCGAGGGCCGGTCGTTTTCGCGGCAGGAAACGGTGGATTAGGTTCGGATTGCGTTTTCAAACCGGTTCGAAGGCTATATCAGCCAGGACACTTTGTCCGGCCGTGGTTCTGGAGGGCCATCGGTGAATCTGAGAGAGCTTGCCCAGCACCTGGGACTGTCCAAGACGACCGTCAGCCGGGCTCTCAATGGCTTCTCCGAGGTCAACGAGGAGACGCGCCTGCGTGTGCTTGAGGCGGCGCGGCGCTTCAACTACACGCCCAATGTCAGCGCCAAGCGGTTGGCCACCGGCGAATCCGGAGCGTTCGGCGTGGTGCTACCCGGCGCCTCGGCGGAAATGGCCGATCCGGTATTCGGCGAATTCCTGGCTGGGTTGGCCGATGGGGCGGGGCGCTGCGGCCGCGATCTCTACGTCAACGCCACTTTCGACGGCGAGGAGGCCGGCTATCGTCGGTTGGCCCGCGCCAAGGCGGTCGACGTGATGATCCTCGCCAACCTCAAGGTCGAGGACCTCCGCATCCGCTTGCTGTCGCACCTTGGTTTGCAGACGGTGACCTGCGGCCGCACCGCCGGCTCTCTGATTTATCCGCACCTCGACATTGATCATGAGGACGGCGTGCGCCGGGCCGTCGATCTGCTCGCCGGCCTTGGCCACAAGACCATTGCGCTGGTGACCGGCCCGGCCGACCTCTCTGCCTCCGAGCAGCGCATGGTCGGCTGGCACGCCGCGCTCGGTCGCCATGGGCTGGTCGCGGAAGCTGGTCTATTCGCCGCCGGGCCCGCCACCGAGGGCCATGGATATCGCGCCACGCGCGCGCTTCTGGTCTCATCGACGCCGCCGACCGCTTTCGTCTGTGCCTCGATGTTCCTGGCCTCCGGTTGTTGCCGGGCGATCGGCGATTTTGGCCTTACGATCGGCAGGGATGTTTCGGTCATCGCCCATGACGATGGCCTTGCGACCGTGAGACCGGAGGCCTTCGAGCCGGCGCTCACCACCACCTTCTCATCGATTCGCTCCGCCGGCCTCCGCGTCGCAGAGCTTGCCGCCTCTTTGGTTGGCGGCGCCGATCCGGCCGACCTCTCCGAGGTCTGGGCGGTTGACCTTATCTTTCGCGACAGCGCCCAGGCGCCGCCGCGACGATGACGAACCAAATCCTTCGCCGGCTGGAGCCGGAGAGCATGCGTGAGAGTTAAACGAAACGGGGCGCTAACGCCGCCTGATTGAAAAATCCGGGATCTGACGGAGTCTTGTTGTGGTTGATCATTTGAAAGACGCGTCCGGCGGCGGAAAGCCGCTCGACGCGAAAGATGGGCTTTCCCTGAAAGCTCCGATCGGCGGTTGGCTTGTTTCTATCGCCGACGTTCCCGACCCGGTATTCAGCGGCCGCATTCTCGGCGACGGTTTCGCTATCGATCCGACGGACTCGATCCTGCGAGCGCCTTTTGCCGGCGTCGTCACCTCGATCCACCGCGCTCATCATGCGGTGACGTTGCGAGCTGAAGATGGTGCCGAGGTTCTGATGCATATCGGCCTCGACACCGTGGCGCTCAAGGGCGACGGCTTCACCCCGCACGTGGCGGAAGGCGACCGGGTCAATACCGGCGATCCGCTGATCAGCTTCGACATGGACATCATTTCGCAGCTGGTTCGCAGCATGGTGGTTCCGGTGGTGCTGACCAACGGCGAACGCTTCACGCTCACCGTTCCCGCCGTCGATCATGAGATCGCGGCCGGCGACGCGGTGGCCAGCATTGCCGCCAAGGGCGAGGCGACAGCATCCTCGGCCGGTGAGGCCGGGGGAGATGCGACCGTCGTCAAGGTGCGCGTTGCCGATCCCAACGGCATCCATGCCCGCCCGGCCGGGCTGATTGCCGAGGCGGCCAAGACCGGCGCCGCCGAGGTGATCATCCGCCTGGGCGACCGCAAGGCCAGCGCTGCCAGCCCGGTCGGGCTGATGCTGCTCGGCGCTGTGCATAACGATGAACTGACCATCGAGGCTAAGGGTGCCGATGGCGCCGAGGTGGCCAATCGCATCGCCGCGCTGCTGGGCGGGCCGGAGGCCACGATGGCCGCTGCTTCCGCTCCGGCGTTGGCAGCCGCGCCTGAAGTCGTTGCCTCGCCGGTGGCCAACGCGTTGCCCACGGCCGATGCGCCCGAGCTCTGGGGACCAGGTGTGGCCAAGACCATCGAGGGCAACACCGCCTCGCCGGGGCTTGCCGTCGGCGTTTCGGTGCGGATCACCTCCGAAGACTTTGAGGTTTCCGAGACCGGTGCCGATGTCGAGCTGGAAATCAAGGAGCTGCGCGCCGCTCTCAAGACGGCCGCTGCCGACATCAGCGCCAAGATCGCGGCCAGCAAGGGACAGCAGGCCGAAATCCTGAAGGCTCATCTGTCCTTCGTCGAGGACCCGGATCTGCGCGACGCCGCCTGGACGCTGATCCGCGACGGCAAGAGCGCCGGTTATGCCTGGAAGACGGCGATCGATCGTCAGGTTGCCGCGCTGCGCAAGCTTGGCAATCCGGTGCTGGCCGAGCGAGCCTCCGACCTCGAGGACGTTCGCCGCCGCGTTCTGGCCATCCTGCTGGGTGTGTCCGGTTCGGCGACGGTGCTCCCTGATAACGCCATCATCTTTGCCGCCGATCTCTTGCCGTCGCAGTTTGCCGATCTCGACCTTACTAAGGTGGCGGGCATCGTGCTGGCCTATGCCGGGCCGACGGCGCACGTGTCGATCCTTGCCGCGTCGAAGGGAATTCCAGCCGTTGTCGCCGCCGGCGTCGGCGTGGTGTGCGTGCCTGACGGGCAACCGGTCATCCTCGATGCCGACCAGGCAAGCGTGCGGATCAACCCGCCGGAGGGCGATCTCGCCGACATCCGCGCCACCGTGATCCGCCGCCGCGAGCGTCTGGCCGCCAACCGCGCCGCCACTCAGGACGACTGCTACACGGCCGATGGCAAACGGATCGAGGTAGTCGCCAATCTCGGCGGCCCGGCCGACGTTGCCGTGGCGCTGGAAGGTGGCGCCGAAGGCTGCGGCCTGATGCGGTCGGAATTCCTGTTCCTCAACCGCACCACCGCGCCGAGCGAGGACGAGCAATACGCCCAGTATCAGGCGATCGCCGATGGCTTGAAGGGACGGCCGCTGATTATCCGCACCCTCGACGCCGGTGCCGATAAGGACGTGCCCTACGCCAACCTGCCGAAGGAGGAAAACCCCGCCCTCGGTTTGCGCGGCGTGCGCATGAGCCTGTGGCAGCCCGAGCTGCTCAGGACGCAGATCCGCGCGCTCCTGAGGGTGAAGCCTTACGGCCAGTGCAAGATTCTGCTGCCGATGATCGCCACGATCGCCGACCTTCGGGACGTGCGCAAGGTGATCGACGAGGAGACGAAGGCGCTGGGACGCACGACGCCGATTGAGGTCGGCATCATGGTCGAGGTGCCCTCGGCGGCGCTGATCTCCAAGACGCTGGCCGCCGAAGCCGACTTCCTGTCGGTCGGTACCAATGATCTGGCGCAGTACACGTTGGCCATTGACAGGGTGAACCCGCGCCTGGCCAAGCAGCTTGATCCCTTCCATCCGGCGGTGCTGCGGCTGATCCAGCTGGCGGTCGAGGGAGCGAAAGCGCACGGCCGCTGGGTTGGCGTCTGCGGTTCGCTCTCTTCCTTCCCGCTGGCCGCGCCGGTGCTCATCGGCCTCGGCGTCACTGAATTGTCGGCCACCTCCGGCTCGATCGCCGAGATCAAGGCGATGGTGCGAACGCTCGACATGAACAAGTGCAAGGCGGTCGCCGAAGCGGCGCTCGCCCTCGAATCCGGCGAGGCGGTGCGCCGAATGCTCGCCCAGTCCTGGCCCGAAGCTTAAGTCTCAGAGGTTCCCAATCATGTTCAAATCCGCATTCGGAGTGCTGCAGCAGATCGGCAAGGCGTTGATGCTGCCTGTCGCCGTGCTGCCCGTCGCCGGCCTTCTGCTCGGCATCGGCGCGTCCAACTTCTCCTTCCTGCCGGAGATCGTGTCGCAGGTGATGGCCAAGGGTGGCGATGCCATCTTCGGCAATCTGCCGATCATCTTCGCCGTCGGCGTCGCCCTTGGCCTTGCCAAGAATGACGGCGTTGCCGCCATCGCCGCCGTTGTCGGCTATTTCGTCATGACCGCGACGCTCGGCGCCATGGCCGTGTTCCTGCAGGTGCCTGTCTTGGCCGGCAAGACGGTACCGACCATCGACACCGGCGTGTTCGGCGGCATCATCATCGGTGCCATCGCGGCGTCGCTGTTCAACCGCTACTTCCGCATTCAGTTGCCGTCCTATCTCGGCTTCTTCGCGGGCAAGCGTTTCGTGCCGATCGTCACCGGCCTTGCGGCGATTGCCGCCGGCGTGGTGCTGTCCTTCGTCTGGCAGCCCGTGCAGTCCGGCATCGACATCTTCTCGCACTGGGCGGCTGAAAACGACCCGCGCCTCGCCGCGACCGTCTACGGCTTCGTCGAGCGCCTGCTGATCCCCTTCGGCCTGCATCACATCTGGAACGTGCCGTTCTTCTTCGAGATCGGTTCCTACACCGACGCCGCCGGCAAGGTCGTTCACGGCGACATCAACCGCTTCTTCGCAGGCGATCACACCGCCGGTATCCTGTCGGGCGCCTTCCTGTTCAAGATGTGGGGCCTGCCGGCCGCCGCGATTGCCATCGCCCACACCGCCAAGCCGGAAAACCGCGTCAAGGTCATGGGCATGATGGTCTCGGCCGCCCTGACCTCGTTCCTGACCGGCATCACCGAGCCGATCGAGTTCTCCTTCCTGTTCGTCGCCCCGGCGCTCTATGCCGTGCATGCGGTGCTGGCCGCCACCACCCAGTTCGTTGCCAACACGCTCGACATCCACATGGGCTTTACCTTCTCCCAAGGTGGCATCGACTTCCTGCTTTTCAACGTGTTCGGCCCCAACGCCCATAACTGGTGGATGACGCTGATCCTCGGGCCTATCTATGCCGCGATCTATTACGGCGTGTTCCGGTTCGCCATCCTGAAGTTCAACTTCAAGACGCCCGGCCGTGAAGACGATGGCGTGGCCACCGTTGAAACGGCAGATGAGGCGCTCGACGGCAGTGATCGCTTTGCCACCGCCCGCAAGCTCGTCACCGCCTTCGGTGGCGCTCAGAACATCACCAACCTCGATGCCTGCATCACCCGTCTGCGCGTCGGCGTCGCCGATATCGCCAAGGTGGATCAGCCGAAGTTCAAGGAAATGGGGGCCGCCGGTGTCATGGTGGTTGGCCAGGGCCTGCAGGTGATCTTCGGCACCCAGTCCGAAAACATGAAGACCGACATGGAAGAGTATCTCCAGTCGCAGCCCGCCGGTGGCGCCGCTCCCGTTGCCGCCGCGGCTCCGATTGCCATCAAGGCAGCCGCCGGTGCGCCGTCGGCCGCCGCCCGCCTCAAGGCCGATCAGATGATCGATGCCCTCGGTGGACGCGCCAACATCGTCTCGGTCGAGGCGGTGTCCGGCACCCGCGTCCGCGTCGAGGTGGCCGACCCCAAGCGGTTCGACCAGTCGCTGGTCAAGAAGGCCGGCGTGCGGGCTGTCGCTACGCTTGGTTCTGCCAACTATCATCTGATCGTCGGCGAGGACGCCGGCGAGGTGGCACAGGCCCTGTCCGCCTGACGGCTCTGCTGCTCAAAAGCTGATGAAACAGCGCCGCTTTCCCCAGGGGAAGGCGGCGTTGTTTTGTTTGGTGGAAGGCGTGTTCTTGGTGAGCCACCGCTGATTGGGCGGTGACGAAGGTTCAAATCATAGGCGTTCGTACCGATCCGAAACTTTCGCTTGAAATGATACGAAAGGAAAATCGAACCGAAACGAAGATCAATCGAACTTTGTTGCGGCGAGCGAGACGGGACGGCATGTCGAACCACTGCCGTCTTGCGCGCAAGGAGCGGAGCATGGCGGGCAGTTTCGGAGTGGGGCCTCTTCCCGATAGCGCCGACGTCGTCGTTATTGGCGGCGGCGTCGTGGGAAGCGCGATCGCGCGAGAGCTTTCGCGATTTGAATTGTCGGTCGTGCTGATCGAGCGCTCCCCCGATGTCGCGACCGGTACGTCCAAGGCCAACAGCGGCATCCTGCACGCTGGCTTCGATGCCGAGCCGGGCACCTGGAAAGCGCGCCTCAACGTGCGCGGCGCCGCGCTTTATGCCGAGCTTGCCGAAGGCCTCGGCATCCCGCGCAAGGCGACGGGAGCGCTGGTCGTGGCAAAAGACGCCGCGCAGATGGAGACCGTCGCGGATCTTCGTCGGCGCGGGATCGAGAACGGTGTACCCGGCCTCGAGATCTGGAACACCGATCAAGTGGTTGCGCATGAGCCGAACATCTCGCCCGAGGTGGCCGGTGCGCTCTGGGCGCCCAGTGGCGCCATCGTCTGTCCGTTCCTGGCGACGGTCGGCTTTGCCGAGAATGCCATTCGCAACGGCGTGCGCATCATCACCGAATGCGTGGTGACCGGCCTCGATGTGGCGGGCGGGCGGGTCGTGGCGGTGCAAACCACGCGCGGCCGCATTGCAACTCGCTTCGTCGTCAACGCCGCCGGCCTCCATGCCGGCGACGTGGCGCGCATGGCCGGCGACGGCAGCTTCACGATCAAGCCACGCCGGGGCGAATATATCCTGTTCGACCGCAGTGTCGGTCAATTGGTCAACACGGTGTTGTTCCCGACGCCCGACAAGGTGTCGAAAGGCATCCTGGTGTCACCCACCGTGCATGGCAACGTGTTCATCGGCCCCGATGCCGTCGACATCGATGATCCCGACGACAAGGAAACCACGGCGGGCGGGCTTGCCGGCATCATCGCTGGCGCCCGTCGCATCGTGCCGGCGCTGCCACTCGGTACGGCGATTACCGAATTCGCCGGCTTGCGCGCCGCTGCCGGCAAGGATTTCGTGATCGGCCCGTCGCCGGTGACGCGCGGTCTCGTCCATGCCGCCGGCATCCAGTCGCCCGGGCTGACCTCGGCGCCGGCCATTGGCGAGGTCATCGTCGAGATATTGGGCGAGGTCGGTTTGAAGCTCCGGCCGAAGGCGAGCTTCGTTCCGATCAATCCGGAAAAGCCGCGCTTCCATGATCTTGATCGCGAAACTCAGGCGCGGCTGATTGCCAGCGATCCGCTATTCGGCCGTGTCATATGCCGCTGCGAGACCATCACTGAGGCGGAGATCGTCGCTGCCATCCAGTCGCCCTGCGGTGCCCGCACCGTCGACGGCGTCAAGCGACGGGTAAGGGCAGGCGCCGGGCGCTGTCAGGGCGGCTTCTGCGGACCGCGCGTCACGGCGATTCTCGCGCGTGAGCTCGGCATCCCCGTTACCGCCGTCCGAAAGGACTCGGCGGGGTCGTGGCTATTCCTGTCGCGCGCCCAGCTCGAAGCCGGGGAGGGCATTCATGCGTGAGTTTTCCTACGACGTGGTGACCATCGGCGGCGGTCCCGCCGGTATGGCGGCGGCGCTCGCCGCGCGGGAAGCCGGCGCGGAGCGCGTGCTGATCCTAGAGCGGGATCGTGAACTCGGCGGTATCCTGCAGCAATGCATTCACAACGGTTTTGGCCTACGTCGCTTCGAGGAGGAGCTGACCGGACCTGGCTACGCCCACCGCTACATCGACATGGTCAAGGCGACCGACATCGACGTCTGGCTCGACACGACGGTGCTGGCTGCCGAGCCGGGCGGCGTCATCACCTCGGTCAGCCCGCATGCCGGGCTGACAGTCGTCAAGGCGAAGTCGGTGGTCTACGCCATGGGCTGTCGCGAACGGACGCGTGGCGCCATCCGCACCCCAGGCAGTCGGCCGGCCGGCGTGTTCACCGCCGGTGCCGCCCAGCGCATGGTCAACATGGAAGGTTACCTGCCGGGCAAAGAGGTGGTGATCGTCGGTTCTGGCGACATCGGCCTCATCATGGCCCGCCGCATGACCTTCGAGGGCGCAAAGGTGAAGGCCGTCTTCGAGATCATGCCGTATTCCAACGGCCTGACCCGAAACATCGTCCAGTGCCTTGAGGATTTCGACATTCCTCTCTACCTCGGCCACTCGGTGACGGCGATTCACGGTAAGGATCGGGTGACTGGAATCACCGTGTCGCAAGTGAACGACAGGCTGGAAGTGATCGATGGAACGGCCTTCGACGTGGCTTGCGACTGTGTCTTGCTCTCGGTGGGCCTCATTCCGGAAAACGAACTCGGCCGCGCGGCCGGTGTCGCCCTCGATTCGATTACCAGTGGCGCACGGGTCGACCAGTTTCGTGAGACATCGCTCCCTGGGTTCTTCGCTGCCGGCAACGTGCTGCATGTCCACGACCTCGTCGATTGGGTTTCCGAGGAGGCGGCGATCGCTGGTCGCTCGGCGGCTCGCCACGCCCGTGGGGAGCTTGCCGCTTCCGGCCAGGAGCGTTCCGTCATGGCGGGCGAGGGGCTTCGCACCGTCGTGCCGCAGCGCCTCTCCCCGTTCGAGCCGGGTCGAATGAGCGTCCGCTTCTATTTCCGGGCATCGAAGCCGATGGGCGCGTCGCTCTTGCAATTCTGGGCGGATGGCGTGCTCGCCTTCGAACGCAAGCTCAGGGTGGTCAAGCCCAGCGAGATGATTGTCGCCGACATTCCCGTCCGCAAGATCGGCGATGCCATGACGCTTGAATTCCGGGTCGTTGCGGCACCCGAGAAGATCGATGCCGAGGACGAAATCGAGGAGGAGGCATGATGGAACGCTTGGTCCACGCCATCCAATGCATCGGCTGTCCGATAGGCTGCGGCGGCGAAGTCACCGTCGAGGACGGTGTGGTTGCAGAGATGACCGGCTTCACCTGCAACAAGGGGCTTGCCTATGCCGCCGAGGAAGTGGTGGCGCCAAAGCGCATGGTGACGACGACGGTGCGGGTATCGGGCGGTGGCTTGCCGCTGCTGCCTGTCGTGTCGGTCAATCCGGTGCCGAAGGAGCGCATCTTCGACTGTTTGCGACTTCTGCGTGGTGTGTCGGTTGTCGCGCCAGTCGCCGAGGGAGCAATCATCATTTCCGATGCGCTCGGTCTCGGTGTCGATTTCCGTGCTGCCCGCGAGATTTCCTTACTTTAATAGGCATTTTCCTGATTGATGATGCGCACCGGCGTCAGCATCAGAATGTAAAGATCGAACAGAACCGACCAATTCTCGATGTAGTAGAGGTCGTGTTCGACGCGTGCGTGAATCTTATCGGACGTATCGACTTCGCCGCGCCAGCCATTGATCTGCGCCCAACCGGTAACGCCGGGCTTGACCTTGTGACGAGCGAAGTAACCGTCGACCACCTCTTCCCAGAGCTTGTGCTCGGTATGGGCGTTGACGGCGTGCGGGCGCGGGCCGACCAGCGACAGGTCGCCTTTCAGCACGTTGAATAGTTGCGGCAGCTCGTCGATCGATGTCTTGCGAATGAAGCGGCCGACCGGCGTCACGCGCGGGTCGCCGCGCGTGACGACCTTTTCGGCCTTGATGTCCGCCTTGTCGGCGTACATCGATCGGAACTTCATCACCGAGATCACTTCGTTGTTGAAGCCATAGCGCGGCTGACGAAACAGGATCGGCCCCTTGGAGGTCGCCTTGACGGCAATCGCCGCGCCGAGCATCAGCGGCGACAGCGCAACGATGGCAAGGCTGGCGATGGTCACGTCGAACACGCGCTTCGACACCTGCGACCAGCCGGTGATCGGTCGATCGAACAGGTCGAGGAACGGAACGCGGCCAATGTAGGAGTAGGAGCGTGGGCGGAGGCGCAGCTTGCTGGTATGGGCAGCGAGGCGGATATCGACTGGCAGCACCCACAGTTTTTTCAGAAGCTGCAGGATGCGCACCTCGGCGGTCGGCGGCAGGGCGACGATGACGAGGTCGATCGCGGTGAGGCGGGCGAAATCGACGAGATCGGAGGTATTGCCGAGCTTGGGGAAGCCGCGCTGGTTCTCCGGGCTGCGGTCGTCGTTGCGATCGTCGAAGATGCCGAGGATGGCAAGTTCGTTGCCGCCGGTCTCCTCGAGCGCTGTGATCAGGGACTCTGCCATGGCGCCACCGCCGAGGATGACGGCCCGCTTCTGCAAGCGCCCGGCGCGGGTTAACCGGCGAGTCGCCGTCGCGGTAACGGCGGAGGAAAGACCGAGTGCCATCACCCCGGCCACATACCAGACGGGGAACCACAGGCGGGCGATGCCAGGCGCGCCGTCCCCTATGACGATCAGCACAGAAACAAAGCCGAAGACGCTCGACCAAGCCAACAGCAGCTTGGCGAGACGCTGGGAGTGGCGGCGCAGCAGCGATAGGTCGTTGGCGCCGAGTATCTGGGCGACCAGCAGCGTCAAGCAGGCCGCTCCAATGGGAATCGCCATGGTAAGGCCGGCCAGCGATACCGAGAACAGCGGCAGCAGACCGACGCCGACGATGGACAGGCAAAGCCCCTCGAAAGCCGCGGCAAGCCCGCTCACCAGCGATGGAGCGATGGAAGCGTCGCGGTAGTTCTCGGCAACCGTCGCCGCTGTTGCCGCGTGGCGGGGAACAGGCTCGGAGGCTGGCTCTGTGGCGCTCATTGCAATCCATTTCGAAGATCAAGGCGACTGATGTCGCCATGATCCCGCAAAAGTCCTGAAGTGAAGTAAAATTGCGGACAATTTGTCCGCTTCAGCATTGGTAAATCTCAGCCGTCAAAATAGCCGCTGAGCAATTTTCAATACGTCTCCGGGGCGGACCAGAGCGCTCGGAGGCAGTATGCCCGTATAATTCTTGCCGTTCAGCCGGCGCGAAACTTCGATACGGCGCTCGTCGGCCCGTGAGGTGAAGCCACCGGCAATGGCGATGGCCGTCTCGATGGTCATGGTGTTGACGTAGGTATATTGGCCAGGATTGCGCACCTCGCCCATGATGAAGAAGGGGCGGTAGGTGTCGACCTCGACCGTCACGTCGGGATTGGTGAGGTAGCCTTTCTTGAGGCCTCTGGTGAGGGCGCCGGCCAGCTCCTGCGTGGTCAGGCCGCGCGCTACGACGTTGCCGACCAGAGGGTAGGCGATGTAACCCGACTGATCGATGGAAAATGTGCCGGATAGTGCCGTCTGTTCGAAAACGGTAACGCGCAGCTTGTCGCCGCTGTCGAGTCGGTAAGGGCCGTCAAGTCCGTCGGGGAAGGGAGGTTGCGCGTCCGCCGGCTGCCGCCGGGGCAGGGCCGTGCAAGCGCCGAGGCCGAGCAGAGCCAGACCGAGAAAGGCGCGTCGCCGCATGCGAAAACCCCCACCAAATCAGCGCGAATACGTGAGGTGACCCTAGTGCGGCATGGTTAAGGAAAGGAAAATGCTGGTCGGCATTCCTTTATGAAGTCTTGACGAGGCCGGGAAAACGTCAGCGACGGTAACAATTTCGCGATGCTTAACGAGCTGGTTACCATCCCCGACCATGCTTTTCGTATGCGAAGGCAAGCTCGACCCATGACCGTGTTCGACCAGACCCCTGCCGGTGAGGCGGGAGACGGCGCGCGTCCGGCTGGTTTCCGGCTTATTTTGCGTCGAGCATCTCTCTTGGTGGCGCTGGCCGCCTCGGTCGCGGCAGCGACTCACGGTCTTCTTTCCGGCCTGCCATCCGATGTCGAAGTGCGCGCCAGTCTGACCATCGACCGCAAGGGTGTAGCTGAGAGCGTCATCGACGCTGCCTTTCTGGATGCACAGGCTAAACTTATCTCTTCCCGGGATACCTTGCGCCGGGCGGCGACTGAACTCGGCGTTACCGATGCCGGCGTGTTTTCGAAGCCGCCGCTTCAGGTGCGTGTGCTCATGGCGGTGGGCTTGGGTGGTGCCAGCAAACTGGTGTCACCCGAAGAGCGCCTGACTGATGCCTTGGCGGCACGATTCTCGGCTGTACCTTCTGGGCGTGGCCGAGCGATTGACGTGCGATTTTCGTCCGAGAATACCAATTTTGCCGTGCGATTCGTTGACCGTGTCATAGCTGACTATCTTTCCCTCCAGGGTACAGATGGTGGCGTGGGGGCGCGTTTGGTGTCAGACGCGGCACCGGTCGAGCAGGTGGTGAGCCTTTCTCCTTCCGCTGGGGCCTCGTTGGTTGGCCTGTCCGTGCTGATGCTGGGTGGAATTGCGATGGCCGCGAGCCGTTGGCGCCGCGGCGAGACGACCGAATTGCCCGAGGAGGCGCCGCTTACTGTCTGCGCCCTAAAACCCCTTGATCTGAAGATTTCCCGCGACCAAGCCTCGCCGCCGACCGAGGTGATGGTCGGGTTTCCCGCCGCAATGCCGGTTGCCCCCCCGATCATTCCCGGTGTCGATCTCGCCGGTCGTCGGCGGGTCGCGGTGGCATGCTTCGGGGAGGGCGATGAGAATCATCGCCTTGTCGACGAACTGGCCCGCGATGGTAGCTTCAACGGCGCGCGCATCGTCGTCATTGGTGCTGGCCGACGCACCGACGACCGACCGGGCTTGGCCGAGCTTCTCGCCGGAGAAGCTGATTTCGCCGATGTCATTCAACGCAACGCGACCTCGCGCGCCCATGAAATCGGCGCCGGGCGCAAGCCGTTGGCGGCGCTCGCCTTCGATACCGAAGCTGCGTCCATGCTGCTCGAAGCGCTGGAGCAAACCTACGATCTGGTGCTGATCGACCTCGGCCGGCTGCGTGCCGATCCGGCTTTCACGCTGTTTGCCAGGCTCGCAGGTCAGTTGATGCTGACCGGTGACGCCGATCCCGGCGCCGTCGACACGCTTCTTGCCGCTCTCGGCCGCCGTGGTATTACCAGTATCGTGCGCGTTGCCGCGCCATCTGGCGACATTGCCGCCTGATATCGAAAGACAAGATCTAGCCTGCCAAGCGACGATCCGGCCTCGCCATCCAGGCGATGAGCAGCCCGGCCGGCGGTACCCAGAGCAGGCCAGCCACGACATAATAGACGAGTTGCCACCAGAAGTTCACGCCGGGTAGCACCGCCACTGCGACCACCATGGCGATGAGCGCGTAGACCGGCACGGTGATCACCAGGATAACGGCGCCGATCAGCTTCCTGAGACTTGGGGACATGCTCGCCTCCGCCGTTCTTGACTCCGACATCTGCGCCGGGATGGCCCGCTGTCACGCAAATATCGGAGTCGAACCACTTGTCAGTCGATTTGGGCGAGCGCCTGCTCAAGATCGGCGATGATATCGGCGACATCTTCGATGCCGACCGAAAGCCGAACCACGTCCGGCCCCGCGCCAGCGGCCACCTTCTGCGCGTCGGTGAGCTGCTTGTGTGTGGTCGAAGCGGGATGGATGACCAGCGAGCGGGTGTCGCCGACGTTGGCGAGATGGGAGAACAGCTCGACGCTTTTCACCAGCGTCACACCCGCCTCGTAGCCGCCCTTGAGGCCGAAGGTGAAAACGGCGCCGGCGCCCTTCGGCGCATATTTCTGCTGCAGGCCATGGTAACGGTCGCCCGGCAGGCCGGCGTAGGACACCCAGGCCACCTTGGGATGGTCGGACAGGTATTCGGCCACCGCCATGGCGTTTTCGACATGGCGCTGCATGCGCAGCGGCAGTGTCTCGATGCCGGTCAGGATCTGGAAGGCGTTGAAGGGCGAAATGCAGGGGCCGAGATCGCGCAGGCCGAGGGCGCGGCAGGCAACGGCGAAGGCGAAGTTGCCGAAGTTCTTGTGGAAGACCAGGCCATTGTATTCGGGACGCGGCTCGCACAGCATCGGATAGCGGTTCTCGCGCGACCAGTCGAAGTTGCCGGCATCGACGATGATGCCGCCCAGCGAGTTACCATGCCCCGCCAGGAACTTGGTCAGCGAGTGCACGACAATGTCGGCACCGTGCTCGATCGGCCGGCAGAGATAGGGCGTCGCCAGAGTGTTGTCGACGATGAGCGGCACGCCGGCCCGCTTGGCCACGTGAGCGACGGCGCCGATGTCGGTGATGATGCCGCCGGGATTGGCAATCGACTCAACGAAGATCGCCTTGGTGCGTGGCGTCACGGCCTTTTCGAAAGAGGTGGGATCGGCGGGGTCGGCCCAGACAACGTTCCAGCCGAAGTTTTTGAAGGCATTGTTAAACTGGTTGATCGAGCCGCCGTAAAGCTTGCGGGAAGCAATGAACTCGTCGCCGGGCTGAAGAAGGGTATGGAAGACGAGAAGCTGCGCGGCATGACCCGACGCCACGGCGAGCGCTGCCACGCCGCCCTCGAGCGCCGTGACGCGTTCTTCCAGCACCGCCTGCGTCGGGTTGGTCAGGCGTCCGTAGATGTTGCCGAACGCTTCGAGGCCGAACAGCTTGGCCGCCTGATCGACATCTTCGAAGACGTAGGATGCCGTCTGATAAATGGGGGTGATCCGGGCGCCGGTGGTTGGGTCCGGAGCAGCGCCGGCGTGGATGGCAAGCGTCGAGAATCCGGGGGTCTGTTCGGTCATCTGTCTCTCCCTCATCGCCGCCAGGGGCGCGCCCATCACGCTGAAAAACCTGATCGATAACGAGCGCTACGGCTTGGCGGGTGCTTTGGTCGGCGTTTTGGCCGACACCCTAATCCTTCGACCGGCGACGAGACAAGGGCGGCGTCAGACCTGCCGCCGCTTTCCCGATAACCGGCCGGTAGCCAGCGCCGCGAGGGCGAGAAGCGCGCAGAGCAGAGCTCCGATCAGCGAAGGGTGGGGCCGCCCGATCATCGCGGCCAGGAAAGAAAGTGGCGGTATCTCGCTTTTGAGACGCGCCTCTCCGCTCCTTATGGCTGCCGGATCGCCCAGCCAGAAGCGCTCCAGAAAATAGAGGCGGGCTTCGCCAATCGGCTGACCGCCAAATTCAACGCCGAGCAGATGACGTCGGTTGTCCGGTCCATCGCCAAAGGCGCAACGCAGCCGGCCCGGCCAGCTTCCGAAACCCTCGGTCACCCGGTAGCCGATTTCGAAGACGCCCGGCAGATCGTCGGAACGCGTGAGACTGCCGACGACAAGCTGACCACTTTCTTCAAGGGCGGGCAGGGCATTAAGGCAAGCGCGAGCGTCGCGGTAACCGTCCGCCAGCGACCAGCCCTCGGCCGCGAAAACCGAGGCGATGGCCGCGGCGGTCACTATCGTAAGAAGGCGGGCGGGCTGCACGTCAGCCCTTCAACTTGCGAGCGACGTCGCGCGCGAAGTAGGTGAGAATGCCATCGGCGCCGGCCCGCTTGAAGGCGACGAGGCTCTCCATCATCGCCCGCTCGCCGTCGAGCCAGCCGTTGCGAGTCGCCGCCATGATCATCGCGTACTCGCCGCTGACCTGATAGGCGAATGTCGGCACCTGGAACTCGTCCTTGAGGCGCCGCAGAATGTCGAGGTAGGGCATGCCAGGCTTGACCATGATCATGTCGGCCCCCTCGGCGAGGTCAAGTTCGGCCTCCTGGATCGCCTCGTCGGAATTGCCGGGGTCCATCTGATAGGTGCGCTTGTCGCCACGCAGCGTCTTGCTGGTGCCGATCGCGTCGCGGAACGGGCCATAGAAGGCTGAGGCATACTTGGCTGAATAGGCCATGATCTGCACGTGCTCGAAACCGGCGTCGTCAAGCGCCGCGCGGATGGCGCCGACGCGGCCATCCATCATGTCCGAGGGGCCTATGATGTCGGCGCCGGCCCGCGCCTGGTTGAGGGCCTGTTCGCAAAGCACCGCCACCGTTTCGTCGTTGAGGATGACATCACCCTCAAGCAGGCCGTCGTGGCCGTGGCTGGTGTAGGGGTCGAGCGCCACATCCGTCATCAAGCCGATGTCCGGAACGGCGGTCTTGATGGCCCGAAGTGCTCGGCAAATGAGATTATCCGACGCTAGCGCTTCGCTGCCGTTCTCGTCGCGTCTTGTCGGATCGGTATAGGGAAAGAGTGCGATGGCCGGAATGCCGAGGGCCGCCGCCTCGGCGGCGTCGTGCACCGCTTCGTCGACCGACAGGCGCTCGACGCCGGGCATCGAGGCGATCGGGGTACGCACGCCGACGCCGTCGATGACGAAAATCGGCCATATGAGGTCGTCGACCGAGAGGCGAGTTTCACGCACTAGGCGCCGCGACCAATCAGTCTGGCGCAGGCGGCGCATGCGGCGGCCACCCAGAATGTCGCGCATATTGGGCGTGGCGGCGCCTCTGGAGAAAGGATTATTCGTGGTCATGATGAGGAGTCCTGCCAGCGGAAAGCGGTGTCGCTTTAGCACGGCTCGGCCTCTCGCTCTATACGCGGGGTATGATTTGATCGATACTCCGGCGCTGAAAAATGAAGCAGCGAACAAACCGAAAGGAATACCGGATGAGCGGTAACGGCGACTCGCGGCGGCCCGAGGGGTTCGACGCCGGCCTCTGGAATCGGTTTGATGCCCGCCTGACGCTGGTCATCTATGTGCGCCTTCTGTCGACGGTGTTCCTCGTCGCCGGCCTTTTGCGCTGGGCGACCATTCTCGGCTTAGGGGTTCCGAGCGGCAATTTTCTGACCCTGTCGTCGCCTGTCATCGTAGCTACGCTGTTTTTCGCTGTTGCCGATCTTGTCGCAGCGGTCGGCCTCTGGCTGCTCGCCTCGTGGGGCACTGTGGTCTGGATGATCAGCGCGCTCACCGAGACCGCGCTCTATAGCGCCTACAATCCGCAGTTCGGCCGCAACTACCCGCTGATGATCTTCCATATCGGTACGGTGGCGCTCTATGCTGTGCTCTCGGCTTATTACGAGCGAACACGCGATCGTCTGTGAAGGTCAACAAAGAGTTATTGCGTAAAATTTGCCAATTCGTCTCAACCGGCTTTCTCGACCGGAGTCGGGTCGATGAAAACTAGGTCGAATTTAGCGGATTTTCGCTGAAATTCATGGGGTCGTTGGCTTTTTTGGGTCGTAAAGCCCTGCTTTACCAAAGCGAAGACTCTGGCAGGTTTGGAATCGCGTTAAACTAATATTCAGCTTGCCCCTTAAGCCGATTTTCAAAGCTCTCGGCTACTGTCGTGATCAAGGCGGACAAAGAGCCGCATCCAAAAAGTACGACAGAGAGGCTTTCCACCATGGCCAACGCCAAGCGCGCCTATGATCTTTACGCCACCGAGCCCGAAGAAGAGCAGGGCCTCCAGCCGCTCTACCTCGAGTCTCTTCGTCTCGTCGAGCGCCTGCACCGCCGCCTGCTCGACGTCATCAAGGACGAGTTCGATCGCTCGGGCCGCACCGACGTCAACGCCGTTCAGGCACTTCTGCTGTTCAACATCGGCGACAGCGAGCTGACCGCCGGCGAACTTCGGACGCGCGGTTACTATCTGGGCTCCAATGTTTCCTACAATCTCAAGAAGCTGGTTGAGATGGGATACATTCACCACCAGCGTTCGCGCATGGATCGCCGTTCGGTCCGCGTCAAGCTGACCGACAAGGGGCAGGCGGTCGCCGACATCGTCGGTAAGCTGTACAACCGTCACATCATTTCGATCGAAACGGTCGGCGGTATCAACCGCGACGACTTCAAGGTGCTCAACAAGTCGCTTCAGCGGCTGGAGCGCTTTTGGACCGACCAGATCCTCTACCGGCTCTGAGTGCATCACTGGCGCTCCTAACCCTAGGATTCCGAAGTCGAAAACATGCGACTTCGGTGCGCTTTGGATCATCGGATCCCGTATCGCCCCGCTTTTGGCAACGGCCGCCGTGCAACAACGGCGGCCGTTTTGCTTTTTCTGACCAAGCCATCTTCAGAAAAATCGGCACGTGACTTGAGTGAAAGTCAACGTGCCGGTTGTTACCTGTATATCCATTCGTCCAGTGTCAAATCTGACATGTACATTTCGAGAAAGATAATATCTCCAGAAAAGACCCATCAGGGTGAACGCCGATACACCGCCTTTTCTCGGTCGTTAACCATTCTTTAACACTTTGATGTCAGATGTTAAGTGTATCGAGCATGTCGGTTGGAACGCTTCCTCCCCTTTCCTGAGACCGGATGCATCGAACGTCTCAACTCCTCCCGAGACGCGCAACTTGGCCCTGAGCGCCCTCCCTGCGCCCAGGGTCTTTTCACGTCCTTTTGTTGCCATGCCGTTTGATCGGGTCTGGCCTGCGCTGCGAGCAGAGGCGTTTATAGTCCTCGATTTCGCCATGAATTGCCGATAAACGGCAGGCCATTGAAGCTGTCATGCGAGTCCATCGCAGGCGCTTCGTTTGCGCGGGAATCTGCCGGAAAGGCTCCGTTAACCAAGACCGTTGTCCATTGGTCTAGGTTACGGGCGCTTTTGCCCGATTTGCCGGCGTCTGAACGTTTCGATCTGGAGTGCGGTCGTGAAGGGATCATTTTTATCGATGGCGGCAAGTCGCCGCGGGGTGCTCAAAGCTGGCCTCGCCGGCGTGACGGCGCTGGCCGCTTCTGCCTCGAAGGCCCAGACACTGCTGGCCCAAACGGAATGGACGGAGGGGTTCGACGTGTCCGCTCCCGCCGACCTCTCGGCGCCGACGACTCGGCCCTCGATTTCCGGCCAGTCGAACGTCTTCACCGAACAGGCGATCTCCCAGTATTCGGCCATTGCCACGCAAGGCGGTTGGCCCCAGGTACCGACGGGTGGTGCGCTCCGTGTCGGCGTGGAAAACCAGACCGTTGCGACGCTAAGGCAGCGTTTGATGGTCACCGGTGATCTCGACCAGAGCGCAGGCGTGTCCACTGCCTATGACAGCTTCGTCGACGGCGCCGTCCGCCGCTTCCAGTCTCGTCACGGCATCATCGCCACCGGCGTGGTGGACGATGCGACGCTGCGCCAGCTCAACGTGCCTGTCGAGATGCGTCTTCAGCAGCTGCAGCTCAATCTGGTCCGCCTGCAGACGCTGCCCAACCCGCTCGGCGGTAGTAGCGACCGCTACGTCATGGTCAACATCCCCGGTGCGGAAATCGAGACCATCGACGGCGACACTGTGCATTCGCGGCACCGGGGCGTGGTCGGCAAGATCGATCGGCAGACGCCACTTCTCAATACGAAGATCACCATCATCAGATTCTTCCCCTACTGGACGGTCCCCAAGAGCATCATCCTCAAGGACCTGATCCCGCAGATGCAGAAGGATCCGTCCTATCTCGACCGGCAGAAGATCCATACTTTCGATCCGCGCTCGGGCACCGAGGTTCCCTGGCAGTCGATCGACTGGAAAACCGACCAGGCGGTCAACTACATGTTCCGCCAGGAGCCGGGCGACCTCAACTCCATGGGCACGGTGAAGATCGACTTCCCCTCGCCGGAAGGTGTCTACATGCATGACACGCCGAGCAAGGGTTTGTTCGGCGGCAACGACCGGTTCCATTCCTCGGGCTGCGTCCGCGTTCAGAACGTCCGCGAATACGTCTACTGGATCCTGAAGAATACGCCCGACTGGCCGAAGGATCGTATCACCGAGGCGCTGACCTCCGGCGAGCGCATCGACGCGCCGGTGGCCGATCCGGTGCCGCTCTACTTCCAGTACATCACGGCCTGGGCGACGCCGAACAACACCGTCGAATTCCGTGACGACATCTACCAGCGCGACGGTCTTGGCGTGCCTATGTCGCCCGAGGCTCAGAATCAGGCGCAGGCCGGCTGAATTCTGTTGCGTTCCATGCTAGCTTGAGCCCGTCCGGTATCCCCGGGCGGGCTTTTTGCTGGATGGTGTTTGAATGGCGGGGAGTCCGGAAGGGCGGCAGGTCTATTTCGAGTTCATCGCCCTCGGTAACACCGTGCGCGTCTCCGCCATCTGTTCGGTCACCGGCGTCGAGGTGCAGGTCATCGGTCCGATTAATGCTGCCCGCCACGATCTCGAGCGCCTAGCGCTCAGGAAGCTCGAGCGACGGCTCGCCGAAACCGATGCGCCGCCGTTGCCCGTTTCCGGCCGGGGAGGGTTCTCCGTATAGATGCGTGCCGCGCTTGCTGAAACCCTCGCTTTTCTTCACGCTCTCGCCCAGCGGGCCGGCGTCGCGCCGGTCTTGTTTGGCACGGCTGTCCTCGAACTTCGTGGCATTGGTGATTTCCGTGCCGCTGATCTTGACGTCATTGTCGGCGCGGAGGAAGCAAAGGCGCTGGCGGCCGCGTTCGGCATCGATCCGGGCGGGGAGGGTGGCAACGACCGATTCCGCTCGCGGGTCCACCTGCATCTCGAAGGCGCGCCGCTCGTCATCGACGTGATGGCCGACATGAGCATCGGTACGGCCGATGGCTGGATGCTCTATGAAATCGGGGAGGCGCAGGAGATCGAGGTGGATGGCAGACAGTTTCGTGTCGCTTCGGCCACCGATCTCAGGCGATTCTATAGCCTTGCCGGACGCGCGAAGGATGACGCCAAGATCGCCGCGCTTGCCAGAATCTCGGGCTGATCCGGCCGAATATTCGATTTAAGCAGGGCTGCCGGCCGCCGGATGGGCGGTCCTCAGGTTGATGGCACCCCCCCGCCCGTGATAAGCGAGCCCCGTCACGGGCGCGCGTGGCGCCGGGGCATTTCGTCCCGGTAAGTCCGGCCCAAGAAACGTCCCTTGACGGAATGGAAACCCAAATGTCCAACACGACCAGCGCAGAGCTTGCCAATTTCTTCCATAGCTCCCTCGCTGAGGTTGATCCCGCGATCGCCTCCGCCGTGGCGAAGGAGCTCGGTCGTCAGCAGCATGAAATCGAATTGATCGCTTCGGAGAATATCGTCTCCAAGGCGGTTCTCGAGGCGCAGGGTTCCGTTCTGACCAACAAGTATGCCGAGGGTTACCCAGGTAAACGCTATTATGGTGGTTGTCAGTTCGTCGACATCGCCGAAAACCTGGCCATCGAGCGCGCCAATGCACTGTTCGGCAGCAAGTTCGCCAACGTGCAGCCCAACTCGGGCAGTCAGGCCAACCAGGCGGTGTTCCTGGCACTCGCCAAGCCCGGCGATACGGTGCTTGGGCTCGACCTCGCCTCGGGCGGCCATCTGACGCATGGCGCCAAGCCCAACATGTCGGGCAAGTGGTTCAACGCGATCACCTACGGTGTCCGCGCCCAGGACCACCGCATCGACATGGACCAGCTCGTGGCGCTGGCCAAGGAGCACAAGCCCAAGATCATCATCGCCGGCGGCTCGGCCTACAGCCGTGTCTGGGATTTTGCCGCCTTCCGTGCCATCGCCGATGAGGTGGGCGCTTACCTGATGGTGGACATGGCGCACTTCGCTGGGCTTGTGGCGGCTGGTGAGCATCCCTCGCCGTTCCCGCATGCGCATGTGGTCACCACCACCACGCACAAGACGTTGCGCGGACCGCGCGGCGGCATGGTGCTGACCAACGACGAGGATATCGCCAAGAAGATCAATTCGGCGGTGTTCCCAGGGCTGCAGGGTGGGCCGCTGATGCACGTCATCGCCGGTAAGGCTGTGGCGCTGCTCGAGGCGGCGCAGCCGACCTACAAGACCTACATCAAGGCGGTGGTGGAGAATGCCCGCGTGCTGTCGGACGAATTGAAGCGCGGCGGCGTCGACATCGTCTCGGGCGGGACCGACAATCACCTGATGCTGGTCGACCTCCGCCCGAAGGGGCTCACCGGAAAGGTGGTGGAGGCAGCGCTCGGCCGCGCTGACATCACCTGCAACAAGAATGGCGTGCCCTTCGATCCGGAGAAGCCGACCATCACCTCTGGTATCCGCCTCGGCTCGCCGGCTGCCACCTCGCGTGGCTTCGGTGCTGGTGAGTTCAAGGAGATCGCCAACCTGATCCTGCAGGTGCTCGATGGACTGAAGGTCAACGGCGAGGATAACAACGACGGTGTCGAGGCGGCAGTGAAACTGCGCGTCAAGGCGCTGACCGACGCTTTCCCGATCTACGGCTGATCTATCCGTATTCCGAGATACGACGACCGCCGCGTGGGGAAACCCGCGCGGCGGTTTTGTTTTGGGCTGCCATGCGGAGCGGCGCCGGAGTTAGGCGGCATCCTTGTGGCTCTTGTCGAGCTGCTGGAGGAACTCGATGCTACTCACCGCCTGCTCGATGCTGCTCCGATGGCCGGCGACCATTGACGACAGGTCGGCTATCGATCGTTCGAAATGACCGCTTTGGGCGAAAATTTCCTCGACGTTGCCGATGATGTGTTTGTAGCGCGCGCCTTCCTCAGAAAACTCCACTTTGGTGGCGTCGATGATGAGGCCGAGTTCGCGAAGCGATTCCTCTATGTTGGCGATGGCGGTCTGCGTGTGGCCGAGCGTGGCCTTTGTGTCGTTGGCAAGCTTCTTCACTTCGCCCGCCACCACGCCGAAGCCTCGGCCGGCCTCACCGGCGCGTGCTGCCTCAATGGTCGCATTGAGGGCGAGCAGGTTGGTTTGGCCAGTGATGTTATCGATGACCGAAACGACTTTTCGCAGGGCGGCGAGCGCATCGTTGAGTCCGCCGAAGCGGGCTGCCAGCGCCTCTGTGTTAGAGGGTTTGTTGCTCTGCTCCGAGCGGGACCCGACCATTGCGGCTCGGATGCCCGACATGACTTCACCGACGTTGGAAATCTCCGATAGCGTGCCCTCGATTTTCGAGGATGTCTCAAGGTAATCCGAGATCTTTTCGATAACGCCGGTTCTCAGGCGGTTGAGGATTTCGACACGCTTTAGCCTGTTCCGGGTGAAGTAGTTGACGAAACTCGCATAATGGATCGCGAAATTGTCGAGATACTCATCGGAGAATTCCTTTTCGACATTTGCGAAAAAGACGATCGCCGACAGGGTCTGATTGATATTGATGCCGAACAATTCGCCGTAGGTCGAGAACCCCGCCACGGGGGCCGGCCAGATACCGCCGGTCCGCGACAATGCTCCGGCATTGGACAGACGGCGCAGAATGCAATCGTTCATGAGAACGCCGACCGGCTTCGGTTTGCCACGCAAGTAGCGTTCGACGTCCGTGCGGGTTTGCTCCAGAAAGTCGGTCTGCTCAAGCATCGTCAGTTCGTCGCCGGAGCCGATGTCGCAGTAGAAGTAGAATACTTCTTTCTCCAGATCTATTTTTGCCACTGAGCGGACGAATAACTCATTGCCCAGCTCGATGCCGAATGCCTTGCCCTTCAGCGCCGTCTCGAGCTTCGCCGGTTCGACCTTCAGGGCGGCCGACAGGGCTTTGACCAGAGAGATAACCCTGCCGCTCTTTTCGTCCATGACGGCACTGACCGATCGCCGGTCGGGATCGGCGTCGACGACCACGAAGCTCGGGCCGATCTTGCGGAAGTTCTGGCTCTTCATGACGCCATAGCGCTGCCCGGCGGCCATCTTGACGAAGGCGACGACGGCATGATCCTTCACAACCTGCCGGCCGTCGAACAGCAACGTCTCGCTGAAAGTCAGCGCATCGCCAGCCGATCCGCCGATGAACAGACATGGGAACCTGCCCGCCTCGTACACGGCCTCCATGAAGTAACTTTCCGACATCGACAGGCCATCGACGAAGGTCAACGCAAAGGTCGACTTGGCATCGAGATGCATGGTCGGCTTCACGGAATTCAGGGCGGAGACGATCTTGCCGATGCGCGTGCCATGCGACATTGTCGACCGACCGGCTCGTAGGTCTTGCGATGAGAGCGGGACCGAGAATACCTCGACCTTCTCAATCAGGGTCGGCGAAAAAACCTGCAGAACAACGTTCTGCCAGCTTCCATCCGTCTCGCAATAGATCTTCTCGCCGCCTCTGGCGCAAAGCTCACCGGCGGTTGTCGTCGCCACCACTTCGGCCGAGGGAGCCAGTGACTTTATCTTGCGGGTCGCACCCGCGAAGTCCACCTTTGGCGAGACGAAGGCGAGGATCAAACTGGCCGGGCGTCCGTCGAACAGAAAGTCGTTCGGGCCGATACCGGAGAGACTGGCGTCCGTCCGCATAATCCGCAGAGGTTCCGTATTGGAGGCCGACGTGTCCGCCTGCGCTTCCTTCCGGCGGTCACTTGCGGCTATGGTCGCGGCTTCGCCCGGCGTTCCATTTGTCTGCCTCGACAGTATCTTGCCGAATAATCCCATTTCTATCTCCAGAGTTCAGCATCCGCCCGCTTCTCTCCGACGTTATTTCTAGGCTATGACCGTTAACGTTGTACTATTCAGAATATGTATTATTTATTTTGCGGATTATTTTTTGGCGGATTTTGGGTATGATATATTTGTTCTGCGCATAATCTATTTAAGTATGCGGTATAATACGAAAGTTGTAATCTGCGGTAATTTGTAGCCTTTTATCCGTTTTTCTACAGAAAAAGCCGAGTGGAGGCGCGTTATTAAACCTTGACGATTGCACCATGCGTCTGATCGGCCGCGCTTCATGAATCAGCGATAGTGTGGCGTGATGTGCAGGTGGCAGCGTCGATTTTAATATACTGCGCATTGCGTTCTCGCGGCGATTGACGCCATGCGCTAGCATGTCTGTCCGGTGGGAGAAGGACAGGTGGCCATCCGACGTTTCACATTGGTGTTGGCGGCAGCCGCGGTGATGTCTGTCCTTGTCGGCGGTACATCCGCGGTGGTTGGGTTCTTCCGACTTGTGGATGCCACGCCGCCGGTCGATTTGTTCGCTCCGACGTCGCAAGTCGTCACCGCTCGCAACGGCGAGATTCTGCGTGCCTACACGGTGGGCGACGGGCTATGGCGGCTGCCGGTCGATCCGGAGCGCGTCGATCCCACCTACGTGAATCTGTTGCTCGCCACCGAGGACAGTCGTTTCCGCGAACACGCAGGCGTCGATCCGAAAGCGCTTCTCCGCGCCGGCTGGCAGCTTGTGACCCACGGCCATATCGTCTCCGGCGGGTCGACCTTGACGATGCAGGTGGTGCGCCTTTCGGAACGCCTGCATACCCGTTCGCCAAGCGGCAAGTTCGGTCAGATCGTCAAGGCGCTGGCCCTTGAGCGCTTTGCCAGTAAGGACGATATCCTCGCCGCCTATCTCGGCCTTGCGCCGTTCGGAGGCAACATCGAGGGGGTGCGATCCGCATCGCTGGCCTGGCTTGGCAAGGAGCCCTTGCGGCTTACCCCGGCCGAGGCGGCTTTTCTGGTTGCGCTGCCACAGTCACCGGAAGCCCGCCGTCCCGACCGAGATGCCACCGCTGCCAAGGCCGCGCGGGACCGCATCCTGAGACGGGCCGTCGATCGCGGGGTTCTTTCGCGGGCTGACGCCGAAGCGGCCATCGCAGAGCCGGTGCCAACCCGACGACGCGATTTTCCATTGCTTGCGGCGCATTCCGCCGACCGGGCGGTGGCGGCTGCTCCCAAAGAGGGCGAAATCCGTCTGAGCATTGACCGCAAGCTGCAGGCCTTACTCGAAGGTCTTGCTGCCGAGCGGGCCAGCGCCGTCGGCCCGAACGTCTCCGTGGCGATCATGGTGGCGGAGGAGGCGAGCGGCGACGTGCTGGCGTCGGTCGGATCGGCTGGGCTGTTTGATGCGAGGCGGGCCGGCTCGATCGATATGACAAGGGCTGTCCGCTCGCCCGGCTCGACGCTGAAGCCGTTCATCTACGGCCTCGCCTTCGAGGCGGGCATCGCTCACCCCGAGACGCTGGTTGAGGATCGGCCGACTGCTTTTGCCGGTTATACGCCCAACAACTTCGACAAGACCTTTCGCGGCACGGTGACCGTTCGGCAGGCACTTTCGGAAAGCCTCAACGTGCCGGCGATCCAGACGCTGGAGCTGGTGGGGCCGGCGCGGCTCGTCACACGCTTCCGTCGGGTCGGCGTCGAGGCGAAGTTACCCGACATGGCCCCGGCCAATCTCGCCGTCGGCCTCGGCGGTGTCGGGCTGACGCTCAACGACTTGACGACGCTTTATACCGCGCTCGCCCGCGGTGGTCGACCGATCGCGCTTCACGAACGGCTCGACGCCTTGGGGCCCGCCGAGCCACCCAAGCCGCTGATGGACGAAAGAGCCGCCGCCTATGTCACCGACATCCTGGCTGGACCACTTGGCGCAACCAAGGGCGATGTTCGCGTCGCTATCAAGACCGGTACTTCCTATGGCTATCGCGACGCTTGGGCGATGGGTTACGATGGCCGTTACGTTGTGGGCGTCTGGGTTGGCCGGCCGGATGGTGCGCCGCTGCCCGGTTTGATGGGGGTCGATGTCGCCGTCCCGATCCTCGCCGACACTTTCGTTCGGGCGGGCGGGACCACGCGTCTGCCACCGGAGCCGCCGGGTCTGCTCAAGGTCTCCAATGCCGAATTGCCACCGCCGCTCCAACGGCTGCGCGGCGCGCGAGCGGCCGTGGCGGCAAGAGATGCTGGGCCGGAGATTGCCTATCCACCGGCCGGCGCGCACGTCGATCTCGGTTTCCGTGCTGGCTCTCCTCAGCCGCTCGCCCTCAAGGTCCGCAATGGCAAAGGGCCATTCACTTGGCTTGCCGATGGGGCGCCAGTGGCGCAGGAGCCCTGGGCGCGACAGTTCAGTTACTTTCCGAAGGGCGCCGGCTTTGTGACGCTGTCGGTCATCGATGGCGAGGGCAGGGCCGACCGGGTCACCGTTTTCGTGGAGTGACAGGCAGCGCGGCGACACGGGAGCTTGCGTTCTGGCCGGCGGAAGGGCATGCCCATGTCCGTTGGTTTACGGAAGGCGAGAGGGGCGATGACCAGAAAAGAACGGGTGGCGCTGGTATCGCTGGTTGCCAGCATCGGCCTCACCGCCGCCAAGCTTATCGTTGGCCTTTTGATCGGCTCGCTGGCCCTTGTTACTGATGCGCTGCATTCGGGCACCGATGCCATTGCCACGCTGGTCACCTTCCTGGCCGTGCGCTTCGCTGACCGGCCGGCCGACGACGACCATCCCTATGGTCACGGCAAATACGAGGATCTCGCTGCGCTCGGGGAAGGGACGTTGCTCTTGGTGTTGGCCGGCGGCGTGGCCGTGGAGTCCTGGAACCGCTTTACCGGTGGGGCGGAGCCACCCTTGGTCAACATCGTCGCCTTTGCCGTGCTCGGCGTTGAGATCATCATCAATCTTTGGCGTGCCCGGGCTCTCCACAAGGTGGCCGTGGAGACAGGTAGTCGAGCGCTCGCCGCCGACGCCATGCACTTTCTGTCCGATGTCGCCTCGTCGGCGATCGTCATCGTCGGATTTGTCGCGACGATCTATGGCGCCGACTGGGCCGACTCGGTGACGGCGGCGGCCATCGCCATCTTCATCGGCTGGTTGGGCCTCAGGATGATCCGCCGTACCGCCGACGAACTTACCGATCGGGTGTCGCCGACCGTTACGCGCACGCTCCGCCGGCTGTTGCAGGATCTGCCGGGGGTGGTCGCCATCGACCAGCTCCGCATGCGCACCGTCGGCCCGCGACATTTTGTCGATATTTCGGCGGGGGTGCCGCGCACCTTCAGCCTTAGCGAAACGGCCACCGTCAAACGAGCAATGGTCGCGGCAATTTCGGCGGAGATCGCCGACGCCGAGGCAACGGTCAGCTTGAGGCCGATGCCGATCGACGACGAGAGCCTAAGAGAGCGGGTGTTTTTGGCGGCCTCGCGCGAGCGCATACCCGTTCACCACATCACCATTCAACATCTTGGCGATCGCCTCTCAGTGTCGCTCGACTGCGAGGTCGACGGGGCCATGCCGCTTGGGGAGGCGCATGACGTGGCAAGCCGTCTCGAGGCGGCCATCCGCGCTGAAATCGGCGCTGAAATCGAGGTGGAGACGCATCTTGAGCCGCTCTATCCCGACCTCATTCCCGGCGCAAACCTGCCGGACAAGAGGGTAGCTGAGTATACCGTGGTTCTGCGGGAGGCCGCGGAACAGAATGGTGTCAGTGACATTCATAACGTCCGCGCCCGAGAGATCGATGACGGCGTGTTCGTCGCTTTCCACTGCCGCTTTCCCCGGACGCTATCGGCTTCCGAGGTGCATAGCCGCGCCGACGCGGTAGAGCGGGCCGCGCGCATCGCTTTTCCGGAGATCCGCCGCATCGTCAGCCATCCCGAACCGTTGAGAGAGTGACGCACGTTATCGCGCGCGGTTACGCGACGCCGATACGCAACAGGTCGAGGGTGTGCAAGATGCCGATCGGCTTCTGGTTGTCGACCACGAACAGCACTGAAATCTTGCGATTTTGCAGCAGGTCGAGCGCTTCGGCGGCGAAGATCTGCGGCGCGACGGTGACTGGTTTGCGGGTCATCACCTCGGTGACCGGCGTTTCCAGTTTGGCGGCGCTCAACTGCGGACCAAGGTCGGAATGCACGAATCGGCGAAGGTCGCCGTCGGTGACGACACCGGCCAACCGGCCGTCAGGATCGATAACGCCGACCACGCCGAAGCCGCCCGAGCTGATGGCCAGGATGGCGTCGGTCATGGAGCTGTTTATGCTGATGAGCGGCAGCTGCTCGCTATGCATGATTTCCGACACGCGTCGGAGCTGCGAGCCGAGTTTGCCGCCCGGATGGAAAATGTGGAAGTCGGTTTCCGAAAAACCCCGTCTCACCATGACGCCCATGGCGATTGCATCGCCAATGGCAAGCTGCAAGACGGTCGACGTCGTCGGGGCGAGGTTGTGCGGGCAGGCTTCCCGTACACGAGGCAGGATGAGCGCCACGTCGGCGGCGGCGGCCAGCGTCGACTCGGCACCGGCGGTCAGAGCGACCACCGGTACGTTGAAGCGTTTGGCGAAGGCCAGCACGACGGCGAGTTCGGTGGTCTCGCCAGACCAAGACAGCGCCAGGATCACGTCGGAGCTATCAACCATGCCAAGGTCACCATGGCCGGCCTCGGTGGGATGGACGTAGTAGGCGGCTGTTCCCGTCGAGGAGAAAGTGGCCGCGAGCTTGCGGGCGATATGGCCGCTCTTGCCGATGCCGGTGACGATGAGCCTGCCTTTGCCCTCCGCGACGATGCCGATGGCCTTGTCAATGGCCTCACCAAGCGGGCCGTGCAGCGCAGCCTCCTCGAGGGCGGTGACGCCCGTCCGTGTGATTTCGATGGCATGCAGCGCCGCCGCGAGGGCGGGCTTGGGAAGCGGGCTGTCGGTCATATCGGCTTGGTTCCGCAATTGTCGGCTGGTCGCCTTGTTAGCTTGGTTGTTGGCTGGTCGCCTTGTTAGTTCATTGTCGCTGCATGTAAAGCGAGCCTTGTGGCGGCAACGGGACAAAAAAGGGGATATTCCGCTTTTGCACGTGGTTTTCGTCAAGAAGCCGCAATCGTGATAGACGGCTCGGGTGCGCAATGGAGACAGACGATGGCGGAGTTGTCGGTGGGTCAGGCTGAGGCTGCCGCAAGACCAATGGCGATGAAAGACGTCTATGCCGAGGGACGGGGGCGGCGGCTGGCCGGCCTCGTACTTGTGGCGATCGCCACGATGTTTTCGCTCGGTACTTTCGCGCTGATCTCCAATCTCCTGCCGGTGTCACCGACCACCGATGTCGTTCGTGGCGCGCTGGTGATCGACGGCCTGTTGCTGGTCGCCATGGTCTTCATGGTCGGACAGGAGGTCTGGCGCCTAGGCTGGGCCTGGTTCGAGGGGCGGGCGGCAGCCCGGCTGCATCTGCGCGTGGTGGCGCTGTTCGCTTTCATCGCCGCCTTGCCGGCGGTGATGGTGGCGGTGGCCTTCACGGTGTCGCTCAACCAGGGGTTCGATCACTGGTTCGAATCGCGGACGCGACAGGTTGTCGATAACGTGCTGACGGTGGCGAGTGCCTACATGCAGGAGCATGCGCGCGTGCTCCGTGCCGATCTCATCAGCATTGCCACCTCTCTTGATGCGGCAAAATCGCTCTACGACTACGAACCGACCCGATTTGAGAACCTGATGCGCCTGCAGGCGTCGTTGCACGGTTTGCAGAGCGCTTATCTGCTCGACAAAAACGCCAACGTCATCCTGCGCTCCGACATCGACCCCACTGTCAAAACGGTCATGCCGACCGTGGAGGCGATCAACGAGGCGCGCAAGGAAGTGGCGGTCTTGTTGCAGCCGGGCCAGTCCAACCAGGTCGGCGGTCTCCTGAAGCTCAGGACCTATGACGAGACCTATCTTTATATCGTTCGACTGCTGGACAAGCAGGTGCTGGACAACCTGAAGCTCGCCCGCGACAGCGCCATGGAATACCGCGAGCTTGAGAATAATCGCTCCGACGTTCAGATCGGTTTCGCGATGATCTTTGGCGGCATGTCGCTGGTCTTTCTGCTCGGCGCCATGTGGGTTGGTCTATCGTTCGCCAACTATCTCGTGGCGCCGATCCGCCACCTGATCAACGCCGCCGACCGAGTGGCGCATGGCGATCTTAGTGCCGCCGTACCCGTCGGGGCGACCTCGGACGACATCTCAAGCCTTGGTGCCTCCTTCAACAAGATGACGGTGGAGCTCAGGAGCCAACGGCAGGATCTGATCTCGGCGTCGGAAGAAGCGGAACGACGGCGCCGCTTTACCGAGGCCGTGCTATCGGGCGTGTCAGCCGGTGTGGTGGGTATTTCCAACGATGGCCACGTCACCATCGCCAACGCCTCGGCGTTGTCGTTGCTCGGGGTGGATCTATTCAGCTTCGTTGGCCGTCTGCTGGCCGACGAAGTGCCGGAGCTGGCCCAACTCCTGTCCGTCGCCCTGCGCGACGAAGACGAAATGAGGTCGCACCAAGCGACAATTGCTCTCATACGCGGCGGTCACAAGAGCACGGTGTCGGTCAAAGTGACGCCCGACCGGTCGCTGGACCGCGAGCACGGCTATGTGGTGACCCTCGACGATATCTCCGAATTGGTGTCGGCGCAGCGCACGTCGGCCTGGGCTGACGTTGCCCGCCGCATCGCCCACGAGATCAAGAATCCTCTGACGCCGATCCAGCTTAGCGCCGAACGCATCCGGCGACGGTTCGGCAAGTTGGTGGTCGATGACGACCGGCGGGTGTTCGACCAGTGCGTCGATACCATCGTCAGGCAGGTCGGGGATATCGGCCGCATGGTCGACGAGTTCTCGCAGTTCGCGCGCATGCCCAAGCCGTCGTTTGAGGAGCGCGATCTCGGCGAATGCGTGCGTGAGGCGGTGTTTTTGCTGGGCGTCGGCCATCCGGAGATCACCTTCGAGGCACATCTACCGGCAACCCCGCTCAAGGGGCGCTTCGACCACCGGCTGGTTAGTCAGGCGGTTGCCAACCTCGTCAAGAACGCGGTCGAAGCGATCGAAGGGCTACCAGAAGGCGAACGAACGGATGCGCGCGTCGATGTCTATGGTCGCGAGGCCGGCGGTTTCAACGTCGTCGAGGTGGTGGATACCGGCATCGGCTTGCCAACGGCCGATCGGCATCGGCTTCTGGAGCCCTACATGACCACGCGCGAGAAGGGCACTGGTCTTGGCCTTGCCATCGTGCGCAAGATTGTCGAAGAGCACGGAGGCAGCATCGATCTTTTGGACTCGCCGGCGGTTGCCGACGGAGGGCATGGCGCGATGGTGAGGATCAGCCTACCGACTGATCCGCACAGAACAGTATGATTGTCGATAGTTTAGCGTCGATAGGGCTTCAGATCGTGTGACATTTATGTTACTGCCGAAGCGGCCGGGGCACGAGGACGGCCGCATGGCGGCGGAACGGATACGCAGGAAACAATGGCGACCGACATTCTGATCGTTGACGACGAGGCTGACATTCGCGACCTCGTGGCGGGCATTCTCGAGGACGAGGGGCACGGTGCCCGGACGGCCGGTGATTGCGACAAGGCACTCCAGGCTATTTCCGAGCGGCGTCCGCAGCTGATCTTCCTCGATATTTGGCTGCAAGGCAGCCGCATGGACGGCCTGCAACTGCTCGACGAAATCAAGGCCAACAATCAGGACGTGCCGGTGGTGATGATCTCCGGGCATGGCAACGTCGAGACTGCCGTCTCCGCCATCAAGCGTGGTGCCTACGACTATATCGAGAAGCCGTTCAAGGCGGATCGGCTGCTGCTGATCGCCGAAAGGGCGCTGGAATCGTCGCGCCTCAAGCGCGAAATTCGCGAACTGCAGATTCGCTCCGACCGGCAGGAGGGCATCGTTGGCGGTTCATCGGTGGTCAATCAGCTCCGGAACACCATCGACCGCGTTGCGCCCACCAACAGCCGCGTATTGATTTCCGGTCCTTCCGGGTCCGGCAAGGAATCGGTGGCGCGGGCTATCCACGAGCGGTCGCACCGGGCGTCCGGTCCGTTCGTCGTGATGAATGCCGGTGCCTTTTCGCCCGACCGCATGGAGATCGAGCTGTTCGGCAGCGAGTCCGACGATGATGGCAAGCGCAAGGTCGGCGCGCTGGAGGAGGCGCACGGCGGTACGCTTTATCTCGACGAGATCGGCGATATGCCGCGCGACATGCAGAACCGCATGGTGCGCGTGCTTGTCGATCAGGCTTTCGAACGCGTTGGTGGTACCCAGAAGGTGCATGTCGACGTTCGCTACGTGTCTTCGACGGCCCGCGACCTCGAACGCGAGATTGCCGAAGGTCATTTCCGAGAAGACCTGTTCCATCGTCTGGCCGTGGTACCGGTGCGCGTGCCGGGCCTGTCGGAGCGGCGCGAGGATATCCCGTTCCTCATTGAGCAGATGATGCATCAGATTTCCCGAGCCACTGGTCTGCCGGTTCGCCGCATCGGCGAGGACGCGATGGCGGTGCTGCAGTCGCACGACTGGCCGGGCAATCTCCGCCAGCTTCGCAACAACGTCGAGCGACTGATGATCCTGACGCGCGGCGACCCGGAGGCGGTGATCACAGCCGACCTGCTGCCGTCGGAGATTGGCACCATGCTGCCCTCGTTGCCGTCGGGCTCGGGTGGCGAACATCTGATGGCATTGCCGCTGCGGGAAGCGCGCGAGATTTTCGAGCGGGAGTATCTCAAGGCCCAGCTCAACCGTTTCGGCGGCAATATTTCGCGCACCGCCGAATTCGTCGGCATGGAGCGCTCGGCGCTGCACCGGAAGCTGAAGAGCCTGGCGATCGCCGGCTGAGGCGGATCTCAATCGGTCGTATCGCCATCGACCAGTTCGGGCAGGTCATGCTGCTCCCACTCCCCCGGTGGGATGGGGCTGCCGAGCGTGAAGGCGAAGGATGCGACACCGCCGAAGTCGGCCGTTGCGGCGCAGTTGAACGACAGCCGGTACCATTTTCCGTCCGCGTGAACGGCGGCGCCCGGCGCTTTGATCGACGTTTTCATCAGGGATGGGTCGGCCATCGCATAGGCGACGACGTGATCGGGCACGAATCCGGCCTTCCAACGCTTGAGCTGCTCCATAGCCTCGATGTTGCACAGCTGGATCAACCGTTCGTCGCTGCCCAGCGAGGCAAGTTTCTGTCGAGTTCCTCGGTTGCGAGGGTCATCCAGCACGGCGTCGGCAAAATATTCTGTTGCGGTGACGCGTCCGTTGGTCGACGGACGAGCCGCGCGGAGTGGTGGCGATGGTCGGCTGGCGGTCTCGGGCTGAATGGCCGCGGCCGGCGGCGGATTGGCAGCGGGCACCGGTTGTTTTTCCGCTGGCGCGACCATCACGACGTCAATCGGGGCAAGAGGTTGTTTCACAACAGCGATATGGCGCGGCGCTTCGATGGCGAGCAGAGCGAGGAACGCCGCATGACCAAGCAGCGATAGCGCCGTTGCAGGCCGCGGCCATATCCGCGCAAACTTCACGCCTGATCCTCCCAATTTTTCCGATCCATCGCCGGATTTCGTGGCGGTTTGGCGGCTCCCTACGCCCTTGTCGTGCTGGCCGTCGGGACACGATGTCGTGATTACGGGAGGCGCGAGGCGTTTGCCACTTTTTGTCTATTGCGCGGCTCCAGAGACTCATTTTGCCGAAGCATATGAGGCGCTGTTCACCCTCCTTTTACCACGTTGGTTCAGACTCCCTCAGTAAGGGAACGGGATGTTCCCGCCGTTCCGCGTGAGTTCGTTGCGTATGATTACCCGTCAGCATCGCCCGTCTTGGCTTCGTCGCCTCATTCTCCCCGCCGTGACCGCCGTTTTCTTGGGCTATTTCGGCTATCATGCCGTCAATGGCGAGTTTGGTATGGTCGGGCGCGCCCGCTTTGAGAGCCGTACCCAGGAACTCAACGCCGAATTGGCCCGCCTGAATGCCCAGAAATCTGCGCTCGAAGCGCACGTCAAGCTGCTGCGCCCTTCCAGTCTCGATCAGGATATGGTCGACGAACGAGCGCGGGTGCAACTTTCTGTTGTCAATCCGAATGAAGTGGTCATCATGGATTTTGACAAGTTGGCTCAGGCAAAAAGCAATTGATATTGCTATATTTTCCCTAAATTAACTCGATTTCAGTTAATCGTGAATCGAGTGATGCGGCTTTCGCATGATTGACATGCGATCCAAACCTTGACTTGCTCCCAGGAAAGGGGTTCCGTCGGCGCCTCTACGGAATAATCCCGATACGGGAGGAGCGATCAATGGCTGTACGACCGGCGACCGAGAAGCGCAGCCGCGCTTCGGGCCCGACATCCGCGACGAAAAAAACCGGCAGGACGTCCAATTCGACCATCAATTATCAGGTCGCTGAGTTCGAAAAGGACGAAGAACTCAAGGCCTACCATGACATGCTGCTGATCCGGCGCTTCGAAGAGAAGGCTGGCCAGCTCTACGGCATGGGTTTGATCGGCGGCTTCTGCCATCTCTATATCGGTCAGGAAGCGGTGGTCGTCGGTATCGCCAAGGCGCTGCGCGAGGGCGAAGATCAGGTCACGACGTCTTACCGCGACCACGGCCACATGCTGGCTTGCGGCATGGACCCCAAGGGTGTCATGGCTGAACTGACCGGCCGCCAGGGTGGTTATTCGCGCGGCAAAGGCGGCTCGATGCACATGTTCAGCCGCGAGAAGCAGTTCTTCGGTGGTCACGGCATCGTCGGTGCCCAGGTGCCGATCGGCGCCGGTCTCGCCTTTGCCGACAAGTATCGCGGGACCGACAATGTGTCGGTCGTCTATTTCGGCGATGGCGCGGCCAACCAAGGTCAGGTTTATGAGACCTTCAACATGGCGCAGCTGTGGAAGCTGCCGGTGATTTTCGTCATCGAGAACAACCGTTATGCGATGGGCACTTCGGTTAGCCGTTCTTCGGCGCAGACCGATTTTGCCAAGCGCGGCGAGAGCTTCAACATTCCGGGCGAGCAGGTGGACGGCATGGACGTTCGCGCCGTCAAGGCGGCGGCCGATCGCGCCGTCGAGTGGGCGCGGGCTGGCAACGGTCCTTATATCCTCGAAATGCAGACCTACCGCTATCGCGGCCATTCGATGTCCGATCCGGCCAAGTACCGGACCAAGGACGAAGTGCAGAAGATGCGCGACGAGCGTGATCCGATCGAGCAGGTCCGGAAGCGGCTGGTCGAGAAGGGCTGGGCCAGCGAGGACGATCTCAAGGAGATCGACAAGAACGTGCGCGCGGTGGTGACCGAAGCGGCTGACTTCGCCTCCGCTGATGCCGAGCCGGATCCGTCCGAGCTGTGGACCGACATTCTTCGCTGACAGCGCCCGAGAGGTTTTGAAAATGGCAATCGACATCCTGATGCCGGCGCTGTCGCCGACCATGGAAGAAGGCACGCTCACCAAGTGGCTGAAGAAGGTGGGCGACGATGTGAAGTCCGGCGACGTGCTCGCCGAGATTGAAACCGACAAGGCGACGATGGAAATCGAAGCCGTCGACGAGGGCAAGCTTCTCGAAATCCTGGTGGCCGATGGCACCGAAGGCGTGAAGGTCAATGCCGTGATCGCCCGTGTCGGCGAGGAAGGCGAGACGGCCACTGCGAAGCCCGAGGCGGGCGAGACGCCGAAGCCAGCCGCCCAGGCTGCGCCGGCCAAAAAGCCGCAGCCGATCGCACAGGCGTCGAGCACCGTGCCGGCGGCGCCCGCCGTCAAGGTGGAAGCCGATCCCGACCTTCCCGCTGGCACTCAGTTCGAAAGCAAGACGGTCCGCGAAGCGTTGCGCGAGGCGATGGCCGAGGAAATGCGCCGCGATGGCGACGTGTTCCTGATGGGCGAGGAAGTCGCCGAGTATCAGGGCGCCTACAAGATATCGCAGGGCCTGCTTGACGAGTTCGGGGCCAAGCGCGTCATCGACACGCCGATCACCGAGCATGGTTTTGCCGGCATCGGCGTTGGCGCCGCTTTCGCCGGCCTGAAGCCAATCGTCGAGTTCATGACGTTCAACTTCGCCATGCAGGCGATTGACCAGATCATCAACTCGGCGGCCAAGACGCTCTATATGTCCGGCGGTCAGATGGGCTGTCCGATCGTCTTCCGCGGCCCCAATGGCGCCGCTGCTCGCGTGGGCGCCCAGCACAGCCAGGATTATGCCGCCTGGTACGGCATGATCCCCGGCCTCAAGGTGGTGATGCCGTACACGGCGGCCGACGCCAAGGGCCTGCTCAAGGCGGCGATCCGCGACCCCAATCCGGTGATCTTCCTTGAGAATGAAGTCCTTTACGGGCATCACTTCGATGTGCCGAAGCTCGACGACTACGTGCTGCCGATCGGCAAGGCGCGCATCCACAAGGCCGGCAAGGACGTCACCATCGTTTCGTTCGGCATGGGCATGTCCTATGCGATCAAGGCGGCGGAAGAACTGGCCGGCCTTGGTATCGACGCCGAGGTGATCGACCTCAGGACCATTCGTCCGATGGACATCGAGACGGTGGTCAACTCGGTCAAGAAGACTGGTCGTTGCGTGACGGTCGAGGAAGGTTGGCCGCAGGGTTCGGTGGGCTCCGAAATCGCCTATCAGATCCAGGCCAATGCCTTCGATTATCTCGACGCGCCGGTCGGCCGCATCACAGGCAAGGACGTGCCGATGCCCTACGCGGCCAATCTCGAGAAGCTCGCCCTGCCGACCATCGGCGACGTGATCGAGGCGGTACGTGCCGTCACCTATCGCTGAGGAGAGATAAAATGCCGATCAAGATCCTGATGCCGGCGCTCTCTCCCACCATGGAGACGGGCAACCTGACCAAATGGAACGTCAAGGTGGGCGATGCCGTGAAATCCGGCACGGTGCTCGCCGAGATCGAGACCGATAAGGCGACCATGGAGGTCGAAGCGATTGACGAGGGCATTGTCGCCAAGCTGGTGGTAGCCGAGGGTACGGCCGACGTACCGGTCAACGCGGTGATCGCCATCCTTGCCGAAGAGGGTGAGGATGTCGCCACCGCCGCGGCAGCCGCCGAAGGCTCGGCTCCGGCTGAGGCCAAGGCGGAAGCGCCCAAGGCCGAGGAAAAGCCCAAATCGGAAGCTCCGAAGGCCGATGCTCCCAAGCAGGAGCCGCCAAAGGCGGAAGCTGCCAAGGCTGCCGAGGGCGAACGCGTCTTTGCTTCGCCGCTGGCTCGCCGGGTTGCCAAGGACAAGGGGCTCGACCTCAAGTCCGTCAAGGGCTCGGGGCCAAAAGGCCGTATTATCCTGCGCGACGTTGAAAAGGTAGAAGCTTCGCCGAAGCCGGCGGCTCCGCAGGCCTCGGCTCCGGCCGCCGCACCAGCAGCAAAGCCGACCGGTGCCAGCGACGAGATGACGCTCAAGCTGTTCGATCCCAACAGCTACGAGCTGATCCCGCACGATGGCATGCGCAAGACCATCGCCCGCCGCCTTACCGAATCCAAGCAGACGGTGCCGCACTTCTACGTCACGGTCGACGTGGAACTCGATGCGCTGCTGGCCCTGCGCAAGGATATCAACGATGCGTCGCCGACCTCCGATGGCAAGCCTGCCTACAAGGTGTCGGTCAACGACATGGTGATCAAGGCCTACGCGCTGGCTCTCAAGGCTGTGCCGGATGCCCACGTTTCCTGGACCGACGGTGGCATGCTGAAGCATCGCCACGCCGACGTCGGCGTGGCCGTATCGATCCCCGGCGGCCTGATTACGCCGATCGTCCGCAAGGCCGACGAGAAGAGCCTCTCCACCATCTCCAACGAGGTGAAGGATCTGGCTCGTCGCGCCAAGGACCGCAAGCTGAAGCCGGAAGAATACCAGGGCGGTACCACATCGGTGTCCAACCTCGGCATGTTCGGCGTCAAGGACTTCGCGGCCGTCATCAACCCGCCGCACGCGACCATCCTGGCTGTTGGCGCGGGCGAACAGCGGGCGGTGGTGAAGAACGGCCAGCTTGCCGTCGCCACGGTGATGAGCGTCACGCTCTCCACCGACCATCGCGCCGTCGACGGCGCGCTCGGCGCCGAGCTTTTGCGGGCGTTGAAGGGCTTCATCGAGAAGCCGATGTCGATGCTGGTGTGACGGGGTTCCTCCCCCGTCGTCCATTTCGGGAGGCGGCTGCCGGCAGGACCGGCGCCGCCTGCTTCCGGCGCGAGGCTTGTCCCGCGCCGCACCCAGATTGAAGGCATAGACCTATGTCCCAGTATGACATCCTGATCATCGGCTCCGGACCTGGCGGCTACGTCGCTGCTATCCGCGCCGCCCAGCTCGGCCTCAAGGTCGGCGTTGTCGAACGCGCCTATATCGGCGGCATCTGCCCCAACTGGGGCTGCATCCCCGCCAAGGCGCTGCTGCGTTCGGCCGAGATCTTCCACTATATCGAGCACGCCGCCGATTATGGCATCAAGGCCGAGAAACCGGGTGTCGACGTCGCGGCGATCGTCAAGCGATCGCGCGGCATCGCCCAGCAGATGAGCCAGGGCGTCGGCTTCCTGCTCAAGAAAAACAAGGTCGACCTGATCTGGGGCGAGGCGACCATCACCGCGCCCGGCAAGGTCAAGGTGAAGGCGATTGACGGCGCGCCGAAGGGGTGGCTGCCGGCCGGCGACTTCGAGGCCAAGCATATCATCGTGGCGACCGGCGCTCGCCCGCGCGTTCTGCCGGGCCTGGAGCCGGACAAGAAGCTGGTCTGGACCTATTTCGAGTCGATGGTGCCGGAAGCGCTGCCCAAGCGCCTGCTGGTGGTCGGCTCGGGTGCCATCGGCATCGAGTTCGCGAGCTTCTATCGGGCGCTTGGTTCGGACGTCACGGTCGTCGAGGTGATGAGCCAGGTGATGCCGGTCGAGGACCACGAGATCGCCGAGCTCGCCAAGAAGCGCTTCGAGAAGGCCGGCATGAAGATCCTTCTGGAAGCCAAGGTCGCCTCGCTGAAGAAGGGCGCCAACGAGGTGACGGCTACCGTCGAACTCAAGGATGGCACCAAGCAGGAGATCACCGCCGATCGCGTCATCTCGGCCGTAGGCGTCGTCGGCAATGTCGAGAACCTCGGCCTTGAGGCGCTGGGCGTCAAGCTGGATCGGGGCACCATCGCCACCGATGGTCTCGGCCGCACCAATGTGCCGGGCATCTATGCCATCGGCGACGTTGCCGGTCCGCCGATGCTTGCCCACAAGGCCGAGCATGAAGGCACCTTGTGCGTCGAGGCGATCGCTGGTCTGCATCCCCATCCGATGGATAAGCTACAGATCCCCGGCTGTACCTATTGCCACCCGCAGGTGGCCTCCGTCGGTCTCACCGAGAAGAAGGCCAAGGAGGCGGGCTTCGAGCTGAAGGTCGGGCGGTTCCCGTTCATCGGCAACGGCAAGGCGGTGGCGCTCGGCGAGCCGGACGGCCTCGTCAAGACCATCTTTGACGCCAAGACTGGCCGACTGCTCGGCGCCCATCTGATCGGCGCCGAAGTGACGGAGATGATCCAGGGCTTTGTCATTGCCATGCAGCTCGAGACCACCGAGGAAGAGCTGATGCACACGGTGTTCCCGCATCCAACCGTCAGCGAGACGATGCACGAGAGCGTGCTTGCCGCCTATGGTCGCGCCATCCATATTTGAGGCGTGATTGCGATTTATGGCAGAGGCTGGCGGTGATCTTGCCGGCCTCGTTTTATTGCGGCGCAATTTCGGACGCAAAACCGCGATACCAGTTTATTGTCAGGAGATAGCGCGATGCAGGGACATGCCTTTCTGATTTGGGGTGCCGTCGGTCTTCTCGCCGGCTGGCTGGCGAGCTTTATCGTGGGCGGCGGCGGCCTCATCCGCTATCTGGTCTCCGGCCTGATCGGCTCGTTCGTCGGCGGGCTGGTGCTGCAATGGACTGGTATCAACATTCCTATCGCCAGCCCCTTCCTGCACGAAGTAGCTGTTGCGACCATTGGCGCGATCATCTTCGTGTTCCTGGCGCGGATGGTCGTCTGAGCTATGGCTGCGCGTTGCAGTCGCTCTTCGTGGGTTCTCTGCAAATAAAAGCAGCATTTCTGTCCGTAGAACTTCGATCGCTATTTTTACTTTGTTAACGGGGTGAATGCGACTCTGCGTCCGTTGAAAATGCGAAAATCCGGGGGATCGGATGACTGCTTCGATTGTGTCCATTCGCGACATTTCGTCAAAGTCGGAATCCGTTCAGGAAATCGCCTTCAACAAGGTTGGGCAAATCAGGGCGATCAACCGCCGTATGCGCATTCTTGCACTCAACGCTTTGATCGAGGCCGAACGGGCCGGGGAGGCTGGCCGAGGCTTTGCCGTGGTCAGCCAGGAAGTGCGCGGCATCTCCGAGGAAGTGGAGAAGCTGTCGACAGCGCTTGAGGCCGAACTTGCCTCGGAGATCGGCGAGATTTCTTCGCTGGTCCAGGAGATGAGCCAGTCGTCGCAAGGGCAGAGGCTTGTCGACCTTGCGCTCAATGCCATCGAGATCGTCGATCGCAACCTTTACGAACGCACGTGCGATGTCCGCTGGTGGGCCACCGATTCCGCCTTTGTCGATGCGATGACGGCGCCTGGCGAGGCGGCCTTCGCCTATGCCGCGCGGCGCCTCAACGTCATTCTGCGCGCCTATACCGTCTATCTCGATATCTGGCTGTGCGATCCCCACGGCAAGGTGGTGGCGTCCGGTCGGGGCGATCGTTTTCCTATCGCCGGGACTGACATCTCCTCGCGATCCTGGTTTCGCACAGGCATGGGGCTTCGGACCGGCGACGATTTTCATGCCGAGGATATCGCCCGCGAACCGCTTTTGGCGGACACGATGGTTGGCACCTTCGTTACGCCGGTACGAACCGGTGGCGATGCGAACGGCCGGCCCATCGGTCTTTTGGCCATTCACTTCGATTGGGAGCCGCAATCGCGCGCCATCGTCGAGGGCGTGCGCCTCACCGACGAAGAAAAGGCGATCAGCCGCGTACTGATCGTCGATCGCAACAACCGGATCATCGCAGCGTCTGACGGCGCAGGTCTTCTGACCGAGCGACTGCCGGCCTTCGGCAGTGGGCAGGCCGGCTGGCAGGTGTGTGACGGCCGGATCATCGCCCAGCACGTCACACCAGGGTATGAGACCTATCGGGGCCTCGGCTGGCGCGGTGTGATCGAGCAGCGGCTCCCCGCTGACAAGCCTTCGGCTAAGGTAACCCCGCTCAAGGGACGTCGGTAGAATACAGACCGGTCGGAAAGCGGACTGTAAGGCGCGTTTCCAAGCCGGGCTCCTGGCAGTAAGATCATCCTAGGGAGAGGGGCGGCGTTCGACCGGCCCCCGGGAGGGATGACGCCATGCCTGTCGAACTCAATTTTCTTAGCCTTCTCACCGGTTGCTTTGCAACGCCGGTCGCCGAGAACCCGACGGTCGCTATGGTCGAGGCGGCCTATCGCGCCATGGGACTCGACGCCCGCTACATCAACTGCGACGTGGCGCCGGCCGACCTCGGCGATGCCGTGCGGGGTGCCCGCGCCATGGGCTGGCGTGGCTTCAACTGCTCGCTGCCGCACAAGGTGGCGGTGATCGATTTCATCGACGAACTCGCTCCCTCGGCCGAAATCATCGGCGCGGTCAATTGCGTGGTCAACCAGGACGGCCGACTGACCGGCGAGAACACCGACGGCAAGGGCTTTCTAACCTCGCTCAAGACGGTGATCGATCCCAAGGGCAAGCGCGTCGTGGTTCTCGGTGCTGGTGGCGCTTCCCGAGCGATCGCTGTCGAGACGGCATTGGCCGGCGCGGCCTCGATCACCGTCGTCAACCGGGATGCGGCACGCGGCAAGGCGGTGGTGAAGTTGGTGGCAGCACATACGGCGGCGGCGACCGAGTTCGTGCCGTGGCGGGACGACTACGCTGTTCCCGAGGACGCCGACGTTCTGATCAACGCGACATCGATCGGCCTTTTCCCGGGGGTGCACGATCTGCCTGCCGTTGATTTCGCCTCGGTTCGGCCGGGCATGGTGGTGGCCGACGTGATTCCGAACCCGCCCCATACCGCCTTCCTCAAGCAGGCGGAGACGCGGGGCGCCGTTACGCTCGACGGGCTGGGCATGCTGGTCAACCAGGGTGTGATCGGCATTCGCCTGTGGACCGGCCGCGAGCCCGATGCCAAGGTGATGCGAGGCGCGCTGGAGGCGATCTTCGGCGCTTGAATTTTCGCTGAACGTCTGCTTGCGACGGCCGATGGGATAACTACATCTTGCGCGACGCCTCGCGGACGTTCATCCGCGTTTTCGGTGACTGGGGGAAACGGCCTTGACCACGACCGACATTGTGAAGACGCCCATGCAGTATCTCGATAAAGCGATGGGTGGATTGCGCGACCTCGGCCTCCTGCCGGCCCGAACCGAGGAGTCGCCGATCATCGGCCTTCTCGAGAGGATTACCGATCTCGACCCCGACAGGATCGCCGTCATCACCCGCACGCTCAGCCAGATGAGCGTGTTCAACGAGGTGGTGCGCGAGCAGATTTCGCAGATGTCGATCGGCGAACGCTACGAAAAGATCACCCAGGGCTTCAACTCGATCCGCGACGACGCCAAGGCGATGGTCGACCAGATATCCGATGGCAAACTCGATCTGTTCGAGCGAGCGACCAACACCTGGATGAAGATCTCGCGCGGCGACATCGCCAGCCGTTTCGACGGTATTCGCGACACCTATGTCGAGGTGGCTCGCGATACCAAGGCCAACATCGAACGCGAGCAGATCATTCTCGAGGCCTACCGCGACTTCCGGGGCGCGCTGAAGCAGGCTGAGGTGGCGGCGCTGGAAGTGCTTAAGGCGGCCGAGGCCAAGCTCGCGGTTGCCAAGGACGAACTGGGCAAGGCTTCTGAGGCGGTGGCCGGCTTTGCAGGCACGGAGGCTTCCGAGCGGGCGAAGCTGGAGCTCATTCGCGACGAGAAGCTCCGGGCCATGCAGAACGAGGAAGGCCGCTACCAGGTGGCCAAGGATCTCGCCGACAATCTCACCATTGGCTACAACACGTCCGAAGTGATCATGGCGCGCCTGTTGCAGACGACGTCGGCCAAGGAGCGTGTCTACCAGCAGTCGATCTCCTTCTTCACTACCAATGAATCGGTGTTCACGGCGCTGAAGGCGTCGTTTACCGGCGTGTTTGGCCTCCACGAGTCGACCCAGACGCTGAACGCCATGAAGGAGGGCGTGTCGAAGTCGCTGGAAGTGTTGGCCGACATTGGCGGCAAGGTGCAGGAAGAGGCGCTGAAGGCCGGCTATGGCCCGACGGTGCGTGCCGACGCGGTGAAGAAGCTGGTCGACAGCGTCGTCACCTATCAGGAGCGCTCGACCGAGATCATTGCCGAGATGCGGACGCTGGCCACCAAGAACTCCGAAGAGATCCGCGCCGCTGTCGAGGACGGCAAGCGCCGGATGGCCCGCCTTGCCGAGCAGGGCAACGCATTGGTGCTCAATGGCTGATATTGCTCAGGGTGGTGGCGCTGCTCCCAAGCTCGACGAACTGATGCTGGCGATGGACGTGGTCGACACGCTGCGTCACCAAGAAGGTGTGGTCGAAAAAGCGCTTAGTGAGGATAGCCGCGACGCCACTTTGAAGGAACGGCTCCGGACGCTCTACGAAGGGCAGGGGCTCAAGGTTTCCGATCGCATTCTCGATGACGGCATCCGTGCCTTGAAGGAGAGTCGCTTCGCCTACGACCCGGCGCCGCCGTCCTTTGCCAGGACGATGGCGCTGTTCTGGGTCGAGCGCGCCATGGTGGGCAAGATCGCCGGAGCGGCGCTGCTCGCCCTCGTCGTGCTCGGTGGCGTCACCTACTGGCGTGTTGCGTCGACGGAACGAGCCGCCGAGGCCGTGCGGGCCGAGATGAGCGTGACGCTGCCGGAAGCCGTCGACGCGGCCGAGAAAGCCTTGGCGACGGAAGCCCTCACCTCGGATGCTCAGGTGGAAGCGCGAACGCGCGTCGCCGCCGCTCGCTCGGCTATCACCGCCGGCGATGCTGCCGCGGCCCGACAGGCAGTCGCTGCGATCGCCGATCTCCGCGCGAAGCTGGCGCAGACTTACGAACTGCGGATTATGTCGCGGCCGGGTGAAAAGACCGGCGTCTATCGGGTTCCCGACGTCAACACCCAGGCCCGTAACTACTATCTGATCGTCGAAGCGGTGACGCCGTCTGGCGATGCCTTGAAGATGCCGGTGACCAGCGAGGAAGACGGCAAGGTCAGGACGGTCGACAAATGGGGTATTCGCGTGCCCAAGGCGACCTATGACAAGGTTGCGGCCGACAAGAGCAACGACGGCATCGTGGAGGACAATATCCTCGGCGAGAAGCCACGCGGCAGCCTTGAACCGGTCTACGAAATGGATGTGCTCTCGGGCGCCATCACCAGCTGGTAAGTGCCGGAACAAAAGCCGGACGCCATCCCTGAATTCGAGGACACAGCATGATTTCCGCCAGACAGGCGCTCAACGACATCGAACGGGCCATCCTTGGCGTCCGACGCGACGAGGACCGTCTGGTCGCCATGCTGGCCGACACCAAGGCTGAGGGCGACCGCCTGCGGGCGGAGAAGGCGGATGCCTTCCGGGCACTGGCCCGCCTGAGGCTGGATGCCATCGCCGGTGGCGAGATGGTCGGTGAACTCGATAGTGTCGAGCGGCGGGCTCGTGTTGTTCTCGACAAGCGTCGCGATCGTCTTGTCGAGCTCAAGGCTAGCCGCGAGGGGGCGTCGAAGAAGCTTCAGGACCTCGAAGATCAGCGTGCCGCGGCGGTCAAGCAGCGCGACGCGGCAATCGATCTTGTCGAAGCGAAAACTGACGCGGTGGAAGCGCGGCTTGCAAACGAGGACGAATGGCAGCGCCTTACCGCCGCCGTCGAGGCTGCCGAGACAACAGCGACCGCGGCTGAGGGAAAGCGGCGACAGGCGGATGAAGATCGCGCCGTCAAGGGCAAGCCCTACGAGGCCGATCGCCTGTTCATGTATCTCTGGCAGCACGGCTACGGTACGTCGACCTATAGGGCGGGACCTTTGGCCCGCTATTTCGATGGCAAGGTGGCCCGGCTTGCCGGCTACGATGCGGCGCGCATCAACTACTTCATGCTGACCGAGATACCTTTGCGCCTTGCCGAGCACGCCGAGCGCCTCAAGGCCGACGTGGCAGAGGCCGTGGCAGCTCGACAGGCTCATGAGCGAGCTGCGCTGGAAGCTGACGGTATCAGACCGCTTGAAGCCGCTGTGGCCGAGGCCGACCGGGCGCTTGCCAAGGTCGAGACCGATATTGCCCGCGTCCGGTCGGACGTCGACAGCATCGACAAGGAAACGGCGACGGCGCTGGACGACAAGGGGGATCCGGCGGTGCGTGGGGTGATCGACGATCTGGCCGGCACATTGGCCCGCGCCGACATCGTTGAGCTGGTCAGGCGCGCCGAAGCGACGCCGACGCCGGAGGATGACCGTATCGTCAAGTCTTTGCGCCAGATCGAGCGTGATCTTGTTCGCGTCGATGCCCAGGCGGAGGAACTCCGGCGCACGTCGATCGATATGGCCAACAAGCGGCAAGAGCTTGAGCATTCGCGCGATGTTTTCCGTCGTAGCGGCTACGATCGCCCCAATGGTAATTTCTCCAACGGCGATATGATCGGCAACATGATCGGCGGCATCATCTCCGGCGCGATCACGGCAGCCGTACTGGAAGGGGCGTTCCGAGATGGCTACCGGTATAGCGGCTCCGGTCGCCGCGACGACTTCGGCGGTAACTGGGGCGGCGGTGGGTCGTGGGGCGACGGCGGTGGGTTCGGCACGGGTGGCGGGTTTGGCGGCGGCGGTGACTCCGGCGGTGACGGCTTCAAAACCGGCGGCGGCTTCTAGAGAAACTGTATGACAACGGCGCAGCCCAGATGCGACGGCACTGGCATGGCCCAGCCCTAGTAGTTTTGCTAGGAAGATAGTCACAGAAGACCGGCCGAGGCCGGCCGTAGGGCAAGAAAGCGACTGAAATGGTCACCATTCTCGACACCGTGAAGACCGCGCCCAAGGCGCGCCATCCGGAGAAGGCCAATCGTCCGGACAACCCCATCCAGCGCAAGCCCGAGTGGATCCGCGTCAAGGCGCCAGGGTCGCCGGTCTACAAGGAAACGCAGGGCATCGTGAAGGAGAACGGTCTCTTCACAGTTTGCGAGGAGGCGGGCTGCCCCAATATCGGTGAGTGCTGGTCGAAGAAGCACGCCACCATGATGATCATGGGCGACACCTGCACCCGTGCCTGCGCCTTCTGCAACGTCAAGACCGGCATGCCGGCGCCGCTCGATCCCAATGAGCCGGAGAATGTGGCGCTGGCCGTCGAAAAGCTCGGCCTCCGCCACGTGGTCATCACCTCGGTGGACCGTGACGATCTCCAGGACGGCGGTGCCGAACATTTTGCCCAGGTGATCCGTGCCATCCGCGCCCGCTCGCCGTCGACCACCATCGAAGTGCTGACGCCTGACTTCCTGCGCAAGGACGGCGCGCTGGAAGTTGTGGTGGCGGCCAAGCCGGATGTGTTCAATCACAATCTGGAAACGGTGCCGTCGAATTACCTCACCGTTCGTCCCGGCGCGCGCTATTTCCATTCCATTCGCCTTTTGCAGCGCGTGAAGGAACTCGATCCCACCATCTTCACCAAGTCCGGCATCATGGTCGGCCTCGGTGAGGAGCGGAGCGAGGTGCTGCAACTGATGGATGACCTGCGCTCGGCCGACGTCGATTTCCTGACCATCGGCCAATATTTGCAGCCGACTTCCAAGCACCATGCCATCATTCGCTTTGTGCCGCCGGACGAGTTCAAGTCGTATGAAACCGTTGCCTACACCAAGGGTTTCCTGATGGTGTCGTCGAGCCCGCTGACCCGCTCGTCCCATCATGCCGGCGAAGATTTCGAGAAGCTTCGGGCCAACCGTGAGAAGAAGCTTGCCGAGGCGAGGGGCTAAAAGCTGGGCAGGATTGTTGCCTTTCAGCGCGAAGTCTGAAAAGCGTAGGGCGATGCTGGAGCGCTGTTCGATCTGATTGCATCAGATCGGCACTCCAGCTCGTTGTTTAAGACGCATCATCTTTTCGATCCTCGCTTCACTCCGGTCGGATGATGCTTTAAAAGCCGCCTTGCTTCATTCTGGATCACAGGACGCTACCGGATAATGCCGACCTTCGAGACCGTGCGCCACGTCAACCACAGCCCGGAGCGGATGTTCGATCTGGTGGCCGATGTCGATAAATACCCTGAGTTCGTGCCGCTCTGCGAGCGGCTGGTCGTCCGGCAGCGGCGCACCGACGAGGACGGCCGCGAGGTGCTGATCGCCGATCTCACCGCCGGCTATGGACCGGTGCGGGAGACCTTCACTTCGATGGTGACGCTCGACCGAGCAGCGCTCGCCATCAAGGTCGAATATGTCGATGGCCCCTTTCGCTTCCTCGACAATCGCTGGACCTTTACGCCGCGCGAGGGGAATGGCGCCAACGTTCATTTCTGGATCGACTATGAGTTCCGCAGCCGGATGCTAGGCGCCCTCATGGGCTCGATGTTTGACCGGGCTTTCCGCAAGTTCTCCGAAGCCTTTGAGACGCGCGCCGACGCCATTTACGGTGTAGGCGCCTAAACGCAGGGGAGGCTGACATGAGCCTTGCCGTCAATCTACCGATCATCCTGTCCGCCGCGTTCATCGCCACAGCCAGTCCGGGACCGGCCACCCTGGCTGTCGCATCGATGTCCATGGGGGCTGGCCGTCAGCGTGGGGTTGCCATGGCATGCGGGGTGGTGACCGGCTCGCTCACGTGGTCGGCGGCGGCGGCGCTCGGCCTCGGCGCGATCATGCTGGCTAACGCCTGGATCCTTGAGGTCATTCGCTACCTCGGCGCCGGCTATCTTCTCTATCTCGCCGTCAAGTCGGCTCGAAGCGCCGTCAGCCCAAAGGCGCTGACGTTCAGTGCCGTCGATGACCTGACGTGGGGCGGGGCCTATCGCAAAGGGCTGGTGCTGCACCTCACAAACCCCAAGGCCATCCTGTTCTTCGGGGCCCTCTATTCGATCGGCGTGCCGCCGAGCGCGCCGATGGGAACGCTTCTGGTGGTGATCGCCGCCGTGGGTTTGCAGAGCGCCTTGATCTTCCTGACCTACGCCGTGGTTTTCTCATCGGCCACGGTGGCGCGCGGCTTTGCCCGTATCCGTCGCCTGTTCGACGGGCTGCTCGCCGTCGCTTTCGGCTACGCCAGTTTCAAGGTTTTGACGGCGCATCTCCGCTGAGGAGAGAGTAAGATGCGTTTGCGATGTTTCTGCACTTCCGGCCGATGTAAGGACAGCTTACATTGACGTCCATAATGGGTCACGGAGGGGCAAAATGGCAGGCGTCGGTATTCTCGGAACCATTATCATCGGGCTGCTGGCCGGCTGGCTGGCCGAGCGCTTCACCCGGTCCAACCATGGTCTTCTCACCAACCTGCTTCTTGGCGTCGTCGGTGCGCTGGCGTTCGCCTGGGTGGTCCGCCATTTCGGCATCGTGCCCAACGGTCCCAACGGTTGGCTTCCCAATCTCGTCGGCGGCACCATTGGCGCCGTCGTCCTCATCTGGCTCTATCGCCAGTTCAGGCGGTGAGGGCGGCCTAGAGCCTATTCGGCGAATTCAGGTTCGCCGAATAGGCTCTATCTCCTTGTTAAGACGCAATTCCGGACGCAAAACCGGTTCCCACTTTTGCTGAAATTGCTCTAAGCCGCGCCCCACCGGTTTGCGTCACGCCTTGCCGATGGCGTCGAGCGCCTTAAGCGTCGCGTCGTCGAGGGTGATGTCCGCCACTGCGAGGTTCTGCTCAAGGTGAGCGACCGACGACGTGCCGGGGATCAGCAGGATGTTGGGCGAGCGGCGTAGCAACCAGGCCAGCGCCAGTTGCATCGGCGTGATGCCGAGCCGTTTTGCCTCGGCGCTGAGGGTGTCCGACTGCAAGGGCGAGAAGCCGCCCAACGGGAAATAGGGCACATAGGCGATGCCCTCGGCGGCGAGTTCATCGATCAGGGCGTCGTCATCGCGATGGGCGAGATTGTAGTGGTTTTGGACGCAGACGACATCGACGATGCGTTGCGCCGCTTTGACCTGCGCCGACGTGACGTGGCTGACGCCGATGTGGCGGATGAGCCCCTGCTGTTGCAGCTCGGCCAGCGCTTCGATCTGCGGTTCGACCGGTCCCTCGGCCGGGCGATGCGGATCGAACATGAAACGCATGTTGACGACGTCGATCGTATCGAGGCCAAGGTTGCGAAGGTTGTCGTGAACGGCTGAGCGCAGTTCGTCGGGCGCGTCGGCCTTCAGCCACGAGCCATCGGAGCCGCGCTTTCCACCGACCTTGGTGACAATGGTCAGATCGGCGGGGTAGGGGTGGAGCGCCTCGCGAATGATCTCGTTGGTAACGTGCGGGCCGTAGAAATCGCTGGTGTCGATGTGGTCGACGCCAGCGGCGATCGCCGCGCGCAGTACGGCTACCGCCTGCGTTCGATCTTTTGGCGGGCCGAAAACGCCGGGGCCGGCGAGCTGCATGGCGCCATAGCCGAGCCGCTTCACGCTGCGGTCGCCGAGGCGGAAGGTTCCGGATTTCTCAATCGAGGACATGGGCTGTCTCCTACGCTGATAGAGCCCAGAGATAAGCGCTGGCCGTTGTACTGGGAACAGGGTAGATTCGGTACAGGCTGTACGGAATTTCGAACAATGGCTGTTGATTTCGGCGATATGTCGGCCTTCCTCGCGGTGGCCAAGGCGGGCGGCTTTCGCGATGCCGCGAGATCGGCGGGCGATAGCGCCTCACGGCTCAGCGAAGCGGTGCGACGGCTCGAAGCGCAGCTTGGCGTGCGGCTTTTTCACCGGACGACGCGGAGCGTCGAGCTGACGGCTGTCGGCCGGGAGCTTGCCGACCGATTGGCGCCGGCCGTCGCCGAGGTGGATTTGGCGCTCGACGTCGTCAACGGCTATCGTGAGCGGATCGGTGGGCGACTGAAGCTCAACGTGCCGATCAGCGCGGCGCGACTGGTGCTGCCGGATATCGTGCCGCCATTCCTGGCGGCCTATCCCGATATCCAGCTGGAAATCATTGCCGAGGACACGTTCGTCGATCTGGTTGCTTCGGGTTGCGATGCCGGTATCCGCTACGACGAGCGGCTCGAACAGGACATGATCGCCGTGCCGATTGGTCCGCGGCGCCAGCGCTCCGCGCTCGCGGCGGCGCCCTCTTATCTTGATCGACGCGGCCGGCCTTCCCATCCGCGCGATCTTCTCGAACACAATTGCATTCGTGCCCGCTTTGCCAGTGGTGCCATCGCGCCCTGGGAATTTGAAAAGGATGGCGAGATCGTCAATGTTGATCCCGCTGGTCAGTTCATCGCCGGCACCGCTGGCGCGGCGGAACTTCTCATCGCGGCGGCGATCGGCGGCGTCGGCATCATGGGCCTCTTCGAGGAGTGGCTTCGGCCGCATTTTTCAAACGGCACGCTGGAGCCGGTATTGGAGCCGTGGTGGTCGAGCTTCTCCGGACCCTTTCTCTATTATCCCGGCCGCCGTCTGGTGCCGGCGCCGCTACGTGCATTCATCGACTTTGTAAAAGCGCAATGAGTTCCGGTTGGCCAATCAAGCCGTGAGGCTCCAGTCGGCGATTGCCTCTTCCAGCATGGCGAGCGCCTGAACCACCGCCGCGTAGCGTACGCCGGCGCGATCGAGACTGCCAAAGCGCCGCTCGGCATGGACAGTCGGCCGGCCGGTGCCGGCACAGGCGAAATGGACGAGGCCGACCGGCTTGTCGGCGGTGCCGCCGCCGGGGCCGGCAATACCTGTAATGGAAACGGTAAAAGTCGCGCGCGAATGCGCAAGGGCACCTTCGGCCATGGCGCGGGCGGTGGCCTCCGAAACGGCGCCGTGGGCGATCAGCGTCGCCTCGGGCACGCCGAGCATCTCCACCTTGGCCTCGTTGGAATAAGTGACGAAGCCGCGATCAACCACGTCCGACGACCCGGCTATTTCGGTCAGCAGGCCGGCGACAAGGCCGCCGGTGCAGCTTTCCGCGGTGGCAATCTTCACGCCCTTTGAACGGGCTTTCTCAAGCAGATTTTGGGCGCGAGGATGAAGCGGCGAAAGGTCGGTCATGGCGATCTCCTCTTCGGCATCGGCTGCTTTGCCGCCTGGGTATCCCATACAATATAGGTCGTCGTCCGCCTCAGAACAGACGACAGGGGCAAGGCGCGCCAGTAACACACCTCAGAGAGGTAGCCTCACCGTGGCGGTGGCAATGGCGGCGATGCCTTCGCGGCGGCCGGCAAAGCCGAGCCCTTCGTTGGTGGTAGCCTTCACTCCCACACGATCGATGGTGATGCCGCAGGCGCTGGCGATCGCCGCCCGCATGGCCTCGCGGTGCGGGCCCACCTTGGGCGCCTCGGCGATAATCGTGACGTCGCAATGGGCAAGAATGCCGCTGCGCTCGGCGACGCGGCGAACGGCGTCCTTCAGAAACAGCTTGGAGGCGGCGCCGCGCCAGCGATCCTCGGAAGGCGGGAAATGCTTGCCGATGTCACCATCGCCAAGCGCGCCGAGAATGGCGTCGGTCAGCGCGTGCAGGGCGACGTCGGCGTCCGAATGCCCCTTCAGGCGCTGGTCATGCGGGATGAACACGCCACAGAGCGTCACGCCATCGCCGGGCTCAAGCACGTGGACGTCGTAGCCCGTGCCGACGCGGACGTCGGGGCAGGCAAGGAAGGCCTCGGCGGCGAGACGCTGTTCGGCCATTTGGAAATCCTCCGCTGTGGTCAGTTTGATGTTGTCGGCCCCGCCGTCGACGAGCAGCACGCGATGGCCAGCTTGTTCGGCGACGGCCGCGTCGTCGGTCATGCCGGTGATGCCGCGTGCCGCGAGCGCCCTGTGAGCCGCGGTAATTTCGGCATAGCGGAAGCCCTGCGGCGTGGCGGCGCGCCACAGTCGTTCGCGTGGTACCGTCTCGCTCACGTAGCCAGTTTCATCGGCTCGTTTGACCGTGTCGATCACCGAGACGCCGCAGAGGACGGCCACTTCGCGGCCGAGGGCTTCTATCACCCGGTCGATGGCGTGATGGCCTATGAATGGCCGAACGGCGTCGTGGATCAGCACGTAGTCTGGCGCATCGGCGGCCAGCGTCGCAAGGCCGGCGAGGCAGCTTGCCTGCCGATCGGCACCGCCGGGAACCGGTGGCGAGAGGCGGGGGTCGTCGAGCCCGGCGACGGCCGTGGCGTAGAGGTCGCGGTCGTCGGGGTGGATGACCGTCAGCACGCGGTCGATGCCGGGATGGCCGAGGAAGGCGGAGATCGTTCGAGCGATCACAGGGCGCCCGTGGAGCTGCCTGTATTGCTTGGGAGGCGCGCCGACGCTGGCGGCGCGGGTGCCGCGCCCGGCGGCGACCAGAATCACCGCGACGGTGGGCCGGGTGGAAGAGCGGGCAGGGGAGGTCGTGCTGGAAGGCATTGCCGTTTGCTGGGCTCCGCTTGGCGACCTCATGGCGGTCGCGGCAAAAATGTGCATTCTCGTTACGTTATCGGCCGGATGCGCCGCAAGACGCTTGCGTCGTTTCTTCCAAACGGCTATCAATTGCGTAATTTGTATGCAATGGCAGTTCGTGCACAAGGTGTAAGCATGGCGGTTTCCAGGCCGGATCGCGAGGCGATGACAGCGCCGGCGGCGGAACTCTGTGTCGGCGGCGTAACTCTGCCGTCGCCGGTGTTCCTCGCGCCGATGGCTGGCATCACCGATCTGCCGTTCCGCCGTGTCGCACGCCGCTACGGCGCAGGCCTCACCGTATCCGAAATGGTGGCGTCGGAAACGCTGCTCGAAGGACATCCGGAAACGACGGCGCGTGCCGAAGCCGATGATGACGGATTGCATGTCGTTCAGCTCGCCGGTCGCGAAGCGCGCTGGATGGGCGAGGGCGCCCGGGCAGCGGAAGCCGGTGGCGCCGACATCATCGACATCAACATGGGTTGCCCCGCCAAGAAGGTGGTGTCGGGTTATTCCGGTTCGGCGCTGATGCGCGATCTCGATCATGCGCTGACGCTGATCGAAGCTGTGGTTGGCGCCGTCAGCGTGCCGGTGACACTGAAGATGCGTCTCGGCTGGGACGACGGGTGCATCAACGCGCCGGAGCTGGCTCGACGGGCCGAGGCGGCCGGTGTTGCCATGGTGACCGTGCATGCCCGTACGCGCAACCAGTTCTACAAGGGCGCGGCCGACTGGTCGAAGGTGAGGGCCGTGCGCGAGGCTGTGTCCATCCCGCTGGTGGTCAACGGCGATGTAATTGATGCGACGTCGGCCCGCGAAGCGCTTCATCAATCGGGCGCCGATGCGGTGATGATCGGCCGTGGTGCCTATGGCCGTCCCTGGTTGCCGGGCCGGATCGCCGCGGCGCTCGCCAACGGCGGCGAAGCCGAGGCTCCTGGCAGGGACGAGATCCTTGCGTCGCTCAAGGCGCAATACGCGCACATGCTGGGCCACTACCGCGAGGGCCTGGGCCTCAAGATGGCCCGCAAGCATGTTGGTTGGACGTTCGACGCGATGCCGCGCGACGACGCGGCGGCGCCTGATATCCGGCGGCGAGCGTTGACGGCGGAGGTGCCGGACGTGGTGATGGAGGCCGTCGACGAGTGGTTCGCCGATGGCAGAGCGAGTTTCGAGAGGGTTGCCGCATGACGACGTCATCATCCGCACCAGGCGCGGAGACTCAGGCGGAACGGGATCTCGGAGTGTCGATCCTCAATGCTTTGCCGCATCCGGTGATCATGCTCGATCCGGAAGGCAGGGTCTGCTCGGCCAACGATGCGGCGCAGAATTTCTTCCAGTCCAGCGCCGCCGTGCTCGGCCGGCATTCGCTCCGGCACTTCGTGCCCTTCGGCAGCCCGCTTCTTCAACTCGTCGAGCAGGTGCGCGAGCGCGGTGCTTCGGTCAACGAGTACCGTGTCGATGTCGGTACGCCCCGCAATGGCGGTGAGCGTGTCGTCGATATCTATGCCGCCCCGGCATCCGACCGGCCCGGTCATGTGGTGATCATGCTGCAAGAGCGCACCATGGCCGACAAGATGGACAAGCAGCTCACCCATCGCGGCGCCGCCCGCTCCGTGACCGGCCTAGCTGCCATGCTGGCGCACGAGATCAAGAATCCGCTCAGCGGCATTCGCGGCGCGGCGCAGCTTCTGGAACAGGCGGCCGACGACGAAGACCGGGCACTGACCCGACTGATCACTGATGAAGCCGACCGTATCGTCAAGCTTGTCGACCGCATGGAGGTGTTCTCCGACGAGCGGCCGATCGAGCGCGAGCCGGTCAATATCCATGCCGTGCTGGAGCACGTGAAACGCCTGGCGCTGACCGGATTTGCCCGCGATATCCGCATTGTCGAGGAATACGATCCGTCGCTGCCGCCGGTCTATGCCAACCGTGATCAACTGGTGCAGATCTTCCTCAATCTGGTGAAGAACGCCGCTGAGGCGCTGACCGACACGCCGGACGCCGAGATAGCGCTGACGACAGCCTTCCGGCCCGGTGTGCGGCTTTCCGTGCCCGGTACGCGCGAGCGGGTCAGCCTGCCGCTGGAATTCTGCGTGCGCGACAATGGCCCCGGCGTGCCGGAAGAAATCCAGACGCACATGTTCGATCCCTTCGTTACCACCAAGACCAATGGCACCGGCCTCGGCCTCGCCCTGGTCGCCAAGATCGTTGGCGACCACGGCGGCGTCATCGAATGCGAAAGCCAGCCGCGCCGCACCACCTTCCGTCTCCTCCTTCCCGCCTACGTCGACAAGATCGCGGACTGAAAGGGTCTTCTACGATGCCTACCGGCAGCATACTCGTCGCCGACGACGACTCCGCAATCCGCACGGTGCTGAATCAGGCCCTGTCGCGGGCGGGTTATGAAGTGCGGCTCACCTCCAACGCCGCGACGCTGTGGCGCTGGGTTAGCCAAGGCGATGGCGATCTCGTCATCACCGACGTGGTGATGCCCGACGAAAACGCCTTCGATCTGCTGCCGCGCATCAAGAAAGCGCGTCCCGATCTGCCTGTTGTCGTCATGAGTGCGCAGAACACGTTCATGACGGCGATCCGCGCTTCCGAAAAGGGCGCCTACGAGTATCTGCCCAAGCCCTTCGACCTCAAGGAGCTGATCTCCATCGTCGGTCGGGCCCTGGCCGAACCCAAGGGCAAGCAGCGGCTGGAAGTCGGCGAGGATGGTTCGGAGAACATGCCGCTGGTCGGTCGTTCGCCGGCCATGCAGGAGATCTATCGCGTTCTTGCCCGCTTGATGCAGACCGACCTGACGGTGATGATTACCGGCGAGAGCGGTACCGGCAAGGAACTGGTAGCTCGTGCGCTGCACGACTACGGCAAACGCCGCAACGGTCCCTTCGTGCCGATCAACATGGCGGCCATCCCGCGCGATCTCATCGAAAGCGAGCTGTTCGGCCACGAGAAGGGTGCCTTCACCGGTGCGCAGGCCCGTTCGGCCGGCCGGTTCGAGCAGGCTGAGGGCGGCACGCTGTTTCTCGACGAGATCGGCGACATGCCGATGGATGCCCAGACGCGACTGTTGCGCGTGTTGCAGCAGGGCGAATACACCACCGTCGGCGGCCGTACGCCGATCAAGACCGACGTGCGCATTGTCGCCGCCACCAACAAGGACTTGAGGCTGCTGATCAACCAGGGCCTGTTCCGCGAGGACCTGTTCTTCCGCCTCAACGTGGTGCCGATCCGCCTGCCGCCGCTCAGGGAGCGAATCGAGGACATTCCCGATCTCGTTCGGCACTTTTTCACCGTGGCCGAGAAGGAGGGCTTACCCTCCAAGCAGATCGAGTCGGCCGCCGTGGAACGGCTCAAGCGCTACCGCTGGCCGGGCAATATCCGGGAGCTTGAGAACCTCGTTCGTCGCCTCGCCGCGCTTTATCCGCAGGACACCATCTCGGTGAACCTGATCGAAGCCGAACTGTCGACGCCGACCGTGACGCTGGTCGAGGAAGAAACGCCGACCGACGAGGACCTTTCGGAGTCGGTGGAGCGCTTCCTCGCCAAGTATTTCGCAGAGTTTGGCGACAATCTGCCGCCGCCGGGGCTCTATCACCGGATCCTCAAGGAAGTTGAGTATCCGCTGATCGGGGCGGCGCTGGCGGCAACCCGTGGCAATCAGATCAAGGCGGCCGAGCTTCTTGGCGTCAATCGCAACACCCTTCGCAAGAAGATCCGCGATCTCGATGTGCAGGTGATCCGCAACTCACGGTGAGCCACGCGTAACACGTGGGAAAAAGGCGTCGGCCAAGGCCGGCGCCTTTTGCGTCTCATCTCTCGGTGCCTTCCGGCAGCAAAACACTCCCTCAATCCGGAACTCAGGCGAAATTGGAGCCTTTCCGGAGTTTTTCTGACAGGATGTGACGCGCTATCGCACAAGACCAAGTATATAGCGGGCTGTTCGCTTGACGATGCTGGTTTTCTGGCAGGCGACTGTCAGTTCCAATTCATAGTCATATTGACTCTGGTCTGGAAATGACCTTTTCTTCGGCTTTGGCTGCATGAATAGGTGGATGTATTGTTCGGGGGTCATGGCGTTTCTCCCTTATCCACCTCCTAGATAGAGCGGCAAATGAATCGCTTCAATCCTGCAGGATTGCAACTTGGCATTCAGAAATGAAACACATCCCTTGGGACTCCTATCAGATCTTCCTGGCGGTTGCCCGCAGTGGCAGCCTCAGCGCCGCGGCCGACCGGATCGGCCTTTCCAGCGCCACCATCGGCCGGCGGATGCTGGAGCTTGAACGGCAAATGGAATGTGGTTTGTTCCTGCGCAGCCAGACTGGCTATTCACTGACCGGCGGCGGGCAGGCGTTGCTCGACCATCTCGCGGGCATGGAAGCGGCCGGGCGCGAGATGGAGATCTGGAACGCTGGCCTGTGCGGGGCGATCCGCATCCGGATCTGCGCCGGCACTTGGTGCGCTCGCTTCCTCACCCGCAATCTCGGCGAGCTGGTTCTCCCCGGTGATCGGCATGGCATCGACATCGGCATCGGCGAGGAGAGGGCGTCGCTCGCTCACCGCAGTGCCGATATCGGCATCCGCGCCTTTGAGCCGGAGGAAACCAATCTGGCCGCGGTGCGGCTGCCGGAAGTGGCTTATGCCGTCTATGCCGTCTCAGACATGCCACCCTCCCACGGCGAGCGCTGGATCGCTGTCTCGGAAGAAATGGCCGTCTCCCGCTATCTGCGCTATCCGCATGACAAGTGGCCGAACAATCTGATTGCCACGGTGAGCCGGGCCGAAGGACTGCTCCATTCGATCCTGTCCGGCGCCGGAGTTGGTGTCCTGCCCTGCTTCGTCGGCGACGTCGATCCGGAACTCCGCCGGGTGGGTGAGGAAATCAGCGAGCTTCGGCACCGGAGTTGGCTCGTCATGAACAACGAGGACCGTCACCGGCCAGAGATCCGAGCTGTGGTTGATCGCATGACCGCGCTGTTTCGTCGGCACGCCGCTTTGTTCGAAGGGCAATGCCGGCTGGGCGAGCCGACCTTGTCAAACGTGCGCGATATGGCCACATAGGGCACTTGTTTTTGGAGACGCGCATGAGCGAGGCGCCGCAGCATTTCGACGTCGCCGTTGTTGGGGGAGGGCCGGCAGGCCTCGCCGCGGCCATTGCGCTTGCCGACGCGGGTGTGCGCGTGGCGCTGATAGCGCCGCGCCCCAGTGTCAACGACTGGCGGACGACGGCGCTTCTGGGCGGCTCCGTGGATTTCCTCGAACGACACGGCGTTTGGGCGGGGCTCCGATCCGTCGCTGCGCCGCTCAGGCGAATGCGGCTCATCGACGCCTCCGGCCGCCTCTTCCGGGCGCCTGACGTCACCTTTGACGCCCGAGAGATCGGCCGGGATCTGTATGGCTATAACGTTGCCAATGGCCCCTTGGTCGCCGCGCTGTCGGACGCCGTGGCCGCCCGTGGCGGCGGCATTGTTCGCTTTGAGACACTGTTCCAGGCGCTCGATCATGGCGAGAAAGCTGATCTACTCACGGTTTCTTCGGGCGAGACCGTCACCGCCGAATTGGTGATCGCGGCGGACGGCCGCAATTCCGGTGTTCGCCAAGCGGCCGGCATCGAGGTGAAATCCTGGAGCTATCCGCAGGAGGCGCTGGTGCTGGCGCTTTCACACAGCGTGCCGCACCACGATACCTCAGTCGAGTTTCACACCGAGGCGGGGCCATTCACCCTGGTTCCCCATGGCTCGCGACGGTCGTCGCTGGTGTGGATGGACCGCCCCGAAGTGATCGAGGCCATGCATGGACTCGATGACGCGGCGCTCGCCATGGAAATTGAACGCCGATCGAACTCGGCCCTGGGGGCCGTCACCATCGACAGCCCCCGCCAGCGCTGGCCGATTTCCGGCTTTCAGGCGCGGCGATTGGCCGCTGGCCGCGTTGTGCTGATGGGCGAGGCGGCGCATGGATTCCCGCCGATCGGCGCACAGGGCTTCAACCTGACGCTACGCGATATCGCGACGCTAGAGGAGATCGTCCGCGCCGTGACGCATCCGTCGACTGGCAATATCCTCGACGGCGCGATGGTTGCCAAGCGCTATGGCCATGCCCGTCGTCTTGATGTGACCGGACGGGTGACCGGCGTCGATCTTCTCAACCGTTCGCTGCTCAACGGCTTCCTGCCGATGCAGTTAGTCCGCACCGCCGGCCTGATGGTGGCCCGGGAGATTGGGCCCGTCAGGCGGCTTTTGATGCGAGCGGGGCTCGGCGGGCGGTAGCGGCATGATTGCCATCCAAGTCATAAGGGGTGCTGGAAGTAAGCGGACGGCGTGACGCCCAAAGTTCGCTTGAAGAGGGCGATGAAGGCGCTGAGGCTGTCATAGCCGAGATCGAGGGCGACGATGGTCACCGCTTGCCCTTCGGCCAGCAACTCGAGAGCCCGCATCAGCGTCGCCCTCTGGCGCCATGCCGTATAGGTGAAGCCGGTTTCCGAGACGAAGCGGCGGCTCAGTGTTCGTTCCGAGATGCCGGCCCATTGCGCCCATTCGTCCACGCCGCGTCGGTCGCCCGGCTTGTCGAGCAAGGCGCGTGCGATCAGGGCAAGGCGCGGGTCGCGCGGCATCGGCAGCCCAAACGGTTTGACGGGAGCGGCGCGCAACTCGTCGAGAATCACCATGGCAACGTGCCACTGCTGCTCGTCGAGAGTTGAACCTTGCCAATCCGAAGCACGGAGGACCGCCTCGCGCAGCAGACCCGAGGTTCTGATCGTGCAGGGACGCTTGGGCAAGCTCAGGCAGGCCGCCTCAGACACATAGCAACTCCACGCCTCGACGGCGCCGTGCGTCCATCCGTAATGCGGCTGGTGGGAAGGCAACCAAACGGCGTGATCGGCAGGCACGACCCAAGAACCGTTGTCCGTTCCCATGGTCAGCAGTCCCCGGCGCAGACCGGAGAGCTGCCCGCGCGCATGGCTGTGCATCCCCAGTTCGCGATATTCGGCTTCCGCCTCGTACAGCGCGACGATGATTGGGTCACGAGCGTCGCTGGCCGCTAAGGCGAACTTCTCCTCAATCATGGCAGCTACTCGCAATTAATTGGCGCCGATAGCTTAGCGCGGCCGCGCAGAAGCGGCTACTTCTCCCTTGCTTGAACAGGAGAAGCCGATGGACTCGCAAACTTCCCGTCTTGCTGAAGCCGACCTCGACCGGCTCTATGCGCCACCGTCGGAGCATATCCAGAAGGCAGTCATGCCGGAGCTCCTGTCATTTCATGTCGCCTATTTGGAGAAGGCGACGTTTTTCTGCCTCGCCACAGGCGATAGCACCGGGCTCGATGCGTCGCCGCGCGGAGGTCCGCCGGGCTTCGTTCGCGTGCTGGACAGCAAGACCGTGGCGTTCGCCGACTGGCCGGGAAACAACCGAATCGAATCCATGCGCAACCTCACGCAGGACGACCGGCTTGGCATGCTGTTCCTGTTCCCTGGCCTCGACGTGTTCATGCGGATCAATGGACACAGCCGCATATCCGAAAATGCGGCGCTTTGCTCAAGTCTGGTGGAGGGCCGAAGGTACCCAAAACCGCCATCATCGTCACGGTGGACGAGGTCCTGTTCCATTGCGGAAAGGCTGTGAACCGGGCACGGCTTTGGGCCCCGGGATCTCTGATCGACCGCAAAAGCCTGCCCACACCAGGGCAGATGCTGGCCGCAATGACCCAGCAGGATGCAACCGTCGCCGAGCAGATCGATGCGCACTATGACCTGGCGGTCCGGACCAATCTCTACGGCTGAGGTCTTTCGGGAGAGGGCTCCTTAGCACAAAGGCGCCAAGTGGCCCCCAACAAGCAAAGGCTCTTTGTGGTTGGCAAGGTAAGGACGCCGATTCGGCGCCCTTATCTCATTCCGGTTTTGGTTGGGGCAGTACCGGCAGTTTGGGGTCACGCGGTGTTTCGCCATCCAACAGATCGTTGGGGTCTGCCTTCGCAGCCGGAGCGTCGCTGTCGCTGTCTGGTGGCAGGTCAACGGCGTCCGGATCCTTGGTATCGACATCGGGCTTACCGGCGGCGGCTCTCTCACGCTCAACCTTGCGCCATTTTACGACGTTGCGATTGTGCTCTGTGAGGCTGGCCGCGAAAATGTGCCCGCCAGTGCCGTCGGCGACGAAATACAGATCCTTGGTATTGGACGGATTGGCCACCGCTTCCAGCGCGGCACGGCCGGGGTTGGCGATAGGCCCCGGCGGCAGGCCATTGACGTGATACGTGTTGTAAGGCGTGGGCTTATCGATATCGGCGCGGGTGATTGATCGGCCGAGCGTGCCGGCTCCGCCGACGAGGCCGTAAATGATCGTCGGATCCGACTGCAGGCGCATGTTGTGTTCGAGCCGGTTGAGGAACACGGAAGCGACATGCGGCCGTTCGTCGGCCTTGCCGGTTTCCTTCTCGACGATCGAAGCCAGCGTCACCAACTCCATCGGGTTGGAGAAGGGGAGGTCGCGGTTGCGGCCAGCCCAGATCTCATCGAGCGTCTTGGCGTGGGCCGTTTTCATCTGCTCGAGGATCTGACCGCGGGAGGCGCCGCGCGTGAAGCTGTAAGTCTCCGGCAGCAGTGTGCCTTCGGCGGGCACGGTCGGAACCGCGCCGGTGAGGAATTCGCTTTGCTTCAAGCGCTCGACGATCTGCTGGGAGGTGAGGCCCTCTGGGAAGGTGATCTGATGCATGATCGCCTTGCCCGAGACCAGCATGTTCATCACGCCACGCATGCTGACGCCGGCCGGGAACGCGTATTCACCGGCCTTGAGTCGGCCTTGCTGCTGGTAGGCGCGCACACCGCCGACAAAGATATAGTGGCCGAGCATATCGTAGGGGTTTTCGATCACCCCCTCGGTCTGCAGGATGTCAGCGACGCGGACGACGCCGGAATCGGCAGGTATGACGACGACCTTTTCCTCAGTCAGCGGGCCGGGCTTCTCGAACTCGCTCTTGCCCCAATAGAGCACGGCACCGGCAGCGAAAACACCGAGCAGCAGCAGGGTCACGAGGCCGTTCATAACGACGACGATCGGGTTGCGGGCTCGGCGCGACCGCGGCAAGGGCGGTGCTTGCTCGGGCGCAAGCGCCTCCCGCGGGCTTTTCGGATTGACCCGCGTTTTGATCCCGTCAGGGGTGTCTGTTGCGTCCTGCCTGTCGTCCATGGGCCATAGTCTCTTCATGGGGCGCGATCCGTCACTTCCGCCCATGATTGTGGCAGCAGCGCGGAACGGTGGCCGTCAAGGCGCCGAACCCAGGGGCAAAGCGTCTTTCCAGGCCCGTTCGGGCGAACTTCCAAGCAGCACGCCACCTCCGGCCTTGGCAAGCGCCGCTTTGGTGATTGCCACAGCTTTCGCCAACCGAATCAAAAGGCCCACCAGACGAAAGCGTCCGGTAGGCCTTTTTTGCTTCAGTCGCCGATGGCTCTCAGCCCTCGAAGGCCTTGACGATCAGCGAGGCGTTGGTGCCACCGAAACCGAAGGAGTTCGAGAGTGCGTAACGCAGCTTCTTTTCCTTGGCCTTGTGCGGCACGAGGTCGATCGGAGTCTCGACGTTGGGATTGTCGAGATTGATGGTTGGCGGCAGGATGCTGTCGCGTATGGCAAGCGTGGTGTAGATCGCCTCGATCGCGCCCGCGGCACCCAGAAGGTGGCCGGTCATCGACTTGGTCGAGGACATGGCCAGATTTTTCGCTGCGTCGCCGAACAGCCGTTCGACGGCGCCCACTTCGATACCGTCGGCCATGGTCGACGTGCCGTGGGCATTGACGTAGCCGATCTCCTCCGGCGAGATCTTGGCATGGCGCAGGGCGGCCTTCATGCAGCGGTACGCACCGTCGCCGTCCTCGGAAGGAGCGGTGATGTGGTAGGCGTCGCCTGACATGCCGTAGCCGACGATTTCACCGTAGATGGTGGCGCCGCGCTTCTTGGCGTGCTCCAGCTCTTCGACGACGACAACGCCGGCGCCTTCGCCCATCACGAAACCATCACGGTCGCGATCATAGGGGCGCGAGCCCTGTTCCGGACGGTCATTGAAGGCGAAGCAGAGCGCCTTCATCGAAGCAAAGCCGGCGAGCGAGAGACGGCAGATCGGGCTTTCCGCGCCGCCGGCAAGCATGACGTCCGCCTCATCGTTGGCAATCAGCCGCGCTGCGTCGCCGATGGCGTGCGAACCGGTCGAACAGGCGGTGACGACCGACGAGTTCGGGCCCTTATAGCCGTGGGCAATGGAGATATAGCCGGCGGTGAGGTTGATCAGGCGGCCGGGGATGAAGAAGGGAGAAACGCGGCGCGGCCCCTTGTCGCGCAACGTGTAACCCGCTTCGACGATGCCGTTGATGCCACCGATGCCGGAGCCAACCAGCACACCGGAACGCACCTGATCGTCATAGTCGGTCGGCTGCCAGCCGCTATCCTCGACCGCCTGGCGGGCGGCCTCGAGCGCGAAGATGATGAAATCGTCGACCTTGCGCTGGTCCTTGGGATCCATCGCATGATCAGGATTGAAGGTCGCACCAGTGCCGTCGCCGCGTGGAATAACACCGGCGATCTGGCAGGCGATATCGTCGACAGGAATGGATTCAATGCGGCGAATGCCGCTCTTACCGGCCTTGATGGCAGCCCAGTTGTGCTCGACACCGCAGCCGAGCGGCGTGACCATGCCGAGACCGGTGATGACGACTCGTCTCATTGGACGAGAGCCTCCCTGCTGATCGTCTCCGCCGGGTCCGTAACCACAATGGGAGAGGACACGCTCAACGGGACGCAATTTACGGAGCGGAGGGACCGTTCAGCCGGTCGGACCAACCGAAGACGCCGCCGGCCGATTCGCCGACGTCGGTCCCGTGAACGCACTGTTAAGCAAAGAAAGCAGCTCCTCGGGGAGGAACTGCTTCCCTGCCGAACACGTCCGGAATTTAGGCCGTCGCCTTCTCGAGAAACTTGACGGCGTCGCCGACCGTCAGGATCGTCTCGGCGGCATCATCGGGGATCTCGACGCCAAAGGCTTCTTCGAAGGCCATGACCAGTTCGACGGTGTCGAGCGAGTCGGCACCCAGATCTTCGATGAAGGAGGCCTCGAGAACCACCTTGTCGGCATCCACGCCGAGATGGTCGATAACGATGTTCTTCACCTTTTCAGCGACTTCGCTCATGTTCACGGATCCTTATCAGTCCAAATCCATTGCCTAACGGGACGTCGGTCACTCGCCGCCTGCCTCGCATAAGCGATGGCGTGGCGGCCAAGACCGGCTACCGAAGGTGTCGAGCAAGTCAGTGCCTGACGGCACCACCCCCCGGTTGTCCGATCACCCGCCCCCGGGGTCGAACGAGTTCGAAGCCCCCTCGGAAATCGTGGCGATCTCAGCCGATGCTCGTGCTCACGACCTTCGGGCGGGGCCTCGTACGGTTCCCGATCAGATCGCGGGCTTGGTAACACACTTCGTCCCTGATGACTAGCGGCCCCTCGCGAAACCGCCAATGATCGCGAGTGGTTCTTTTACCATTCGCGAAACCTGAAAAACCTGGTCGACGCCGGATATTACGTCCGGTCCGCCGACTAGATCATCGCCATGCCGCCGTTGACGTGCAGCGTCTGGCCGGTGACATAGGCTGCCTCGCGGCTCGCCAGATAGACGCAGGCCGCGGCGATCTCTTCCGAGGTGCCGAGCCGGCCCATCGGCACGGCGGCGAGCGTGCCTTCCTTCTGTTTGTCGTTGAGCGCCTCGGTCATTGGCGTCTCGATGAAGCCCGGCGCCACGCAGTTGGCAGTGATGCCGCGGGTCGCCACCTCGGCGGCTAGCGCCTTGGTCATTCCGATCATGCCGGCCTTGGCCGCGGCATAGTTGCCCTGGCCGGGATTGCCGGTGACGCCAACGACGGAGGTGATGCCGATGACGCGGCCGAAGCGGCGCTTCATCATGCCCTTGACGGCGGCGCGGGCGAGGCGGAAGCCGGAGGTGAGGTTGACCTCGATCACCTGGTCCCAGTCTTCGTCCTTCATGCGCATGAACAGGCCGTCGCGGGTGATGCCGGCATTGTTGATCAGGATGTCGACCTGACCAAGGGCAGCCTCGGCCTCAGTGAACAGACGGTCGACGTCGGCGCGATCGGCAAGATTGCCGGTGACGACATGCGTGCGTTCCCCCAACCGGGCGGCCAGCTCTTCAAGCGGCGCAAGGCGGGTGCCTGAGAGCACCACCTTTGCGCCCTGCGCATGAAGCGCGGTGGCGATCGCGCCGCCGATGCCACCGGAGGCACCGGTCACCAACGCCGTCATTCCAGTCAAGTCGAACATGGCTTTCCACCTCGTTCATGCGGCCGGCCGGTTGTCGCCGGCGCCTTGCTCGACGGCCTGACACCACGTCGGCGGCGCCAAGTCAAGCGTCAGCGGCCGGTTTTCCCGCATTTGCCGGTTCCTTGGCAGCCCTCCAACCAAAGACTGCTGACGCGGACGGGCTTGCTCCGACTTATTCTGGCCGAGACAAACAGGGAGAGACTCATGACGACCAAGCCACATTTTTCCGCCGTATCGATCATCGCACTCGGCGTTGCCGATCTTGCTCGCGCGCGTGCCTTCTATGAAGCGCTGGGATTTAGTGCCGGGCCTGGCTCGAGCGAAAATATCGTTTTCTTTCAGATCGGTGGGCTCGTGCTGTCGCTCTTTCCGCGAGGGTTGCTTGCTGAAGATGCCGAAGTTGCCGATGACGGTCATGGCTTCGATGGCGTGACGCTTGCCCACAATTATTCGTCGGAAGACGCGGTGGACGCGGCGATGGCGCACGCGCTCGCCTCAGGCGCGACGCTCAGGAAGAAGCCGCGGAAGGTATTCTGGGGCGGGTATTCAGGCTATTTCGCCGATCCCGACGGTCATCTCTGGGAAGTGGCCTACAATCCCTTCGTCAAGGTCGATGATCATGGCATAGTGACGCTTTGAAGAGGCAAGAAGGAGTGTCACCGATGGCCATCGACGGCAAGACCGACGACGACATCACCCGCATCCTCGAGGAGACGCGAACCATCGCCGTGGTCGGCGCCAGCCAGAATCCATCGCGCGCCGTCTACGGCGTCATGGGTTTTCTGATCGGGCGTGGCTATGAGGTGTACCCGGTCAATCCGGGCCTCGCCGGGCAGGAATTGCAGGGGCGGACGGTCTACGCCAGCCTCGCCGAGGTCCCCGCCGAGATCGACATGGTCGACGTGTTCCGCAATTCCGAGGCGGCGGGCGACACCATCGACGAGGCGTTGGCGCTGGCTGTACCGCCCAAGACCATCTGGCTGCAGCTCGGTGTGATCAACCAAGCGGGCTTCGAACGGGCCGAGGCGAAGGGCGTCAGAGTCGTGATGGACCGTTGCCCGGCCATTGAGGGCCCCAGGCTCGGCGTGTGATCGCCTGACCGGAAACTCTACTGGGGGCGGGCATATAGCTTAGTCTTCTGCGCTTGCGGTGCTCACGGACCCCAGAGTATTGGCGGTTCTCTGCCAATACTCTTCTTTTTAGACGCAACTCCGGACGCAAAACCGCGAGGCACTTTTGCTGGAGTTGCTCGCTCTGCTCTGGTTCTCGAAGCCGTGGCTCTCTGCCTAGCCACTAGCGAGTTTCAGATCAGGCTCTGATAGGCGTGGGCGTGCGCCAGTCTTACCGGCGTCCTACCGTCCGCGCCTCACCTTATTCATCTGATCCTTGCGTTGCCTGTCCTTGCGGGCCTTGGCGGCGCGCATGGCGGCACCGCGACCAAGCGGCCGGCCGGCGCTGCCTTCCGACATCATCTCGAAGCGCAGGGCGCCGGCAAACGGCGCCGCCTCGACGAGGCGGACCTCGACGGCGTCGCCCAGTCGGTAGGTCTCGCCGGATTTCGAGCCGATCAGCGCATGACGCGCCTCGTCGAAGGCAAAGTAATCATCGCCCAGCGTTGAAATGGGGATGAAGCCATCGGCGCCGGTCTCGTCGAGGCGGATGAACAGGCCGGCCTTGGTGACACCGGAAATGCGACCGCGGAAGGCGGCGCCGACCCGGTCGGCAAGCCAGCCAGCGATCAGCCTGTCGATGGTTTCGCGTTCAGCCTGCATGGCGCGCCGCTCGGCGACCGAAATCTCTTCGGCAACCCGTATCAGCGTCTCTTCGACGCCATCGGGCAGGCCATCGTCGCCAAAGCCAGCGGCGGTGATCAGCCCGCGATGAACGACCAGATCGGCGTAACGACGGATCGGCGAGGTGAAGTGGGCGTATTTCCTGAGATTGAGACCGAAGTGGCCGATGTTGACCGGTGAGTATTCGGCCTGGCTCTGCGAGCGCAGCACCACCTCGTTGACGAGATAGGCCTGTGGCGTGCCCTCGACCCGCTCGAGAATGCGGTTGAACAGCTCTGGCTGCAGGTTGCCTTGCTTGGCGATCTTCATGTCGAGCGTCGCCAGGAACTCACGCAGCGATTCCAACTTGGCGAGCGAAGGCTGGTCATGGATGCGATAGAGCAGAGGCGTGCGGCGCTTCTCAAGCGTCTCGGCGGCGGCCACATTGGCCTGGATCATGAACTCTTCGATCAACCGGTGGGCGGTGAGTCGCTCCGGCGTAGCGATGCGGTCGACGGTGCCGTCCGGTTTGAGCAGCACCTTGCGCTCAGGCAAATTGAGATCGAGCGGTCCGCGCGCGTCGCGGGCAGATGCCAGAATGTCATAAGCGGCCCAAAGCGGCTTCAATATGTTGTCGACGAGCGGACCGGTGTGTTCGTTCGGGACGCCATCGATCGCCGCCTGTGCCTCGACATAGGAGAGCTTGGCCGCCGAACGCATCATGATCCGGTGGAAGGTATGGCTCTTCTTGCGGCCTTCGGCGTCAAACACCATGCGGACGGCGATGGCCGGTCGGTCGACGCCTTCCTTCAATGAGCAGAGATCGTTGGAGATCTTTTCCGGCAGCATCGGGATGACACGGTCGGGGAAGTAGACCGAGTTACCGCGCTTCAACGCCTCACGATCAAGATTGGAACCGGGACGGATATAAGCGGCGACGTCGGCGATGGCGACGGTAACGATGTAACCGCCGGCATTCGTCGGATCTTCATCGGCGATGGCATGAACGGCGTCGTCGTGATCCTTGGCATCCGGCGGATCGATGGTGACGAGGGGGAGGGCGCGCCAGTCCTCGCGGCCGGCCATGCTGGCAGGTTTCGCCGCTTCCGCCTCGCGGATCACCGCTTCAGGGAAGATATAGGGGATGTCGTTGGCGTGGATGGCAATGGTCGACACCGCTTTTTCCGAGCGGAGATTGCCGATCGTCTCGCGCACCCGGGCGCGGCTGAGGCCGAAACGGCCGGAACGGATGACGTCAACCGAAACAAGGTCGCCATCCTGGGCCGTGCCTAGGTCGGCAGCGTCTATGACCAGTTCTTCGTGTTGCTTTTTGGAGATTGGTAGCAGTCGCGCGCCGCCATCGGTGACGCGCAGGATGCCGAGCACGCCTTCAGGCTTCTTTTCCAGCACCTTCATGACGCGAATGCCGGCGCGAGCGGGACCTTCATACCCGTCCGGAAGGTCGACGACGCGGGCCAAAACGCGATCACCAAGGCCAGCGGCCGGTCCGTGCTCGCCGCGTCGGCGGCGCATGGCCGCGACGATGAAGCGTGGCCTCGGCCCCTGGTCGGGATCCCATTCCGCGGGCTCGGCGTAAAGATCGCCGTCGCGGTCGCGGCTGACAATGTCGCAAGCCAGCACAGCCGGCAGGGCGCCAGGTTCGGCGAAGCGACGGTGTTGGCGCTCGATCAAACCCTCGCCTTCGAGTTCCTTCAGAATCCGTTTCAGAACGACGCGGCCCTCGCCGTGTACCTCGAAAGCGCGGGCGATGTCGCGCTTGGTTCCCTTACCGGGATGCTCCGCGATGAAGCGGAGGATCGCCTCCCTGGTCGGGGTGGCGGGTTCGTCGGTCGGGCGGAGCTTGCGGGCCAAGCGGGTCTTCCCTGCGGCTTGAGGAGGTTGCGACATAGACCATAGATGGAGATGCAAGGCCAGTCTCGCAATCGGATGGCCGGTTCAAGGGCTTCTACACGGGCGGTATCAGGGGTGGCTGGCTCTGCCGTGGTGTGGAGACAAATCGGAGCTCCATATCACCTCGTCGCCTTCGACGATGCCGGGAGTAGCCGGCTCGGAGGCGAGGCAGACACGACTACGGCCCGTGGCTTTGGCGGTTTCGAGCGCCGCGTCGACGGCGGCAAAAGCCATTGTGAAGGTCGTAGCAGAGGGTACATCGGCGATGCCGGCCGAGGCGGTCAGGCACACTGGTTTTTCCAAAGTGCCGAAATTGGTGCTCTCAAACCGAGCCAACAATGCCAGGACTTGAGCCTTGGCATCGGCGACGGTGTGACCGGTCGCAAGAACGGTGAATTCCGTTCCATCGGTTCGGTAGATGTTGCCGAGATTAGCCAACTCCTCGGCAATCAATCGGGCAGAGCGGATCAGAACCCGATCGCCGATAACGTGACCGTGGCGCTCGTTTACGACCTTGAAGCGGTCGAGGGACAGGAGAATGATCAGACGGTCGCTTTCCGGGCCGGCATCATAATCAATCGGCAGCGAGGCACGATTTCTGAGACCGGTGAGGCTGTCGGCGAGGCTCTGTTCGATCAGCTTGGTCTTGGTGCGGTAATGCTCGAGGCGCGTCGTGCCAAGGTAGACGCCAACGGGATAGGCGACCAGAGCGATGACGCCGGTGGTGATCACCCAGCTGCGAAGGATGTCGAGCCAACCACCGAAGGCGATCAGCTGCAGGGCAGAATCCGCAGCCAAGGCAAGTACGAAGCAGATCGCGGCTATGCGGAATGCAAAGACCCTAACGTCACGTTCGGATTGGACGGGCCTGTTGAGGAGCGTCCGCAGGATCTCACCATACATTGTCGTACTTCTAGACCACTGAGCGAGGCGAACGTCGTCATCGTTCAACAGTATAGGTAGAATGTAAGGATTTGGACAACAGAAACGATAAAATTATAAATAATAAGCGAGGACCGGCGACGGAATCGCAACTATGGATTGCGGTTTTACGCCGGCTTCGCTTTTGACGTTTTGGGCTTGGTCGCAGCCTTTTTCGCGCCCTTGGCGGCTGCCGCCGTCGCAGCGGCTTTGGGAGCCGCCTTTTTCTTGCCGCCCGTGTCGCCTTCGGCTGCCGCTTTCGCGCTGGCCTTTGGCGCCTTGGCGGCCTTACCCTTGGTCGGCGTCTTGGCAGCCTTGTCGGCGATCAGCGCCAGCGCTTCCTCGAGCGTCAACGTCTGTGGGTCCTTGCCGCGGGGCAGGGTGGCGTTGATCTTGTCCCAGGCGACGTAGGGTCCATAACGCCCGTCGCGCACGGTAATCTCGCCGCCGGATGCCGGATGTTCGCCAAGGCTCTTGAGAGCGGCCGGCGTGGCGCGCGTGCGGCCACCGCGCTCCTTCTTCTCGGCGAGGACTGCGACGGCGCGGTTGAGGCCGACGTCGAACACTTCGTCGACCGAGGAGAGGTTGGCGTAGGTGCCGTCGTGGCTGACGTAGGGACCGTAGCGGCCGATGTTGGCCTCGATCGGCTTGCCGGTTTCCGGATGGTCGCCAATGGTGCGCGGCAGCGACAACAAGCGGCAGGCGCGCTCAAGGTCGATGTTTTCGACTGTCCAGTCCTTGGGCAGCGAGGCGCGTTTCGGCTTGCCCTCTTCGCCGAGCTGAACATAAGGGCCGAAGCGGCCGGACCGCAGCGTGACATCGAGGCCGCTCTCCGGATCGGTGCCAAGCAGCTTGACGCCGCCTTCGCCGAGCGCGGATTCCGCCTCGCCGTCGCCACCCAGTTGGCGAGTGAAACGGCACTCCGGATAGTTGGAGCAGCCGATGAACGAGCCGAAGCGGCCGAGTTTCAGCGACAGCCGGCCGGTGCCGCAGGTGGGGCAGGAGCGCGGGTCGGAGCCATCGCCACGATCGGGGAAGATGTGGGCGGCAAGATCATCGTTGAGCGCGTCGATGACCTCGGCGACGCGCAATTCCTTCACCTCGCCGACGCGGGTGTTGAAATCGGTCCAGAAGCGACGCAGCACCTCGCGCCATTCGGCCTCGCCGGCCGAGATGCGGTCGAGGTCTTCTTCGAGGCTGGCGGTGAAGTCGTATTCGACGTAACGCGTGAAGAAGCTTTCGAGGAAGGCGGTGACGATCCGGCCCTTGTCGGACGGCACGAGCCGCTTCTTGTCGATTGTCACATAATCGCGGTCGCGCAGCGTGGCGAGCGTCGACGCGTAGGTGGAGGGACGGCCGATGCCGAGCTCTTCCATCTTCTTGACCAGCGTCGCTTCGGTGTAGCGCGGCGGCGGCTCGGTGAAATGCTGGCTGGCAGCAACCGACTTGCGCGACAGAGCATCGCCAATGGAAAGCGGCGGCAGGCGGGAGCCGTCCTCGTCTTCCTCGTCGTCGCGGCTTTCCTGGTAGAGGGCCAGGAAACCGTCGAACTTCAGCACCGAGCCAGTGGCCCGCATCCCCGCCGTCGCGCCGCCGCTGGTTGCGGTGATGTCGACGGTGGTGCGCTCGAAGTCGGCGCTCTGCATCTGGCTGGCGATCGTGCGCTTCCAGACAAGCTCGTAGAGACGCGCTTCATCGGCTTCGAGATAGCGGGCTACCGTATTCGGCAGGCGGGACAGTTCGGTCGGGCGGATGGCCTCGTGCGCTTCCTGGGCGTTTTTGGCCTTGGCGGAATAAACGCGGGGCTTTTCCGGCAGGTAGCGCTCGCCATACTCCTGGACGATCACCCGGCGAGCGGCATTGATCGCCTCCGGTGCAATCTGCACGCCGTCGGTACGCATATAGGTGATCAGGCCGACCGTTTCGCCGCCGATGTCGGCGCCCTCATAGAGGCGCTGGGCCACCTGCATGGTGCGCTGAGCCGAGAAGCCAAGCTTGCGCGAGGCCTCCTGCTGCAACGTCGAGGTCGTGAAGGGCGCAAAGGGATGGCGCTTCTGCGGCTTCTGCTCGGCGTCGGTCACCGCCAGGGTGGCGCTGTTCAGAAACGCGCGGATCTCGTTGGCGGTCACGCCGTCGGAAATGTCGAGGCGGCCAATTTTCTTGCCCTGCCATTCGGAAAGTCGGGCTTCGAACTCGTCGCCGGTCGGATTGGCCAGCCGAGCGATAATCGACCAGTATTCCTGCGGCTTGAAGATCTCGATCTCGTTTTCGCGGTCGCAGACGAGGCGCAGCGCCACCGACTGCACGCGGCCGGCCGAACGGGCGCCGGGCAGCTTGCGCCAGAGAACGGGCGACAGTGTGAACCCGACGAGATAGTCGAGCGCGCGACGGGCCAGATAGGCCTCCACCAGCGGCTGATCGACATCGCGCGGCTTGGCCATGGCGTCGAGCACGGCCTGCTTGGTGATGGCGTTGAAGACGACGCGCTGAATGGTCTTGCCCTTGAGCGCGCCGCGCTTGGCGCCGAGCACCTCGAGCACATGCCAGGAAATCGCCTCACCCTCGCGATCAGGGTCGGTGGCGAGGATGAGCTTGTCGGCATCCTTCAGCGCGGCGGCGATGTCGGACATGCGCTTGCCGGATTTGCCGTCGACTTCCCAAATCATGGCGAAATCGTCGTCGGGAAGAACCGAACCATCCTTTGCCGGCAGGTCGCGGATATGGCCATAAGATGCCAGCACCGTGTAATCGCGGCCGAGGTATTTGTTGATGGTTTTCGCCTTGGCAGGCGACTCCACGATCACAAGGTTCATTCAGGTGCGCCGGACAATTTTAAGATTAAGGCTCAGCCCTCTTTAAGAGCGACCTCCGGATTAAGCAAGGGTCGACCCCTGCGTGCGCGGGCGCGTTGGCCGTCATCGTAAAAGCGAGACGAGCTGGTTTCCGTGCCGTTCGATGCGCCCGGCGAGATCCAGCTCAAGTAGAATCACCGACACGACCGACGACGTCAGCCCGGTGTGGGAGATGATGTCATCGACCGCCACCGGCGTCGGGCCGAGCGCCTCGATCACCGCATCACGGCTTTGCGGGCCGATGGAGTCGACGATCGCACCGTCACCGTCTTCGCGGAGTTCCAGGAAGGATGGGGCGTCATTTTCCAGCATCGGTCGGAGCACGGCGATGACGTCGTCGGCGGAACAGGTCAGCGTCGCGCCATCGCGGATCAGCCGATTTGTTCCCTCGGCGCGGGGATCGAGCGGCGATCCGGGCACGGCGAACACTTCGCGGCCTTGGTCGAGCGCGTAGCGGGCGGTATGGAGCGTGCCGGACCGAGCGGCAGCCTCGACCACCACCACGCCGAGACTCATGCCGGAAACGATGCGGTTGCGGCGCGGAAAATCTTTGGCGCGCGGCACCCACCCGAAAGGCATCTCGGTAAGGACGGCGCCACCCCGATTGATAATCTCCTCCATCAGCGGGCCATGTTCTTCCGGATAAATATGATCGATGCCTCCGGCGATCACAGCCACGGTCCCGGTGTCGAGGGCTGCTCGGTGGGCGGCACCGTCGATGCCACGGGCGAGGCCTGAGACCACGACGAAGCCGGCCTCGCCAAGGCCGCGACCGATGCGTTCAGCCATCTTGTGGCCGACCAGCGACGCATTTCGCGAACCGACGATGGCCGCCGCCGGCCGGCCAAACAGGTGTTTGGAGCCGCCACGCACCGTGACGACTGGCGGCGGCGCGGCGATCTGGCGCAGATACGCTGGATAGAGGGGCTCGGAGATCGCGACGATTCGGGCGCCGTGGGCGAGGGTTCGTTCGATCTCGCGCTCCGCCTCGGCCACTGACGGGATTGAAATGGTCTTGGCCGATCCGCCGCGCCGGGCGAGTGCCGGCAAGGCGTCGAGCGCCGCTTCGGCGGAGCCAAAATGGTTGATCAGGCTGCGAAAGGTGGCGGGCCCGACGTTTTCCGAGCGAATGAGACGCAGCCAGGAGATGCGTTGGTCGTCCGAAAGCTCAACCATGCACAATGCCCGTTCCGGTCATCCCTTGCGCCCGATCTTGCCTTCGGTGCCCGCCAGGAGGCGCCGAATGTTGGCATTGTGCTTTGCCCAGACGATGACGGTCAGCAGGACAAACACGGCCGCCAGCAGGTTGTTGCCAAGCGCCCACAGAGCAAGCGGCACAATCACGGTGGCGACGAGAGCGGCGAGGGACGAGTAGCGGCTGAAATAGGCGACGGCGATCCAGACGCCGGCGAAAATGAGCACTGCCGGCCAGAACAGACCGAGCAGCACGCCGATGTAGGTGGCGACGCCCTTGCCGCCCTTGAAGCCGAGCCAGATCGGGAAGAGATGACCGAGGAAAGCGGCCACGCCGGCGACAACGTTCGCCTCCGGCACCTCTGGCATCGCAAACCGGACAAGCAGAACGGCCGCAGTGCCCTTGAGGAGGTCGAGGAGCAGCGTCGCGGCAGCGAGCTTCTTGTTGCCGGTGCGGAGAACGTTGGTTGCCCCGATGTTACCTGAGCCGATGGCGCGCACATCGCCGAGGCCGGCCGCCCGCGTCAAAAGCAAGCCAAAGGGGATGGAACCGAGGCCGTAGCCGACAAGCGCGGCAACGACATAGGCGACCCAGGGAGCGACGGACTCGAACATGATGCCCTCGGCAATCTTGGATGGGGGTAACCGATTACGGGTTGTATGTCACTCTGCACGGAACTTCAGCGTTCGAACACCGGGGAGCCGCCAACGTAGGTGCGACGGACTCGGCCGGTGAAACGGGCGCCGTCATAGGGCGTGTTCTTCGCCTTGGAGAAAATGTCCTTGGCATTGAGCACCCACGGCTCGTCCGGATCGAACACGACGACGTCCGCCGGCGCACCTTTTTTCAGAGTGCCGGCATCAAGGCCGGCGATTTTGGCCGGCCGGGTCGACATCACCTCGATCAGCCGAGGGAGCGTCAATGAACCATCATGCACCAGCCTGAGGCCCGCCGACAGGAAGGTCTCCAGGCCGATGGCGCCATCGGCCGCCTCGGCGAAGGGCAGGCGCTTGGTCTCGACGTCCTGGGGATCGTGGTTGGAAACGATGACGTCGATCGCACCGGTCTTCACCGCCTCGACGAGGGCGAGGCGGTCGGCTTCGGCGCGCAGCGGCGGCGACAGCTTGAAGAAGGTACGGTAGGCGCCGATGTCCATCTCATTCAGCGTGAGATGGGCGACGGAGACGGAGGCCGTTGCAGCGATGCCCCGATCCTTGGCCCAGGTCATCAATTCAGGCGATTCGGCAGCCGACAGCAGCGAGGCGTGGTAGCGGCCACCGGCAAGGCGGGCAAGGCGGAGATCGCGGGCCAGCATGATCGTCTCGGCTTCGGCGGGGATGCCCTGCAGGCCAAGTCGCACCGCCGTCTCCGACAGGTTCATGACGGCGGCGCCCTTCAGCGCCATGTCTTCCGGCCGGTTGCAGACGAGGGCACCGAAATCCTTGGCGTAAGTCAGGGCTCGGCGCAGCACCTGGGCGTTGGCAATGGTACCGCGCCCCGACGTAAAGCCGACGGCCCCGGCCTCACCCAGCAGGCCGAATTCGGTAAGCTCGCCGCCTTCCTGGCCTTTGGTCAGTGCGGCCATGACGCGGACGCGCACCACGGACGTCCGGCGGGCGCGGGTCGCCACGAAATCAACCAGTGCCGGATCATCGATGCAAGGTTCGGTATCCGGCATGGCGACGAGCGTGGTGATGCCGCCGGCGGCGGCGGCTCGGCCGGCCGAGGCGAACGTCTCGCGGTGTTCGTGTCCGGGTTCGCCGATATGGGCGCAAAGATCGACGAGGCCGGGCGCTGCGACGAACCCGCGACAATCAACGACCTCGGTGCCTTCAGGCGCGCCATTATTCTCAGCCGATGGACCGGCGGCGGCGATGCGGCCATCGATCATCAGCACGGCGCCGGGGCCGTCGATGCCTTGCGAGGGATCGACGACATGGGCGTTGGTCAGCCAGAGCGGACGTGTCTGGGCTGTTCTGCTCGTTGGCTGGCTCATCGGAAGGCCTCCGCGCCATTGCCTTGGGCGTTGACCACCGCGTCGAGCACCGCCATGCGGATGGCGACCCCCATTTCCACCTGTTCGCGAATGAGGCTCTGCGGACCGTCGGCGACGGCCGGGTCAATTTCGACACCGCGATTCATCGGGCCGGGATGCATGACGAGCGCGTCGGGCTTGGCATAGGACAGCTTCTCCTCGTCGAGGCCCCAGTAGTGGAAATATTCGCGCACCGAGGGCACGAAAGAGCCCTGCATCCGCTCGCGCTGCAGCCGCAACATCATGACGATGTCGGCATCCTTGAGTCCCTCGCGCATCGATGTGGAGGTCTCGATGCCCATGTCACGGAAGGCGCCGGGCACCAGCGTTGAAGGGCCGACAAGGCGGACGCGCGCACCGAGGGCGGTGAGCAGCAGCACGTTGGAGCGGGCGACGCGGCTATGGGCGACGTCGCCGCAGATGGCGACGACGAGGCCATCGATTCGCTGTTTGTGGCGGCGGATGGTCAGTGCATCGAGGAGAGCCTGCGTCGGGTGCTCGTGGCTGCCGTCGCCGGCGTTGACGACGGAGCAGTCGACCTTCTGCGCGAGCAGGGCAACGGCGCCGGAGGCATTATGCCGAACGACGATGACGTCGGGGTTCATGGCGTTGAGCGTCATCGCCGTGTCGATCAGCGTTTCGCCCTTCTTCACCGACGATTGACCGACCGCCATGTTCATCACGTCGGCGCCAAGCCGTTTGCCGGCCAGCTCGAAGGACGACTGCGTGCGCGTCGAGTTCTCGAAGAAGAGGTTGATCTGCGTGCGGCCCGAGAGGCTGTCACGCTTCTTGGAGGGCTGGCGACCGAGTTCGATGTTGTCTTCGGCGCGGTCGAGGAGGTCGACGATCTCCGGGGGGAAAGGCCTTCGATCCCGAGGAGATGCGGGCGGCTGAATCCGTAGGGATTGGCGGCTTTCATAGTCATAAGCCCCCCTGATAGAGGCGTTTTGTGCCTCCGGCAAGGGCTTGGCAAATCGAGTGAACAGGAGAATCGCGGGTGGCAGGCGCGCTTCCTCGCGCTTGATATGAGAAAGCCCGGCCGTTATGAGCGGTCGGGCTTGCGATATCGCGATCCGCGGATGCTTCAGGCGGCGTCGATCTCCGTAAGGAAGCTCTCCACCTTGTGGCTGAGGTCGACCGACGTCGCTTTCAGCGAGGTCACGGCGTCGAGCACCGTTTTCGCCTCGGAACGGGTCGTGGCGGCCCCATTGCTGAGCTCGACGATGGTCCGCGACAGATCGCTATTGCCGCGCGCCGCCTCTTGCATGTTGCGGCTAATCTCGCCGGTGGCGCCGGTCTGCTGGGTGACGGCCGAAGTGATGCTGGCGGAGACCGTGTTCACCTCTTCGATGATGGTGCCGATCTCGGTGATGGCATTGACGGTATTGTCGGACACCAGCTTGATTTCACCGATCTTGCGAGAGATGTCCTCGGTGGCCTTGGCCGTCTGGTTGGCGAGCGATTTTACCTCGGCGGCGACAACTGCGAATCCCTTGCCAGCTTCGCCCGCCCGTGCCGCTTCGATGGTGGCATTGAGGGCGAGGAGGTTGGTCTGTTCGGCAATCGCGGTGATCAGGCTGACGACTTGGTTGATCTGGTCGGTAGCCGCGAGCAACTTGCCAACCGTCTCGCGCGTTTCGTTCGCCGAGGCACGTGCTTTGCCGGCCACGGCCTGCGAGGCCCCGACCTGGCGGGCGATCTCATTGGTCGAAGCTTCCAGTTCTTCGCAAGTGGCGGCGACGGAACGGACATTGCCCGATGCCTGTTCGGCGGCGGCGGCGGCGATGCCACTGCTTTGTTCGCTGCCCTCGGCGGTTGCCATCAGCTCCTGGGCAGAGCCTTCCAGACGTTGAGCCGCGTCGACAACCAACCCGATGGTTCCCGTTGCCTCGGCGCGGAAGCGCTGGATCAGCGTCTCGGCGCGCGCGGCCCGACGCTCGCGTTCGCCGATGGCGGCGCGTTGGCTGTTCTCAAGGCGATCTCGCTCCTCGGCGTTATCGCGGAACACGGCGACGGCGGCGGCCATATGGCCTACCTCGTCGTGGCGCTCGAGACTGGGAATGCTGGTCGCAAGGTTGCCGCCGGCCAATGAGCGCATGGCGGCGGTCATAGCGGTGATCGGTTCGGCAACAACGCGTTTCAACACAAACCCAAGGGCGAGCAACAACAGGACCGTGGCGACGATGGTGGCGACGAGGGCTGTCATGCCGAGCTTGTTGAGGCTGGCATAGGCCATGTCGCTGTCGACGGCGACGCCGACATACCACTTGACCGGCAGCCCCTCGATGGCGACGAAGCTTGCGACGTGGTCGCGGCCGGCAAAGGTGGTCTCGATGACGCTGCCTGTCGTAGGCCCCGACAGGCCGGCGAAGGCTTCCGACAGTGGTTTGCCGACCAGGCTCGCGTCTGGGTGGACAAGAATCTTGCCTTCCGAGGAGACCAGAAAGGCTTGGCCGATACCACCGAAGTTGGCGGCCTTAATGCGTTCGATCAGCGAATCGAGCGCGAAGTCGCCGCCGAACACGCCGATCAACTTGCCGTTGGCGCTGACGGGCACGCAGGCTGAAATGACGATCTTGTTGGTCGCCAAGTCGACATATGGCTCGGTGAGCTGGGTCGACATGGCTTTCGCGGTGTCAATGAACCAAGGCCGCTTGCGTGGGTCGTAGTCCTTGGGCATGTCGGCCTTGGGCGAGATGGTGAAGGCGCCATTCTCTTCGCCGAGATACACCGACAGGAACTCCGCGCTCATCGTCTTGCCCGCCAGAACGAGGCCAAGCATGTCCTTTGAGGCGCCGATGGCATCAGCGGCCTGTCCGGCGATCAGCAGACGTCCCTGAAACCAGTTGCCGGTCCCGGATGCGACACTGCTCCCGGTGGCTGCCAAGTTGCGAGCGACGTTGTCTTTGAGGTCCTGTCGCTCCAGCAGGTAGATGGTCGCGGAGAACAGCGCGAAGCTTGCAACCACGATGAGCGAGGCTGTGAGGATGATCCGGTGTAAAATCTTGCTACGAGTATTCAGGAAATTCATGTCAATTCGACTCTTGTCGATGGAGTTGAGTCCAAATAATCAGTCTGATATTTACGAAAAGTAATTTCGAGACTCAAAAACAAGAGCTTTAATACGCGAAAACACGTAATTTAAACGTCCTAAAGCGAAAAATTTATAGTAGAAATATTTTTATTATTTCCAATATCAAGTACATCAATCGCCGGTTGCCGGTTTGTTGCATATTGATGACAAGTGCACAAAGCTGCCATGAGAAAATAAGTCTGGTCCGCTTGGCGTTGAAGGGTGTAGCGCTGGGTTAGCGAAAGATGCCCTCGGCATCTGTGCTCACGGGCGGCTACTGGCCGTCATCCTTCCTGTCGCCGATCGGTACCGTTGATGTTTTTCCCGACGCCGGGCTCCGGCTTTCGCGCCAGCGCTCTCCGCTGGGCTGTCTTGCTCTCGGCATCCGCGGCAATCAGTGTCGTATTCGAGGTTTTCCATCTCCCGGCGGCGCTGCTGCTTGGGCCGATGCTGGCGGCGATCCTTCTTGGCGTCAACGGCAGAGCGGTGGCGATGCCTAAACCGGCCTTCATGATGGCGCAGGGGGTGGTTGGCACGCTGATGGCGCGGGCGATGCCGCCCACTGTGCTTGGTGAAATCCTTGCTGCGTGGCCAGTGATCCTGATCGGCGTGGCGTCGGTCGTCCTGACTGCCAATGTGATCGGTTATGCGCTGGCCCGTTTCCGCGTGTTACCCGGCACGACCGCCGTCTGGGGCGCTTCGCCGGGAGCGGCCACCGCCATGGTGATCATGGCCGAGGCCTATGGCGGCGACACACGCCTCGTCGCCGTCATGCAATATCTGCGGGTCTTGATCGTTGCTACCAGCGCGTCGTTGGCGGCGCGGTTCTACCTCGACATGACGATCTCAGGTGGCACGGCGGCCGCCTGGTTCCCTCCGGTTCATTGGGCAAACTTAGCCGGAACGCTGGCGGTGATCGGTATCGGTCTTGCTGTTTCGCGTATCTTTCGCCTAACCACCGGCGCGATGATTCTGCCGATGCTGTTCGCCATCGGCCTGCAGGGAGCGGGTGTGCTCACCGTCGAGTTGCCGCCCGTGCTGCTCGCGGTCTCCTATGCGGTCTGCGGCTGGGCGATCGGTAGCCGGTTCAATCGGGAGATCATCGCCTACGCGGCGCGTGCGCTGCCGACCATTCTTCTCGCCATCGTCGTGCTGGTCGCCATCTGCGCCATCTATGCCTGCGTCTTGGCGTCGGTGACCGGTGTCGACTTCCTGACGGCTTATCTAGCCACCTCGCCGGGTGGCGCCGATTCGGTGGCGATCATCGCCGCGTCGAGCAATGTCGACATGTCCTTTGTCATGGCCATGCAGACCATGCGCTTCTTCATGGTGCTATTCACCGGGCCGGCTACGGCCCGCTTCATCGCCAACCGGGTCAGGTGCTAACCCACTCCTTGCGGCCAATGATGACGGCGCGCGCCGCCGCGAGGCGGGCGATCGGCAGGCGAAACGGCGAGCAGGAGACATAGGCGAGGCCCGCCTCTTCGCAGAAGGCGATGGACGCCGGATCGCCGCCGTGTTCGCCGCACATGCCAAGACCGATATCGGGCCGCGACTTCCGCCCGCGCTCGATGGCGATACGGATCAGCTCGCCGACGCCGTCACGGTCGATGGTGATGAACGGATCGCGCGCCAGCACGCCCTTCTGCAGATAGGTCGGCAGGAACGACGCAGCGTCGTCGCGGCTGATGCCGAAGGTGGTCTGCGTGAGGTCGTTGGTGCCGAACGAGAAAAAGGCGGCCGACTGCGCGATGTCCTCGGCCATCAGCGCGGCGCGCGGCAGCTCGATCATCGTGCCGACCTGGTAATTCACCGGTAGCCCCACCGCTTCGGACACCTCGATGGCGACGCGAGCGATGATCGCCTTGACGTAATCGAGCTCCTTGCGGGCGGCAACCAGCGGTACCATGATTTCCGGCACGATCGGCCGGCCGAGTTTTTCCCCGCGGCGATCGCGGCCTCGAAGATGGCGCGGGCTTGCACTTCGGCGATTTCCGGGAAGGAAACGGCGAGGCGGCAGCCGCGATGGCCAAGCATCGGATTATATTCTTCGAGATTGGCGATGCGGCGGCGCAATACGTCCGGTGCCACACCGGCTGTCACGGCCAGCTCGGCCACCTCGCGTTCGGTGCGCGGCAAGAATTCGTGCAATGGCGGGTCGAGCAGGCGGATGCACACCGGCCGACCTTCCATGATCTCGAACAACTCGGCAAAATCCTGCCGCTGCATCGGCAGGATCTTTTCGAGCGCGGCACGGCGGCTCTCGGGCGTCTCGGCAAGAATCATCTCGCGCACGGCGGAAATGCGCGAGTGTTCGAAGAACATGTGCTCGGTGCGGCAAAGGCCGATGCCTTCCGCGCCGAACTGACGGGCGATGCGCGCTTCGGTCGGCGTCTCGGCGTTGGCACGGACCTCGAGGCGGCGAACCGCGTCGGCCCATGTCATGATTTCGGCGAAGGGTCCGGATAGTTCCGGCTCCTTCATCGGCACGCGGCCGGCCATGACCTGGCCGGACGAGCCGTCGATGGTGATAACGTCGCCGGCGCGCAGTTCGCGCTTGCCGATGGTGATGGTGCCGGCCACCGGGTCGGCCTTGAGGGAGCTGACGCCGACTACGCAGGGTTTGCCAAGGCCACGGGCGATGACGGCGGCGTGCGAGGTCATTCCGCCACGCGCCGTGACGACGCCGATCGCCGAATGCATGCCATGCACGTCGTCCGGGCTGGTCTCGGCTCGGACGAGAATGACCTTGATGCCGCGCTGGCGAGCCTTTTCGGCTTGCTCGGAATTGAAGGCGATCTCGCCGACGGCGGCGCCGGGAGAGGCGGGCAGGCCGGTTGCCAGAATCTCGCGTGGCGCGTCGGCCTCAATGGTGGGATGCAGGAGTTGCTCCAGCGAGGACGGATCGATGCGCTCGATCGCCTCTTCGCGGCTGATCAGGCCCTCGTTGGCCATGTCGACGGCAACTTTGAGCGCCGCCTCGACGGTGCGGCGACCAGAGCGCGTCTGCAGCATCCACAGTTTGCCACGCTCGATGGTGAACTCGATATCCTGGATGTCCTTGAAATGCCGCTCGAGCTGCTGGCAGTAGCCGATGAACTCGCCGTAGGTCTCGGGCATCATCGCTTCGAGAGACGGGCGGTCGGAGCGGCTGGCGAGCCGAGCCGCCTCGGTAATATCCTGCGGCGTCCTGAGGCCGGCAACAACCTCTTCGCCCTGGGCATTCAGCAGAAATTCGCCGTAGAGCTGTGGTTCGCCGGTGGATGGATTACGGGTGAAGGCGACACCGGTTGCCGAGCGTTCGTCCATGTTGCCGAATACCATGGCCTGGACGTTGACGGCGGTGCCGGAGTTCGACGAAATGCCGTGCAGTTTGCGGAAGGTGACGGCGCGGCTGTTGCCCCATGATCCGAGCACGGCGCTGATGGCGCCCCAAAGCTGTTCAAGGGGATCGAGCGGGAACGGCTTGCCGGTCTCGTCAGCGATCAACTCCTTGAAGCTGGCGATCACCTTGCGCCACTCGTCGGCGTTGAGTTCCGTATCGTTGAAGTAGCCTTCGCGCTCCTTCAGGTCGTCAAGGATCTCCTCGAAGGCTTGCGCATCGACGCCCATCACGACGTCGCCGAACATCTGGATGAAGCGCTGGTAGCTGTCGAGCGCAAAGCGAGCGTCGCCCGATTCGGCGGCCAGCGCCTCGACGGTAACGTCGTTGAGCCCGAGGTTGAGCACGGTGTCCATCATGCCTGGCATGGCGGCGAGCGCGCCCGAGCGCACCGAGACCAGAAGCGGTCGTTCCGGGTGACCAAACGAGCGGCCCGTACGCCGGCTGAGAAGCTCGATCGCCGCGTTTACCTGCCTCTTGAGATCCGCCGGATAGCGCCGATCGTCAGCATAATAGTGCCGGCATACCTCGGTTGTGATGGTGAATCCGGGCGGGACGGGCAGGCCGAGGCTAGCCATTTCCGCGAGATTGGCGCCTTTGGTGCCGAGAAGATGCCGGAGCCGGATGCCGCCATCCGCCACACCGTCGCCGAAGCTGTAGACCCACGTCGGCATGCTGCCGCTTTCCAGTTGCGTATCGCGAGTATCCATGAATTGCCTATAACACGGAAACCCAGCGTGTAGGTCCGTTGAGACACTCAATCGTTTCGCCGTCGCAGCTTACGGCGCCTGCTCGATCTCAAGGGCGAAAGGCGTGCCCTCGAAGGCGTCGGCACCGCGGCCAATGGCATCGATCGCCGCCACCATCCGGCCCTCGCGGCCGAGCAGCCGGTCGGCGATCTCCACTATGCGGCGGTTAGGGGTCGCCGAAGGCGCCCGCTCGCGCAGCAGGGTGGCGAGGGCGGCTTCGTCACGCCACGGATTCAGCGCCGAGACCAGCGTGTAGGCGGCGGCGGTCGAGCGCGAAATACCGGCAAAGCAGTGGACGACGAGCGGCGTGGTCCGGTCCCAGTCGTTCACCCATTCCAGCATCTCAGCCACGTGTCTCTCGCCGGGCGGCGTCATGCCATCGACCGTTTCCACAATGTCATGCATGGCCAGGAAGAGATGGTTCTGATGGCTGATCGTCGCCGGCAGACGCATTGGGGTCCCGGCGTTGATCAGCGTAATGACGTGACGGGCGCCGGTGAGCGCCACCGTTTCTTCAAGCTTGGTGAGGGAACAGACGTGGATGGTCGTCGCGGTCATCGCTGGCTTTCGAGTTGTTGGAATCGGTTGATGAAGGCTTCCTCCGCGGAGACGGTCGGCAGCGGGTCGAGGCCGAGCAGCGGTCCGGCCGGGGTCTGACGGCCAATGCCACGGGGAACGCCGAAGATACGCTTTGCCTCGTCGGCGGTGAAGCCGGCAAGTTCCACCGCCTCGAAATAGGCGGACATCAAGTCTGCCTTCTTGGCGAGCTTCTTGAGGCGTTCCGTATCGTATTTCTCCAGCCCGAAGCGGCGGTGGATGGCGTCGGCAAGGCGCTTCTCGACCACCTTGTAATCGCCACCCATCACGGCCTTGAACGGCGAGATCATGTCGCCGATCACATATTCCGGGGCGTCGTGCAGCAAGACGATAAGGCGCTGACAAACGGTGAGTTCCGGCTCGAGCAGCCCGGCGATGTCCTCGACGATCAGGCAGTGCTGGGCCACGGAAAACGCATGGTCGCCGATGGTCTGGCCGTTCCATCGGGCGACGCGGGCAAGCCCGTGGGCGATGTCGGTTATTTCGACATCGAGCGGCGAGGGGTCGAGGAGGTCGAGCCGCCGTCCCGACAGCATGCGCTGCCAGGCACGGGGCGGCGAGCCGGCTTTGTCGGCCATGGATATCAGTCGCCCGGTTTGGATGGGTCCTGTTTTGCGATGTCGGGCCAGCCGTAGTCGGCCCAGGCGGGAAGCGCAACCGAAACCGGCACACCTTCCACCGTGATGGGCTCGCCCGCCGTCACCGCGTCTCGCACACGGTCGAGCCTCAGGATGGCTATGCCGCGTGACCCGCTTGCCGAACCAAGGTGGCCGGCAACCCGGCCACCGATCAGGATCTCGGTGCCGGCCGGCGGCAGGTCGGTTTCGGCCGAAACCACGACCGGTCGGCGGCGGGCGGTGCCGCGATAGCGCATACGACTTACGATTTCCTGGCCGACGTAGCAGCCCTTGTCGAAGTCGACGCCATGCAGGCTGTCCATGGCGAGATCGTGCGGAAAGGCGTCGAGCAGCGGCAGGTCGGTACCGGCTTCCGGAATGCCCAGCGAAACGCGATGCGCCTGCCAGGTTGCTTCGTCAGCGTTGGTGACGACGGCCCCTTCCAAAGCGTAGAGGCGCCAGCCGAGGTCGGGATGGCGAGGATCCTGCGCAATCAGGCCCGTCGCGACCGGTGGCGTACCTGTGCCGGCGTAGACGACCAGCGACGAGGCCTCAATCGTCACATTGGCTCGGAGCTTGAACATTGTCAGGCGCTTGCGGAGCTCGGAGGCGCCAGCGGCCGGCGCGTCGAGCAGAAATCCGCCACTTTCCTGCCGGACAACGAGAAAATCCGAGATGATCTTGCCCTGCGGGGTCAAGAGCGCGCCGAAGGCGGCGGTTCGTCCGTCGGCGGCATCGGTATTCTGTGTAATCATGCGGTCGAGAAAATCGGAGGCATCTGGACCGACGACTTCAACGAGGCTACGGCTTTCGAGGCGGCAGAGGAAGGAATCGGCCATGGTTGGATCTTTCCGTTCGTGTCGGCGCGTGATCGCTACGTAGTTTTCGATTGGTAGCTGGCTGCCGGGATAGAGGCAAGCTTGCCGCCACTGCCAACGATGATTCCGGTCCGACGCCGCGTCGGCCAGACTTTGATCAAGGAGGACGTCGACATAGCGGGTACCGGCATCGACGAAAAGAAGCCGCATGGCCGAACGCGCTGGTGGAAACGTGCCATCCGGTTCGCGGTGATTCTGCTCGTCGTTCTCAGCGTGGCGACTGCTTTTCTTGCCTGGCGTCTATTGCAGGGGCCGCTGTTCCTGCCATTCCTGGCCAGCCGGATCGAGTCGATCATGGCGGCTGACGCGGATGGCGCTCGCATCACCATCGGCCTGGTCGGCATCGAGATTGCCGACGATCTCAATCCCCAACTCGTCATTCGTGACATCCGTCTGGAGCGGCCGAACGATCTCGTGGTGTCGATCAACGAGGTCCGCATCGCCGCGCGTTGGCCTAAGCCGACCGCCAACATTGTTCCCATCGACGGTGTGATGCTGGACCATGTTCTGATCAGCGATGTCGGACCGGAATCAAAGCTGCCACCGCTCGACCGCGTGATCATGGGGGTGCGCCAGGCGGTCGAGGAAAACGGTTTGCGTTTCTTCGAGGTACGCTCTTTCGGCTTCGGCATCGAGCGACCGGGGAAGGCGCGGCGCGACATCGTGTCCGACATTTCCGTGACCGGTGGTGTCAAGGATGGTCGCGTCATCGAGGCGCAAGCGATCGGTCTGGGAGCAAATGGTGCCGTTTCGGTGCGGCTCAACGCCGATTTGCCACCACCGGGCGTCCCGATTGTCGTCAAAGCCGAGACGCGCGGCTTCGACCTCGCCGACTTCGCCTCCGCTGCCGGGCGCGACGATCTCAACCTGTCGGGCTCTATTGGGGCGACGGGCTCGGTGACCGTGGATAGCCAAAAGGGAATCACCGCCGGCGGCTGGCAGCTGATCCTCGGCCCTTCGCTGCGTTTTGGCGATAGCGAGCTGGACGCGCTTGCCGGGCAGGTGCGCCTTGATTTCAGCTGGAATCCCGAGAAGCGGGCAATATCCTTAAATCCATCGCCGATCGTGCTCACCAACGGCTATCTGCTTGCCCATGGCGAAGTGGTGCCATCCAGCCGGACCCGCCCGCTCTGGACCTTCGATGTCGAACTCGAGGGGCAGGACGTGCTGAGCGGTATTCGCACGACCGAAGGGCGGATTGCCGGCAGCTACGATTCGAAGGCTGCGCTGCTCATCATGGACGACATGCATGTCGAGGGCGCTGGTATCAGCTTCACGGCGGCGGTCCGAGCGTCGCACAAAGACGGAAGCTCCTTCGCCGTCTTGTCGGGTGTATCTCCCCGCCTGCCGGCCGCTGCCCTGAAGCTGCTCTGGCCGACGACGGTCGCCCCCGAGGTTCGCGACTGGATCGGCAAGAATATCCATTCGGGTCTGGTTTCCAACGCTACCGTGGATATCTCCGTGCGGGGCGACCAGATGGCGGGCGGGAGCATCGTTCCGGATGCAACCATAGCCTTTGATTTCTCCGAAGGCGTCTTCACACCGTTCGACGACGCCCCGCTGATCCGTGACGCCATCGGGCACGGCAAGCTGTCCGGCAATCGCTTCGAGATCACCGTCGACAGCGGCTGGGTTGATTTGGGCGACGGACGGCGCCTGGAAGTGGGGCCGTCCAGCTTTGTCGTGCCGGTCATCGACGCCAAAGTGCCGGACGCCGAAGTCGGGGTCCGACTATCCGGCCCGGCAGCGGCTGGAATCGCTCTGTGGAATCGCCTGCAGTTGGCTGGGCCGGCTGATTTTTCCCCCAATCCCGCCGACGTGGCCGGCGACCTGAAGGCCGATCTCTCGATCCGCCTGCCGCTCGCCGACGATATAGCCGACACCGACATCGTCACGAATGGCCGGATCGATCTCACGGATTTCGATCCCGGCGTGCCCATCAATGGCCGGACGATCACGCGGGGCAATTTTGCGATCGAGCTCAGTGACGGTGCGGCGCATATCAGCGGCAAGGCATTGATCGATGGCACTCAGGCCGATGTCTTCCTGACCCAGCCCCTGTCCGGCGAGGGAAAGGCGCAGTCCGTGGTGAGGCTCGATCTCGACGCCGCTGCCGCCAAGGCCTATGGCGTCGATCTCGGCGACATGCTCAAGGGGGTCGTTTCCGTTGAAATGACCGACAACGGACAGTCGCGTCGCGTCTCGGCCAACCTAGCCAAGGCAGAGATCAATCTGCCGCTGGTTGGATTCCGCAAATCGGCGGGCAAGCCGGGGACGCTGACTTTCGATATGGCGACTCGGCCAAGTGGTACGGCCATCACCAACCTCGCCCTGAAAGCCGGGGGGGCGGAGGTCGAGGGCCAGATAAACCTCGATGGCGGCGGCGGCTTTGCTGGCGCCAATCTCACGAAGTTCAATTTCTCGGCCACCGATCGTCTGGCGCTCAAGGCATCGGCGGGCGATGGTGGTCTCAAGGTTGCCATCACCGGTTCCCGACTCGACGCGAGTGCGTTGGTCGACAGCCTTCTTCGTCGGACCACGGGCACCGGCATTCCTAGCGACTTGTCGCTCAATCTTTCCGCCACCATTGCCAATGTATCCGGCGAAGGCGGCGAGCAACTCGATGGGCTCAATCTGTCGTCGGCCATATCGGGAGGACAGATCGACAATCTGTCGCTGACGGTGCAGACGTCTGGCGGCGGCTCAGCGTCGGCAACGCTGCAACCTGGCGCGCAGGGACGGGATCTCAAAGTCGAGGCCGGTGAAGTCGGACGCCTTCTGCGCTTCCTTGGTGTCTATCGGCGCGTTTATGGCGGCCGCGCCACGCTCGTCGGTACGATCGATGACAACGGCATCATGTCGGCCAGCATTGATGGCAGCCGCTGGAAGGTGGTGGAGGAGCCGGCATTGGCGCAGCTTTCCACGGCTTCTCGCGATGGCCCCACCGAGGGCTTGTCGACGGCAGATATTGGCCGACTGATCTTCGACGTAAAGTTCGGAAACGGCATGCTGTCGATCGGCGAGGGCTTCATCCGAACCGGGACGGCCGGTCTCACTATGGCCGGCGACGTCGATTTTTCGAAGAACGCCCTGCGCCTTGCCGGCAGCTATCTGCCAGCCAGCCAACTCGACAGCGTGTTGGCAGCCATTCCGCTGCTCGGGCAGACGATCTTTGCCGGCGGGGGACGTTCCGGTCTGCTCGGCGTTTCCTATCGTCTCAACGGGCCGATCGATGCTCCATCACTGTCGGTCAATCCGCTGTCGGCCATCGCGCCGGGAATCTTCCGGCGTTTGTTCGAGCTGAAATAATCGCACCCGTCATGGTCTGGCGGCGACGGCCGTCAACACGACGGTCGTTGGCGCGCGGGGGCGTTCTCTGCCGGGGATGCCGCGCGAACCTTCGCCGCCAACCATGGTCCAACCTGTCCGCCGATCCGGAAGCGACAAATGCGACGATAGACTTTCTGATAGTTGGCATTGCCAATAGTTCGGATGAGCGCGCGCCGACTTGATGCTAGGTTGATTTTTATGACTGCGAGGCCGTTTGCGGGGGGAACGCAAATGGCCATCGGGTTCGAGGGGGCGCGTGGCTCCTCTCCGCCGGGGCATCAATGCTTGGACGATGTGAAGCGCTGCACGACCTTGCTGAATGACCCAACCATGGATCGGCCGTCATGTTCGCCTTGTTGATTTTGCAAATTGCCGCCTTCTCGCTGTTTCCGCTTTATTTCACGACGCTTTCGGGCCCGGTGCGGCAGGTTCATTTCTATGTCTATATTTCCCTTGTTCTGCTGATCGGCGGATTTATGGGGAATATATACTCTCTACCAGTCGCCGATGGAATCGTCGTCTCCGGCGGTAATCTTTGTTACGGCGCCTTCATGATGACGTCGGTCATGTTCGTGTGGATTGAAAGAAATGCCTTCATCCTGCGCCACTTGGTTCGGCTGGTCTTTGTGGTCGATGTCTTCAATATTATCGTTTCCTTCCTGACGGAATCTATCTTGCAGGCCAATGGGGTCATCAACCCGCATGGCGTCCCCACGGCGCTGTTCGAGGTCTCGACGTCGTTGATCGCGCTCGGGGGCGTTCTCATCGTCGCCGAACTCCTGCTTCTGTTGTACATCTTCGAGTTCACGAAGAAGAAAAAGACCACGCTTCCCATTACCGCGGCGATTTACATTCTCTCCTTCGTCCTCGTTCTCGTGCTGGACGGTATCGCATTTCCCTTCATCGCCTTCGGCATCAACGCGCAAATTGCCGCGATCGTCTTTGGCGGGCTTGCCGGAAAGGTTCTGATCGCCGTTGCGTTTGGTGTGCCGCTTGCCTTGTTCGTGCTGTGGAAGCGGCGGGCGTTTGTCGAGTATCTGGAGGCTGATACGGTTCGCTGGCGCCTGCTGATCGCAAGCAGTTCCGCGCTGATCAAGGAAATGGCCAGGAAGGACCAGGACGTTCGGCGTGGTGATGTCGTTTTCAAGAACTCGACCGAAGGCCTCGCCATTGTCGGGCATACCGGCGCCATGCTGAAAGCCAATGGCGCCTTTCAGCGCATGTTGGGCATTGGCGACGGTGTCGCCCATCCCTATCCGGCCAGTTTGACAGACGCGTTCTGGGGCGATGGCCAGCCCCTTCCGCTGCCGCACAACCCCAAGGGAACATGGCGCCGGGAAGTCACGTTCGGACCGGACAAGTGCCGGCCGGGCATTCTCTCGATCACGTCAGCCGGGGAGGATGCGGAGGGCGGCGAAACCTACGTTTATTCGTTGATCGATATCACCGAGCAGAAGAGTGCCCAGGACAGGCTGGAATATCTTGCTTCGCGTGACCAACTGACCGGTCTTGCCAACCGTCGCGTTCTCGATCAGCGCCTGTTCAGTCTGCGCGATAAGGCCTTCGCGCTGGTCATCGTCGATCTCGACCACTTCAAGGACGTGAACGACAGTTTCGGGCATGGCGCTGGCGATCGAGTTCTTCAGGTGGTTGCCAGCCGTCTGGATGCCATCCAGAGGGAGTGCCTAAAGCCGGATGACATATTGTGCCGCATCGGCGGCGATGAATTCGCGTTTTTGATCCGTTCGGACGATGGCGTCTTCATCGAAAGCGTTCTTGAAAAAATCCAGAAGACGCTCGGTCAGACCGTTCGGATCGACGATAACCTGGAAGTGTTCTCCTCCGCTACGCTGGGCGTCAGCTACAAGCCTCAGGCGGGTGGTCATGACGCCCTTTTGGAGGCGGACTCGGCTCTCTACGAGGCCAAGCGCAACAGGCGCGGGTCCGTCGGCATCTACGAAGACAGGTTGACCGCTGAGAGCCAGAAGAAGATGAGGCTGGGCGTGAAATTGAAAAACGCGTTGGCGAACAACGTGCTTCAAGTTCACTACCAACCACAGTTCGACGCGGTGAGTCACAAGCTGTGCGGCGTCGAGGCCCTGGCGCGCTGGACCGATCCCGAGCTGGGCGTGGTGCCGCCGAGCGATTTCATACCGGTGGCGGAGGGAACAAGCCTTATCGAGGCGGTCGGGGAATATGTCCTTGAGAGAGCCTGTCGGGATGCCCAGGAATGGCTTCAGAGCGGGTATGCGCCCATCACGGTTTCCGTCAACATCTCGGCGAGCCAGGTCAGGTTCGGCAGCTTCAAATCCGTCCTGACCAAGACGTTGGCCGAGACGAAGTTCCCCGCCAGCCATCTTCAGATCGAAATCACCGAGTCCTCCTATATCGAGCGCGAGAACGAGGTCACGCCCCTTCTCAAGGACCTGAAAGACATGGGCATCAGCATCGCGATCGACGATTTCGGCACGGGGTATTCATCCTTTTCCTACCTGCGGGAGATGCCGTGGGACTGCATCAAGATCGACCGCAGTTTCATCACCGACATTCCCCGCGACGCCCAACAATGCGGCCTGGCGTCGACGATCATCAAGCTGGCGAAAGTCATGTCTTTCAAGGTGGTGGCGGAGGGCGTCGAGACCCGGGAGCAACTGGATTCCCTTGCCGCCTGGGGATGCGACCTGATCCAGGGCTACTATTTCTCAAAGGCTGTTCCGAAGGAGATCCTCGTCTCCCTGTTGCCCCATCAAAGCGAGAGCCTGGCTCTTTAGCTCCCTAATCTTTAGCCCCCAAATGAGAAACACCCCCGGCGGGGGCCGAGGGTGCTGCTGTTCCGTCTCCCATTGGCCGGGTATTTCGGCTCGGGCAGACTTGGCTATCGCTTCTGGCCGCTCACACAGGCTTCAGCAGCACGTGCTTCTTCTTGCCAAGCGATAGCTTGATGACGCCATCGCCGGTCAGGCTCTGGAGCGTCAGCATTTCCTTGGGATCGGTGACCGTGCGGTCGTTGACCTTGAGGCCACCGCCCTGTGCGGAGCGGCGGGCATCGCCGTTGGAGGCAGCAAGTCCCGCCTGGACGAAGGCAGCGAGAACGCCGACGCCGGCCTCAAGATCGGCCTTGGGCACCTCAATGGTCGGCAGGTCGTCGGTGTGGACGCCTTCCTCGAAGGTGAGGCGCGCCGTTTCGGCCGCGGCGTCCGCGGCTTCGCGACCATGAACGACGGCGGTCGCCTCGGTGGCGAGTACCTTTTTGGCCTCGTTGATCTCGGCGCCGCCGAGCGCGCCCAGCTTGGCAATTTCGCCGAGCGGTAGGCGGGTGAAGATCTTCAGGAATCGGACGACGTCGGCGTCCTCGGTATTGCGGAAATACTGCCAGAAATCATAGGGGCTGAAGAGGTCGCTGTTGAGCCAGACGGCGCCGTTGGCGGTCTTGCCCATCTTCTGCCCCGACGAGGTGGTGAGCAGCGGCGTCGTCAGCGCGTAGAGCTGCGGGCCACCCATGCGGTGACTTAGATCGACGCCGTTGACGATGTTACCCCACTGGTCGGAGCCGCCCATCTGCAGGACAGTGCCATAGCGGCGGTTGAGCTCGACGAAGTCATAGCCCTGCATGATCATGTAGTTGAATTCGAGGAAGGACAGCGACTGCTCGCGGTCGAGGCGCAGCTTGACGCTGTCGAAGGACAGCATGCGGTTGACCGAGAAGAATCGGCCGACATCGCGCAGGAACTCAACGTAGTTGAGCTTCATCAGCCAGTCGGCATTATTGGCCATGATGGCGTCGGTCGGACCGTCGCCGTAGCGCAGGATGCGGGCGTAGACCTTTTTGATGCTCTCGATATTGTCGGCGATGGTCTCCGGCGTCAGCAGCTTGCGCTGATCGTCGCGGAAGGAGGGGTCGCCGACCATCGATGTGCCGCCGCCCATCAGGCTGATAGGCCGGTGACCGGTTTCCTGCAGCCAATGGAGCATGGTGACGGTGATGAGGTTGCCGATGTGGATCGATGTGGCAGTGGCGTCGTAGCCCACATAGGCGGTGATCGGACCCTTCATGCACGCCGCGTCGAGACCCTCGGGGTCCGAGATCTGGTGGATGAAGCCGCGCTCGTCGAGCGTGCGCAGGAAATCCGACTTGAAGCCGCTCATCTTTCTTTACCTTTGGTTTGTTCGCGGACCCGAATTGACGTATCAGTCCGCTGGGCTTCCTATCAGGATCGAAGCGGGATTTCACGGGGTATGAGGTCAAAAATGTCTGGCGATTCGGCCATGTGGGCACTCGGTCTGATGAGCGGCACGTCGATGGACGGCGTCGACGCGGCGCTGATCCGCACTGACGGCGAAGGAATTGCCGAGTTTGGGCCGACGCTGTTTCAGGCCTATGGCGACGAGGAACGGGCGGTTCTGAGAGCCGCTCTGAAGGATGCGCGTGGCATGACCGCCCGCAAAGAACGCTTCGGCCGGCTCGCCGAAGCGGAATCCGTCGTTACCGACGCTCATGCCCACGCCGTCGCGGTGCTGCTGATCGCCGCCGAGAAAAAAGGCATTCGGCCCGAGGTAATCGGCTTCCATGGTCAGACTGTGCACCATGCGCCCGATCGCGGCTTTACCGCCCAGATCGGCGACGCCGGCATGCTGGCCGAGCGCTTCAATCTGCCGGTGGTCTATGACTTCCGCTCCGCCGATATTCGCGAAGGCGGGCAGGGCGCGCCGCTGGTGCCGGTCTACCATCGAGCGCTGGCCCGCAAGGCCGGGCTCACGCCGCCCGTCGCTTTCCTCAACATCGGTGGTGTCGCCAACGTCACGCTGATTGGCGAGGACGGGGAGCTTACCGCCTTCGATACCGGTCCCGGCAACGCGCTGATCGACGACCTAGTGTTCAACGCCACCGGCGCTCGCTTCGATGTCGATGGTGCCATCGCCGCGCAGGGACATGTCGACGCGGCTGTGCTGGGGCAGTTGATGGACCATCCGCATTTCGAGACGCCGGCGCCCAAGTCGCTCGACAGGAATACCTTCCGCGCCGATGCGGCCGCCAGCCTGTCGTTTGCCGACCGTGTGGCGACGCTCACCGCCTTTACGGCCGAGGGGATCGCAGCCGGCCTTCGGCTGGCCGGCGCGCCTATCCGCACGGTGATCGTCTCGGGCGGCGGCGCCCGCAATCCGGTGATGGTGCGGATGATTGCCGAGCGAACCGGCGTGGACGTGGTGCCGGCCGGCAATATCGGATTCGACGCCGACTTCGTCGAGGCGCAGGCCTTCGCCTATCTTGCCGCTCGCCGCTTGAAAGGATTGCCGTCTTCCTTCCCCACCACCACCGGAACGCCGGTGCCCGTGGTCTGCGGCGAAATTGCGTGATCTTTTGTAGCGAAGCGTAATTTGAAAAAGAACACGGGTACTGCTTTCGATCGTTGTCGTAATCGTTGACGCGGAAATCGGATCTCGCTTTTCCGCATGAAGCTCTAGCCGGATTCCGCGCATGCTCGCCGAAGCCCTGTTGTTTGCCGCCACCCGCCTGACCTCGCCCAGGAGTCGTACCTCCGCTGTGCGGGACGCCGTCGGTCTTTGGGCGCGCGCCGGCCGCTGTCGCGCCGCTTGGGCCGAGCATGAGGCGCGGACGCGGGCAGCGATCGATCGGGTGATCGATGGAGTCGCTGTTCGTCGCACGGCGGTGGTGCTCGGTTCGGGGTTGTTGCGGGACGTCCCTATCGATCGGCTCTCCAGCATGTTCAACAAGGTGGTGCTGGTCGATATCGTCCATCTGCCGACGGTGCGGCTGAAGACGTTTCTGCGCCGCTATCCCAACGTCAGCTTCATGACCCGCGACATCTCCGGCTATGACCGCCTCGTCGAGCAATCGCGCATCAAGCTCGCCACCGGGCAAGATGACCTTGGGGTCCGCCTCGACCCGTTGGGTTTTCTCCGCAAGATCGACGAACTCGATCTGGTGATCTCAGCCAATGTGTTGTCGCAGATCGCAGTCGGCGCGGTGAGTCGATTGCATTCGAAGGACGGACAGGCACGCGTCATGCCCGACAACGCCGTGGCGCAACTGGTTGCCGGCCACCTCGACGGGTTGGCCCAGCTACCCTGCAAGACGGTGATCGTCACCGACGTTTCCTACGTTCGGCGCCGGCGCGATGGCGTCGTCGTCGAAAACCGCGATCTTCTCCATGGGATCATCCCGCCGCCTCCCTTCGACGCCTGGGACTGGCCGGTGGCACCCTTCGGCGAGGAAGAGGTGGATGAGGAGCGCATTCACAAGGTGATCGCTGCCGAAGACGTGGCTGTCGATCTCTAGAAGATTTCTGGCGAAAACAGGTTCAACGAAAAGCTCTATCTACTTGTTTTTCCATAAAATTCGGACGGAAAACTGGTTCCCATTTTTGCTGAATTTGCTCAAGAACAACGCGCGTTTGGTCAGAACTCTGCTTGGATCGGTGCCACCCACCAGTTGGCACGCTCGGCGGCAAGTTGCTCACCAGCGGCCTCGGCCGTTGCCCGGTCATCGAACAGACCGAAACAGGTGGCTCCTGACCCTGACATGCGAGCAAGTTGAACGCCCGGCAGACCGCCAACGGCGGCGAGCACGTCGCCGATAACCGGCGCAATGGCCTTGGCCGGTGGCTCAAGGTCGTTGCGTGTCTCCCTGGCGAGGAAGGTTGCAAGGTCGGCCAGCGTGGCGAAAGCGGGCAGGGCGGGAAGTGGTGGATTATCGCGTCGTTCGAGTGCGCGAAAAGTGGCGAGCGTCGACACGCCGACGCGCGGATTGACCAGCAGCAAGCCAAAGGCGAGCCGCCCGGCCGTCGGCGTGATGCGTTCGCCGACGCCTGCGACGTGAGCGGGCCGGCCGTCGAGACACATGGGCACATCGGCGCCCAGCGACAGGGCTAGGGCGGTGACGGCGGGGTCGTCGGTTGAGAGGCTGTAGAGCCGGCAGAGGCCGCGCAAGGCAGCCGCTGCGTCGGCCGAGCCGCCGCCGATGCCGGAGGCGATCGGCAGGCGTTTGTCGAGATGCACCGCGATCGGGTCCTTGCATCCGCTCAATTCGCGGAAACCGCGCAGAGCCCGCAAGACGAGATTGTCGGCGCCGGCGCTGAGATCGCTCGCCATCGGCCCACCAATGTCGAAGCGGTCCTCGTCGCCCGGCGCCAAGGTTACCGTGTCGCCGACGTCGGCGAAAGTCACAAGCATATCAAGGTCGTGGTAGCCATCGGGCCGTCGCCCGATGACATGAAGCGCTAGGTTGATCTTGGCACGAGCCTGTTCGACGACGGCCATGTTCGTCGAGTCCTGCCAGGTCAGGGTGTCGCCTGGGTCGGCTTGGCGTCGGTCGCTTCGGCCGCGGCCTTGTTGGTGTTGTCTTGTACCAGGCCGTGTTCGATCTTGGCCTCGATTTTGAGCAGATCTTCCGGCTCGGGCTTGCTGGCCTTGGCGTGGTTCCACTGGAAGCGCGCCTCGAGACGACGGCCAACCTGCCAGTAGGCGTCGCCGAGGTGATCGTTGATCGTCGGGTCGGATGGCATCAAGTTCACCGCCCGCTCAAGCTCGTTGGCCGCCTGATCATATTCACCGAGCTTGTAGTGCGCCCAGCCGAGGCTGTCGACGATGAAGCCATCGGTCGGGGATAGGCTGACCGCCTTCTCGATGAGCGCCATTCCGTCCTTGAGGTTCAAGCCTTTGTCGATCCAGGAATAGCCGAGGTAGTTGAGCACCAGAGGCTGATCCGGCTTGAGTTCCAGCGCTTTCTTGAAGTCGGCTTCCGCCTCCGGCCAGCGGTTGGTCCGCTCGTAGGCGATGCCGCGGTTGTAGAATACCTGCCAATCCTCGGTCTGCGGCTGATCGCCGATGGCCTTGATGGTCCGCGTATAGACGTCCGCGGCTTCGGCGAACATCTTGCGGGTTCTCAGAATATTCCCGAGACCGTTCAGCGCTTCCTTGTCCTTCGAGTTCTTGCGGATAACGCGCTTCAGGGTGGCTCGCGCTTCATCCACCTTGTCGAGCGCGTTGTAGTCGAAGGCGATCATGATATCGGCGTTGCGCCGGAGCGGCGAGCGGGTCGGAACCTTGTCGAGAATGGCAATCGCGTCGTCAGCCCGTTCCAGTCGCTCGAAATTCTCAGCCAGCGTGATGCGGGTCATGTCGTCTGCCGGGTCGAGTGCTAGCGCCAATTGCAGGAAGACGATGCCGAAGTCGTTGGTATCCTCGCGCACCACCGCCGAACCGAGGCCGGAGAGAATCTCGGCCGCCCCCTCATTGACTGTGCGGACGCGGGGCGCCGGGCGGCTCTTGGCGTTGACGAGGGCGGCGACTTCCTTGAGCAGTGGATGGCCGGGCGCCGAGGCCAGTGCCTTGTCGATCGTGGCCTTGGCGGTGACAAAGTCGCCGTTACGGGCAAAGGTGCGTGTTGCCGCGTCAATGACCGACACCGGGCCGTCGTCAAGGGCGAGCGCCGCCTTCAATTCCTCGGCGGCCAGGTCGCCACGCCCGGCAACCGAGGCGATGAGGCCGGCATGATAGTGGCGGAAAAAGAGATACCATTTCTCGCCGTCGAGCTTGGCGAGGCGGGCGAGCGCTTCATCGGTTTTACCCGCGCCCTGTTCGGCCCATGCCGACAGGATCTCGGCGACCAGCGTCAGGAGCGGTCCGGACCGCGCGTGCTGGAAGGAAGCGACCGCCTCGGTCCACCGGCCGGACTGAAAATCATCGATGCCGATGGTCAAAGCGGCGATTGGGCTGTCAGCATCGACGGCGCTCAGCCGTTCGGCGAAAGCGCGAACCTCGGTCAGCTCGCCGGCGGCGATGTAGAGCGACAGGGCGCGTTCGAGAAGGAATTTGTCGTCGGGCGCATCGAGCAATGCCGAAGCAAAATAGTCGGCGGAAGCGCGATAGTCGGAAATACTGCCGGCAAAGCGGCCGGCAAGGTAGTTGCCTTCAAGCGAGGAAGCGACAGGCAGCCCCGTGTCCGGTTGAGCCGTTGCCAGTCCCCGTGCTCCGGCCGGCAGCGAACCGGCAATGGCGAGGGTGGCCAGCGCCGCTCCGAGAAGGGGTCCCATGGCGAAGCGTCGAAAAGTCGGCTGGCGTAGCATCATGGGTGAAGAATCCCGTCGTCGGTTTGGGGCAGCGCACAAACATCACGGCGTCCGAACGCCCGGCCGCCGACTCCACTAAAAGGCAAAATGGCGGCAAAGGCGTGGCGCTTCAAGCGGTACCTAGCGTCCTGCTCCAAGAAAGTCGCCTATGTCCATTGCCATTGCATTCCAGCCGGCAAAGTTCGAAATGAAGCCACCAACAACCCGAACGTCGGATACGCCTTTCCATGAGTATGGCTTTCATACTGGTTCTGCTGCTTGCCCTGGGTGCCTGGCTCATCCGCTGGCGCGGCGCCAGTCTCAGGGGCGACATCGACGCCATTGCCCGCAACTATGGCCTGCTGGCCGGGCTCGGAGCGGTGGCGGCGCTTGCCATTACCGGTCGTGTCGCGTTCGCCGCTGTCGGCGTCGCTCTGTTGGTCGGGCTACACCGGTCGGGCTTGCTGCGGACGTCGCGTGGGGCTCGGCGCGGGCAGTCGGTGTTGCGTTCACCTATGTTTGAGGTGGTTGTCGATGGCGACGCGATCGGCGGGCGGGTCGTTTCCGGCGCCTTCCGAGGGCGCGATCTCAATCGCCTCGGGAGCGCGGAGCTATCCGCCCTCCATGCCGAGACGGCGCGCGACGGTCGCAGCCGCGCCACCTTAGAGATTTATCTCGACCGCCGAATGCCCGGATGGCGTGAGAACGTGCAGGGTGAGACCGCATCGCGGAGCCGTCGAACGGCGAATGCGGGCTCCATGAGCGAGGAGGAGGCGTACGAGATCCTTGGGCTTCAAAAGGGCGCCGGAGAGGCCGACATCAGGGCCGCCCACCGTCGACTGATGAAGCGGGTGCATCCCGACCAGGGCGGTTCCACTTTCCTGGCGGTACGTATCAACCAGGCCAAGGACCGGCTTATGTCCAAACATGTCTAGCTCCCGTTACGCAGAACAGTGGGTGCCGTTGACTAACTGTGATGGCCGCGCCGGGTGAAAGGCGAACACTTGCCTTACGGATCGGGCGCGGGGTGCTCCAACCGCCGGAGAGGCGGTCAGAGCCTGATTGTGAAACAGGCGAAGTCGTTTTTCTTCAGGGCCTGGCAGGCCCGATTTGCGGCCTTCTCATTCTCAAAACCACCAAAGCGCGCCCGCACCACACCCTTGCCGGCCGTTTCGGCGTAGGGGCTGGCGGCGGCGAGCTGGGGAGCGGCTGATTTCGCCTTGTCCAGAAGATCCATGGCAGCGGCCTTCGAACCAACCGCGCCAATCTGAATGTACCAACCGCTCTGGCGAGCGGCGACCGAGGCCGGTGTCTCACGCGGTGCCTGAACGGCGTCGCTCATGACGTTGGCCGGGGCGGCCGACGCCACCTGGACCGACTTCGCAGCCGCGCGGCGCGCGTGGACATCGGCGCGGCTAACGAGGTCTGCCAACGGATCGTTCTGGGGAGCCGGACCGATATCGGCGAAGGCTTCCGCGGCGGAGGAAGGCAGGTGAGCGTTGGCGAGGCTGGCCGGCAGAGTGGCCGTCGCTAGGCTGACCGGCTCGGGGGAGGGGGCGATTGAGGCAGATACCGGCGCAGGAGCTTCGGCAACCTCTTCGGGTTCGGCAGCGGCCGGAGCGGTCGGCGGCATGGGCGCTGCCGGAGCGACCGAGGCGGTCACGAGGGCAGGGTCGGGATCGACGTTATCCGCGTCGGCCGTCATGGGGCGCGGCATCGGCGCGGGATGCGGCGGCAGCGTCGACGCTGCGATGAGGCGGGCCGGCTCGGCTGGCGCCGCCGCGCTGGCGGCCGCGACCTTCGGTGCGTTCATCGCGTCGGCCACGAGTTGATCGTCATAGCCGCGAGCGCGAGAGGCCTTGGGCAGGTAAGCATTGATCAACTGCACCATATGGGCGTCGCGCTGGGCGGCGGTCTTGCCGCCCATGACGACGGCGACGATCTTGCGGCCGTCGCGCTTGACGGAGGTGACGAGGTTGAAGCCGGAGGCGTTGACATAACCGGTCTTGATGCCGTCGACGCCGTTGACGCGGCCAAGCAGGTTGTTGTGAGTGCCGATTGTCCGTCCGCGGAAATTGTAGGACTGGATCGAGAACAGCGGGTAATATTGCGGGAAGCGGACCTGCAGTGCCACCCCAAGCTTCATCATGTCCCGCGCTGACGTGAACTGCCCGGGATCGGGTAGACCGTTGGCGTTGCGAAAACGGGTGTTGGTCATGCCGATGGCGCGGGCGGTCCGCGTCATGCGATCGGCGAAAGCCGGGACCGAACCGGCGACATTTTCGGCGATGACGGCGGCGGCATCATTTGCCGAGCGGGTGATCAGACCCTTGATAGCGTCTTCGACGGAAATCGTCTCGCCGGCGCGCAACCCGAGCTTGGTCGGCGTCTGCCGTTGTGCGAGGGCGGAGACGCGGAGCGGTGTCGAGAGCTTGAAACGCCCCCTCTCGAGCTCTTCGAACATGACGTAGAGCGTCATCATCTTGGTGAGCGAGGCAGGGTAGCGGTGAGTGTCGGGACTGACCTCGTACAGGACCTTACCGGTCGCTGTATCGACGACAATCGCCGAATATTTCGAAGGAACGACCTGACTGGGAAACTCCTTGGCCGCGATCGCGGCTGTGGATACGCCCGCCGCGATGACGGCGATGACGGCGGGAGCCGCCACTCGGTGTAGGACCTTGGAAACCAGATTACGCAAACTCAACAATGGACCGCCCTCACAACGCCAACTCCAGGGTCTCGTCCGTGCCATTCGGCCGGATACGAAGCCCATTCCGGACCTGTTCTCCATCCCCCTGAGCCCAACGGGCAACGGTTGCAAAATTAGCGGCAACGCGGTTACGGAAGCGTAAAGTTTGAATCGACTTTTCCGGATTTGCACCGTCCCGAAAAAGGACTCCGTATTTTTAGGGAGAGTGGCGAGGCTGGCGCCTGTCATGCGAAAAGCTGGGGGCTCCCAACACTTCATCATATTGCATCGCGGCTTGACCTAAGCGAAACTCCTTACCAAATACAGACAGACAGGCGATCGTCTTCTCACAAGTGCGTGGAGTGTCGGCCTGGACTCCAGATTGGAATTGCGCGCCAGTTGTCCCTGATTCAATATGTCCCCATGACCCGCAAGATCGGGGCAAGCAATCGGAGGGAAAAGGTGGTCGAGGCGGTTCAGGCTGGCGTGGCGAGAATGGCACCGGCGGATCTATCCTACGGTTTGCCGGACAGTCGTCCTGTGACCAGCCGGTGGACCGACGCGAAGATGGAAGACAAGACGCGCCGTTCGGTCTTATCGGCCGACGACGAGGATGGGGAGAGTGGGAACGGGTCGAATTCGGGAACTGGAGTCGACTCCAAGGTCCTGACCAAGACCAAACGACCGAGCATGTATCGTGTTCTGATCCTGAACGACGATTACACGCCGATGGAATTCGTGGTGCACATTCTGGAGCGTTTCTTCAACAAGGGGCGTGAAGAGGCAACCCAGATCATGTTGCACGTCCACCATCATGGGGTGGGGGAGTGTGGTGTCTATTCCTATGAAGTCGCCGAGACCAAGGTGACACAGGTGATGGACTTCGCGCGTCGCCACCAGCATCCGCTTCAGTGCGTCATGGAAAAAAGTGAGGGTCCATCGTGCCATCTTTCTCGCGCAGTCTCGAAAAGGCCCTTCATCAGGCCCTCGCTTTCGCCAATGAGCGCCGCCAGGAATATGCGACGCTCGAGCATCTTCTGCTGTCGCTGGTCGAAGATCCCGACGCGGCGGCCGTCATGCGCGCCTGCTCCGTCGATCTCGACGTTCTGAAGCGCAACCTCGTCGAATATATCGATACAGAGCTCGACAATCTGGTGACCGAACTCGGCGAGGAAGCAAAGCCCACCGCCGGTTTCCAGCGTGTCATTCAGCGCGCGGTGATCCACGTTCAATCGTCTGGGCGCGATGAGGTGACCGGCGCCAACGTGCTGGTGGCCATCTTTGCCGAGCGCGAAAGTCACGCCGCCTATTTCCTGCAAGAGCAGGACATGACGCGTTATGACGCGGTCAACTACATCAGCCACGGTATCGCGAAGCGCGCAGGCATGAGCGAGAGCCGGGCAACGCGTGGCGTCGATGAAGAAACGCCGTCGCAGGAGACGCCGCCCAGCGGTGGGCCCGCGCCCGAAAAGAAGAAGGCCGACGCGCTCGACGCCTATTGCGTCAACCTCAACGAGAAGGCTTTGAAGGGCAAGATTGATCCCCTGATCGGCCGGGCCGACGAGATCGCGCGCACTATTCAGGTGCTCTGCCGCCGCTCGAAGAACAATCCGCTCTATGTCGGCGATCCCGGTGTGGGCAAGACGGCGATAGCCGAAGGCCTTGCTCGCCGCATCGTCGACGGCGATGTGCCGGGTGTCTTGAAGGATTCGACCATTTTCGCGCTCGACATGGGCGCGCTTCTGGCCGGTACGCGCTATCGCGGCGACTTCGAGGAGCGGCTGAAGCAGGTCGTCAAGGAGATCGAGAATTATCCCGGCGCCATCATGTTCATCGACGAGATCCACACGGTGATCGGTGCCGGTGCGACCTCGGGCGGTGCGATGGACGCCTCGAACCTGCTGAAGCCGGCGCTGTCCAGCGGCACCGTCCGTTGCATCGGCTCCACCACCTATAAGGAATATCGCCAGTTCTTCGAAAAGGACCGGGCGCTGGTGCGCCGTTTCCAGAAGATCGATGTCAACGAGCCGACTGTCACGGATGCCATCGAAATTCTGAAGGGTCTCAAGCCCTATTTCGAGGAGTTCCACAAGGTCCGCTATACCCAGGACGCCATCAAGGCGGCCGTGGAGCTCAGCGCCCGCTACATCAACGACCGCAAGCTGCCGGACAAGGCGATCGATGTCATCGACGAGAGCGGTGCCAGCCAGATGCTATTGCCCGAGGGCAAGCGCAAGAAGGTGATTGGCATCAAGGAGATCGAGGCGACCATTGCCACCATGGCCCGCATCCCGCCCAAGTCGGTGTCCAAGGACGATGCCGAGGTGCTGGAAAGCCTGGAGACCAACCTCAAGCGCGTCGTCTACGGTCAGGACAAGGCGATCGCCGCTCTGGCCTCGGCGATCAAGTTGGCGCGTGCCGGCCTCCGGGAGCCGGAAAAGCCGATCGGCAACTACCTGTTCTCCGGCCCGACCGGTGTCGGCAAGACCGAAGTGGCCCGTCAGCTCGCCTCGATCCTCGGCGTGCCCATCCTGCGCTTCGACATGTCGGAGTATATGGAGCGGCATACCGTCAGCCGGCTGATCGGCGCGCCTCCAGGCTATGTCGGCTTCGACCAGGGTGGCCTTCTGACCGATGGCGTCGACCAGCATCCGCATTGCGTGCTGCTGCTCGACGAGATCGAGAAGGCGCATCAGGATCTGTTCAACATCCTGCTGCAGGTGATGGACCACGGCAAGCTGACAGACCACAACGGCAAGCAGGTCGATTTCCGCAACGTCATCCTGATCATGACGACCAACGCCGGCGCCGCCGACATGTCCCGCGAGCCGATCGGCTTCAACCGCACCCGGCGCGAAGGTGACGACACCGAGGCGATCAACCGCATGTTCACGCCGGAGTTCCGCAACCGTCTGGACGCCATCATCCCGTTCGGCGCTCTGCCGCCGGAAGTGGTGCGCTCGGTGGTGCAGAAGTTCGTCATGCAGCTCGAGGCCCAGCTTGCCGACCGCAACGTCACCTTCGAGCTCGATGAGGCGGCGATCGACTGGCTGGCCACCAAGGGCTACGACGAGCGCATGGGGGCCCGTCCGCTCGGCCGCGTCATCCAGGAGCACATCAAGCGGCCTCTTGCCGACGCTGTGCTGTTCGGCGTGTTGAAGAAGGGTGGCACCGTCAAGGTGTCGGTCGAGACCAACGAAGCCGGCGAGATCGGTCTCAAACTCGACTGCCTGCCCGACCCGGCGCTGAAGCGCAAGGTGGAGGAAGTCGACGCCAAGGTGGCCGATGCACCGGTGCCGCCGAAGCCGCGCAAGCGTAGCCCGAAGCAGAGCGCCAAGGCAGTGTGACCACTGGCGTCCATTGAGACAATTGAGAGCGGCGCGATCGCAATGGTCGCGCCGCTTTTTTATCGAGCAAGAAAGGCCGTGACGCCTTCCTTAAACAGCTTGTCGCCGGTGGCTCGCATGTGATCGCGATTGGGGATGTCGAGCACGTTCGCATCGGGAATCATCGTGGCGAGTTCAACCGCCGAACCGGCAACCGCGTCCTTCGTGCCGACGGCGACTAGCGTCGGAACAGCGATGCGCGCGGTCTCCGCCGGGTCGATGGGATGGCCATAGCCGCGAATGCAGGCGGCGAGCGCCTGTCGGTCGGAACGGGTCTGGTCGGCGAACAGACGATAGCCGCGGCCGACCGGGTCGTCGATGTCTTCCAGGGAAGGGGCGAGGAGGGCGGCGGCGATGGGTTCGCGATCGAGTCCGGCTTTCGCCATGGCGCCGCCGATGCCGCCGAGTACCAGCTTTTCCAGGCGATCGGAATGGCGGGAAGCAAAGTCGAGCAGGATGCGGGACCCCATGGAATAGCCGATGGCTCGGACGCGGCCGAGGCTGAGATGATCGATCAGCGCCTCGACGTCGCCCGACATCTTCTCGAGCCGATAATCCTCGGCGTCGAGGAGTTTGACCGAGTTACCGTGCCCTCGGTTGTCGAGGGCGATCGTCCGGTAGCCGGCTCGGACCAGCCAATCGATCCAGCCGGTGTCCAGCCAATTGACGCGGGCGCTGGATGCGAAGCCGTGGACGAGCACTATCGGTGGACCGTTGCCCTCATCGAGATAGGCAAAGTCGCCGTCGGCAGTCGAAAAGCTCGGCATATAACGGCCTCCCATCGCGCCATTGGCGCTGCCCTGCAAAGTCACGTCCCTTTTGCCGCAAGGGGACTGTTCTTGCTGTCATATTGCCGGTATGCTTCGTGAAGCCACGGATTTCAACAAGGGTATCGTGCATGGCCGACGCTTTCATTCCTCATTTCGCCAACGACGCCGGTGTGACGACCATCCGGATTGGCGCGAAGGAATTCATGTGCATCGGCGCAAAGCCGCCCTTCGACCATCCGCATATCTTCCTGGAAATGGGAGATGATGCCGAGGTTGTCTGTTCCTATTGCTCGACCGTCTATCGCTACGATCCGTCGCTCAAGGCGACCGAATCGGAACCCAAAGACGCCGCGTGGCAGCCCAGAGCGGCCTGAGCCACGCCAAGGATGGGGTTATGCCGGATCACTTACCGGTGGTGGTGATTGGGGCCGGAATTGCTGGCCTCACGCTATCATTGTGTCTTGCGCGGGCCGGCGTGCGAGTCACGGTGATCGACAGGGCGCCCGAACTGAGAGAGGTTGGCGCCGGTCTGCAGCTGTCGCCGAATGCTTCCTCGATCCTCTTTCATCTTGGCCTTGGTTCGGCGCTCGATGCCACAGGCGTACGACCGGAGGCGGTGACCATCCGCGACGGGGCGAGTGGTCGCCTCATTCTCAGCATGGTGCTTGGCGAGGCGATGGTGGAGCGCTACGGAGCGCCCTATATCGTCATCCATCGCGCCGATCTCCAGGGAACGCTGCTCGCCGCTGTCGAGCAGGAGCCGCGCGTCACCCTGCATCTCGGCGTCGAGGTCACGTCGATTGAGGAGACCGACGCGGGCGTTGTGGTCGAAGGTCTTGATGCCGGCGAACCGGTCCAGTTTTTCGGTTCTGTGCTGGTGGGGGCCGACGGCGTCCGTTCCATGGTGCGCGAGACGGTAATCGGCGGCAGTCCTGCGGTTTATACCGGGCGGACCGCTTGGCGTGCCACGTTCGAGGCCGAGGGGTTTTTCGCCCACTCCTTCCGGCACAATGAGACGGGGCTCTGGTTGGGCAGACGCGCTCATCTTGTCCACTATGCCATCGACGCGGGGCGAGAGATCAATCTTGTCGCGGCCATCGATGACGTCTGGAACGAAGACGGTTGGGACGTGCCTGGGGATCCGGCGCAGATACAGGCCGCTTTCAAAGACTGGCCGGAGGCGGTGCGAAAGCTGATCGCCATGCCGGACAGCTGGCGCAAATGGGCGCTCTGCGAAGCTCCGCGCAACACGCCTTGGACCAAGGGTCGGACGGTGCTGATCGGCGATGCCGTGCATGGCATGCCGCCCTTCGTGGCGCAGGGCGCGGCGATGGCGATCGAGGATGCGCGTGTGCTGGCCGGCGTGCTGGCGGCCGATCTTGGCGCCGACATCGAACAGCGGCTTCGTGCGTTTGCCGACGGCCGCAAGGCGCGAACCGATAAGGTGGCGGCGACCGCGCGGCGCAATGGCTTCATCTACCATCTCGGTGGTGCGCCGGCGAAGGCGCGCAATCTCGGCATGCGTCTTCTCGGCGCCGAACGGTTGGCCGACAACATGGATTGGATTTACGGCTGGCGTCCGGTAGAAGGCTAATCCCTTTTCCTGGAATTCCGCCAATGACTTTACCTGCTCAGGATCGTTTCGACCGGCGCCGCCTTGCCGGGCTTGCCGCCGCGATCGGAGCGATCTCGGCGGTCGGTACGTCGTTATCGCTTGGTATGCCGCTTCTGGCGGTCATTCTCGAGCAGCGCGGCCATTCGAGTTCGGTGATCGGTCTGGTGACCACGGCGGCGGGTGTCGCAGCGCTTCTCAGCACGCCTTTCGTGCCGAAGCTGACACGTCGATTCGGTGCTGCCTGGGTGCTGTTGGTGGCAGTGGTTCTGGGCACGATCACCTTTCCGCTGTTCTATTTCTTCGACTCGATCACCGTGTGGTTCGTGCTGCGCTTTGTCTTCTCGCTCTGCCTCAACACGGCCTTCATCGTTTCCGAGTTCTGGATCAATTCGTTGGCGCCGGCTGCGAAACGCGGGTTTGTGATGGGCGTTTACGCCACCATCCTCTCCATCGGTTTCGCGGTGGGGCCGGCGATCCTCAGCCTTGTCGGTTCGGAGGGTTGGCTGCCGTTTGCCATCGGCACCGGACTGATGGCCGTCTCTATCCTGCCGATCATCGCCGGTTTCAGGGCCGATCCGCCAGCCGACGAGGGCAAGGGCGGCAACTTCCTGCACTTCCTGACGGTGGTGCCGCTTGCCACCTTTGCTGCTTTCACGGTGGGCGCCGTCGAATCGTCGGTGATGAGCTTCTCGCCTGTCTACGGCCTCCGCCTCGGCTATAGCGAGCGGGTGGCCGCACTCCTCGTGATGGCGGTGGCCCTTGGCAATATCGTGGCGCAACTGCCGCTCGGCATGCTGTCCGATCGCATGGATCGGCGGCGCCTGCTCCTTTACGTGGCCTTGGGTGGCATCGCATCGGCCGGGCTTGTCGCCGCCGTGTCGTCTCATCAGTTTCTGCTGATGCCTGCCATAGGGCTTTGGGGTGGGCTGGTGGCCGGTCTTTACGCGGTGGGGTTGACCCATCTCGGCGCGCGACTTTCCGGTGGAGACCTTGCTTCGGCCAACGCGGCTTTCATTTTCATGTATTCGGTCGGCATGCTGGTGGGGCCGGCCGCGACCGGGGCCGGCATGGACGCGCTGGGGCCACAGGGCTTGGTCGTCGTGACGGTGTTGATCCTAGCCGGCTACGCCTTTTTCTCCTTCCGTCGCATCCGCCAGGTGCCGGATCCAAATGCGGATGGTCCATCAAGCTCGTCTTGACTTTCGGGAGCTTTCGACTAGGGTGCCCGCCGAACGAACGGCGCTTCCCGCGTGGGGCGTCCAGCCGCTTTGGCTGTTACTGTCAACAAGCACAAGGAATCGGATGCCATGGCCAAGGCAACGACCATTAAGATCCGGCTCGTCTCGACCGCCGACACCGGGTACTTCTACGTCACCAAGAAGAACTCGCGCACGATGACCGAGAAGATGACCAAGACCAAGTACGATCCGGTCGCGCGCAAGCACGTCGAGTTCAAGGAATCCAAGATCAAGTGAGTCGGCCTTGGCCGGATGCGCTTCAGAGCGCCCGGCCTGGACGAGACTCCACGCAAAGGCACCCGATTGGGTGCCTTTTTGCTTTTTGACTCCGCGGAAGGGGAATCAGCAGGCCCGCCGCCACTGCCGACAATTTCTGACGTCCGGCACCCTATAGTCCGCCGTTCAATTTCAGAGGACGCGCCGATGGCTGCCGCCGATCGTTCTGCCCTTATCTCCGCTGCCGAAGCGCGTCGAGCGACCCTTTTCGCACTGGTCGCCGTATTCCTCGATGTCGTTGGCTTCGGCCTTATTATCCCGGTCCTTCCGCGACTCATCGAGGAGGTCGGCCACACTGGGCTTGATGGCGCCGCCCGTATCGGCGGCTGGTTGTTTGCTGCGTTCAGCTTGGCACAGTTCGTATTCGCCCCGCTCGCCGGTGCGCTGTCCGACCGGTTCGGTCGGCGGCCGCTGTTGCTTTTGGCCATTGCTGGCCTCTCGGTCGACTATGTCGTGCAGGCAATGGCGCCGACGGTGCTGTGGCTGTTCGTCGGGCGGTTGATTGCCGGTGTCTGCGGTTCGTCCTACGTCATCGCCAATGCCTGCCTCGCCGATGTCAGCTCGCCGGAGAATCGGGCCCGTTCCTTCGGTCGCATGACTGCCGCCTTCGGCCTCGGGTTTGTGCTGGGGCCGGCGATTGGTGGGATGCTTGGGGAGTTTGGCACCCGGGTTCCCTTCTGGAGCGCGGCGGTGCTTGCGGGGGTAAACTTCCTATTCGGTCTTTTCGCGTTGCCGGAGACGCTTGCTTGCGAAAGCCGCCGGTCTTTCCGTTGGCACGAGGCCAATCCTCTCGGCATCCTGGCGGTCTTCGGCCGCTACACCGGCGTGCTTCCCTACGCTTTGGTGTTGACGGTATTTTTCTTCGGCACTTCGGTCTATGCGGCGATATGGCCTTTCTGGGGGATGGCCAAATACGGCTGGTCCAGCATGACCGTCGGGCTGACGCTTGCTGCCTCCGGAATAACAGTTGCGCTGTTACAAGGATTTGGCACCGGGCCGGCGGTGGCCCGCTGGGGCGAGCGGCGAATGGCGGCGGTCGGCCTCGCCGGCGCGGCGACAACTTGCGTTGGCTTTGCTCTTTCGCCGACAACCGCCGTGGTCGTGGTGATGCTGATCGTCAATGCCGTGGAGGGGTTTGCGCATCCGATGCTGTCGGCCTTGATGTCGAAGGCAGTGCCGGAAGATACGCAGGGTGCGCTACAGGGAGGTATCTCGGCACTGATGAACCTCGCCATGCTGGTTGGCGCACTGTTCTATACTCAGGCCTTCGGCTACTTTCTGTCGGAGGCTGCGCCTGTTCGCAGCCCCGATATTTCCTTTTTCATTGCCGCGTCTCTGATGCTGCTGGCCCTCGGTCTGTTTATCCGACAGGCGAGACGAGCAACCGTGTGAAGCGTCAGTTGGCGGGCTTCACCTCGGGCTGGACCTGGGTGGCCGGTGCTTCGCCTGTTGCTGGCGTGTCGTCCTTTTTCTGCTCGGCAGTGCCTGCGCTATCCTCGGTGTTCGGGAGAGCTTCCGCCGCCGGCTGACTGCCGTTTGCGGGTTTTCCGCTGGTAGCCGATTTGTCGTCGGCGGGCGGTGCCACGGCAGAGGGCTCGACGGCGGATGCCGACGGCCCATTGCAAGGCGTCTCCGGCAGCAGCTCGAGGTGAACGATCTTGCCATCGAGAACGAAGTCGCCGTAGTCCAAACGCATCCTCGAGGAGATGCCGTTCTCCCACAAATCAAAAGAGATCGAGTAGTCCGGTGGCTGGTCGCCGCCGGCTTCGGCACCAAAATAGGAGACGGTGACCGGCCAGCGCCGCATGTTGCCGATGGGCTTCTCGCTCTCGTCGGGGGCAGTGGTTCGAGCGGACCCAATGACCGTCGAGGTGTGGAACACGTGCTGGCCGCCATCCGAGCCGTCATAAATGTCATCGGAAAAGACGGTGGTTCCCTTTTCGGCCTCCGCGATGGTCTTGATGAGCTGAGCGGTTGGGAACATCAACGGCTTGTCGATAGTGAACTCGGTGTTCTCGGTCAGCTTGAGCTTGACGTTGACTTTGTCGCCATCACGGACGGCGGTTCCGTTGACGTCCTGGGTCTGCACTTCGTTGACGAAGGTCTGGGACTGGAAACCGAAGCTCCGGCCGTCGCCGCTCTCGAAATTCTTGTTTCGAAGGTCGGTGACCGCCGAGGCGCCAGCGGAGTCGCCTGTCTCCAGCACGAAGCGAAAGTTGACCGTGTAGCCCTCGCAAGCATTACCGGTGAATTCGTAGACCATGCGCCCTTTCATGTTGACGCTGAGGTCGCTCATCTGCGGATTGCTCTCAAGAGCAAGGTCGTAGGCAACACGGTGCGGCACCAAACCGCCAGCAAGCGTCGGCTCGATCAGCGCCGAAAAGGCACAGGCGATCATTGCCGACCGGAAAATCAACTTCATCATGGGTTCCCCGGCCTGTCTGCAAAATGGATTCGTTGAGTATGCGGATGAATGGACACAAGATAGCACGTATACTCATGCAAACATCAACGGATCATAACACGCGCGAGATGTGCGCTCCCACGGGCGAGTTGCGCTGATGGGCGTGATGGGGCATGGCTATTGGAGCGAGTTTGACCTTTGAATCCAGGCTAGATAGAGGCCCCGGATTGGAGGTCAGATCCCAAACCTCCACTAGAAGCACTAGATTGCCGGTGGTTCTTTTGACCCCGATATTTGCTCCGAGGTTTCATCGGATGGAAGTAGGTTTCGGGGCGAACCACCAGCTCTCGTTCAGGAGACTGCCCGCAAATGACCAGTTCTGTCGAATCCGCCCTTAACGGCCTTGGCTTGGCGTTGCCCGAGGCGATCGCGCCCGTCGCCAACTATGTTCCTTACGTTCGCACCGGCAACCTGCTGTTCGTCTCGGGGCAAATCTCCAAGACGACCGCTGGCGCCGCCATCACCGGCAAGCTTGGCGTCGATGTCGATGTGGCCGGCGGACAGAAGGCCGCCGAACTCTGCGCTCTCAACATTCTGGCGCAGGTGAAGGTGGCGGTGGGCGATCTCGACCGCATCGTGCGGGTGGTCCGCCTCAATGCCTTCGTCAATTCCGCCCCGGAATTCACCGATCAGCCGCAGGTCGTCAACGGAGCGTCAAATCTCTTCGCTAACGTCCTGGGCGATAAGGGCAAGCACAGCCGCACAGCCGTCGGTGTCGCTGCCCTGCCGCTCGGCGTCGCGGTAGAAATCGACGCCATCATTGAGGTTTCCTGAGGCAAATGACCGATTTTTCCTGGCTGACCGCCCGCCCCATCGCTCACCGTGGTTTGCATGACGCCAAGGTGGGGCGGATCGAGAATACGCTTTCGGCTTTCGACGCCGCGGCGCGGGCGGGATTTCCGATGGAGATGGATGTTCATCTCTCCGCCGACGGTGTGGTCTACGTTTTCCACGACGACGTTCTCGATCGCCTGACCACCGGCAAGGGCCCGGTGGCCGGCCGGACAATGGCCGAGCTCAAGGCGATCCCGATGGTCGGGACCGAGGATCGCATCCCGACGCTGCGGGAGGTGCTCGACCTCGTCGGTGGCCGCACCGGTTTGGTCATCGAGATCAAGAGCTATTTCACTGCGCGTCAGCGTGACCTTGTCGAGGCCACGGCCCGGGAGCTTTCGACCTATGGCGGGCCGGTGGTGGTGGAATCGTTCGATCCGCGCCAGATCCAGGATATCGCCGAGATCGCTCCGGACCTGCCGCGAGGCATCGTCGCCGACGACGCGGCCAGCGCAAAGGATTACAACGAGTATCGCGTGCTTGACCGCGAGGAACTCGCCACCCTTTCACATCGGTCGTGGTCGCAGTTCCAGTTCGTGAGCTACTGGGTAAGGCTCTTGGGAAATGACGTCAGCTGCCGGATCCGTGACGAGTGGAAGCTGCCGGTGACAGCTTGGACCATCCGCAAGCCGGATGAGCGGCAGGCCGCGGTCGACTTCGGTGCTCAACTGGTGTTCGAGGGCTTCGATCCCGACGCCTGAGGAGCCGTTTCAGATAACGGGGTGGGGCGCCGCAATTGGCGCCCCAGCTTTATCATGCCACGAAGGCAGCCCGGTTCGCCTCGAAGAATGCCGCGAGCGAGCGCGGTTTGCGTCCCGTCAGCTCTTCCACAGCGCCGGACGTTTTCGCCAGCAGGCCGGCGCTGTTGGTTGCATCCATCGAAAGCATAAGCGTGATTACGAAATCGGGTACGCCGGCTGCCTTGAGATTGGCGCCCAGCACCTCTGGCGACAGCCGCACGACGTTGATCGGCTTGCCCAGTATTCCGGAGGCTAGGCTGGCCACTTCCTCGGTCGTGAATGTTTCGTCGCTGGTGATGTCGTAGATGGATTTGTCGTCGGCCCACGGATGGGTCAGGGCGGCGGCGGCGGCGCGGGCGCAATCGTCATGGGCAACATAGGTTACCTTGGTGCCGGATTTATCCGACGTGTACCAGGTGCCTTGCTTCACGACTGCCGGCAAGCCCATGAAGAAGTTCTCTTGATACCAATGGTTCCGCAGAATTCGGTAGGGCAGGCCGCTTTCGAAAATGGACGTTTCGGTACCGGCGTGGTCGCCTGCGAAGAAAAGTGGGTGGTTGGCGCCGTGAGGATTGGGGGCGGATGTGTAGACGATTCCCTTGACGCCGGCCGTCTTTGCCGCGGCCACGGCGGCCTGCTGGCCGGCGAGGCGGCTGCCGATGGCGTCCGTCGATACGATCAGCAGGCGGTCGATCCCGGTGAGGGCCGATACGAGCGTCTCCGGCTTGCCGAAGTCGACGGCCCTCACCGCCACACCGCGCGCGGCAAGGTCGGCGAGCTTGCTAGGGTCGCGGGTCCCTGCGACGATGTCAGAGGGCGAAATGCCAAACTCGTCGATAAGTAGGGTAACCACGCTGCGGCCAAGCTTTCCAGCGGCGCCGGTGACCATCAGTTTCTCGCTCATGGACGATCCTCATATGGAATGCAACATTGTCTCTTTTCGAGACTATGCATAAAATAGAGATCAGGTTCTGATGGGCAAGACGGCAGTTTGGCCTGCGTTAGTTACTTGGAGGGAACCGGTGAAGACGGAAATTTCCGATAATGTGGGGGGCATGCTCGATGGTTTTCAGCAAGCCATCAGGACAGAGCCGAATTTCGATGCCTGCCCGGTTCGAGGCGTGCTCGACCGTATCGGAGACAAATGGAGCACGTTGATGGTGTTGACGCTGGCGTTGCGTCCGCATCGCTTCGGTGAGCTCAAGCGCGCCATCCCCGATATCTCACAGCGTATGCTGACCCAGACGCTCCGCGACCTGCAACGCGATGGCTATGTGGCGCGCAAGGTATTTCCAACCACGCCACCGGCCGTCGAATATAGCCTCACCGAGCTTGGTCAATCGCTGATGACGCCGCTGTCGGGGCTGGTCGACTGGGCGGTCAGGACGCGTGACGCGGTTGAGGCGGCGCGCGTCGCCTTCGATCGTGAGAATCTCTGAGAGCCTGACTCGAAATTCGCTGGGGTGCGGCAGATAGCGATGAATTCGAGAACCGGAGCGGAGCGAACTTGAGGTTCGTGAGCACCGGAGGCGCAGAATTCGAAGCTAGATGTCCGCCCCAGTAGAGTTTCGGGTCAGGCTATGAGACTTCGCCTCACTCTGCCAGAGCGGCCTTGAGCTTCTCGGCGTGGTTTGTGAGCAGCGCGCTGTCGGCCATCTTGCCGGTGTGCGGGCGGAGCGGCGCGCCAAGGTAGCGCGGTACCACGTGGAAATGCAGGTGGAAGACGGTCTGGCCAGCCGGTGCCTCGTTATATTGCATGACGACGGCGCCGTCGGCTTCGAAGGCGCTGACGGCCGCCTTGGCGATCTTCTGCGTTACCTTGATGACCTTGGCGAGAACGTCAGGATCGACGTCAAGAATATTGCGGGCCGGTGTCTTGGGGAGAATCAACGTGTGGCCGTCCGACTGCGGCATAACGTCCATGAAAGCCAAGACGTCGTCGTCCTCGTAGACCTTGTAGGCGGGAATGTCGCCACGCAGGATCTTGGCGAAGATATTGTCGGCATCATAAGCGGTCATCGTATTCTCCCAGGAGGAACCGTCGGAGCGCAAGGTGGTCCCTCGTGCCCGGTCGGTCAATCCTGTTCCTGAAGTGGCCCACGGCGGAAGGGACCAAGGCTTTCGAGTTCCGTTTCGGCGCTGAGGACCGCGCGTCTCTCGCGAGTGAGGAAGTCGGCCACTACGCGCCGGAATCCGGCATCGGCTATATAGTGAGCCGAACGGGTCGTCTCCGGCAGATAGCCACGCGACAGCTTGTGTTCGCCCTGTGCTCCGGCTTCGACCACTGCCAGACGGTGCTCGATCGCGTAATCGATGGCCTGATGATAGCAGACCTCGAAATGCAGGAAGGGGTGTTCCTCGATGGCCCCCCAATTGCGGCCGTAGAGGCGGTCGGAACCGATGAGGTTGAGCGCTCCGGCGATGTAGCGGCCGGCCCGACGCGCCATGACGAGCAGGATGCGGTCGGCCATTCGTTCGGATAGCAGTGAAAAGAAACGACGGTTGAGGTAGGGCGTTCCCCACTTTCTGCTGCCGGTATCCATATAGAAGGCGAAGAAGGCATCCCAGTGAGCCTCGGTGAGGTCGCTGCCGGTTACCCATTCGACGCTGATGCCGTCTTGCAGCGCTTCCCGTCGTTCGCGTTTCAGCGCCTTGCGCTTGCGCGAGGCGAGGCGGCCTAGAAAGTCGTCGTAGGTCGTGTAGCCATCGTTCCTGAACTGGAACTGCTGGTCGAGCCGTTCGAGCCAGCCCTCGGCGCCAAGCGCGGCGGCGCTTTCCTCATCAATAAAGGTCACATGCGCCGAGGAGAGTTCGTAGCGGTCGGCGACGAGCTTCATGCCGCGTGCCAGCGCTTGTCGCGTCGCGTCATCGGCTGCGAGGAGGCGCGGACCTGTCACTGGACTGAAGGGAATGGATGACTGCAGCTTGGGGTAGTATTGTCCACCAGATCGCTCCCAGGCATCGGCCCAGCCATGGTCGAAGACATATTCGCCATAGGAGTGGCCCTTCAGATAGGCTGGGGCCGCACCGATGAGATGACCGTCCTCGTCTTCGAGGAGCAGGTGGCTCGGCAGCCAGCCGGTCTCGGCGGTCGCGCATCCCGCCTCCTCGCAAATCAGCAGGAAGTCATGGCTGATGAAGGGATTGTAGGGGAAGGGCGGTTCGTCACTCATCCAACGGATGGCGCCGCGCGCGCCTGTCTCCCAGCCGGGGTTGGCGAGGCCATCCCAGTCGGCCTTGCTGACAGCGGCGAGCCCGTCGACAGTGCGCAGTGAAAACGAATGGGACATGGACAGAATGCGAGGCTCGGATACGGATTAGCCCTTAGGATAGCTCCGCCGCGACTGATGATGCAAATCCCGAATTTTTCCTACGATCATTGGCCAAATGGTGACGGGGTAAACCAAGGATTAACGAGAAAGCCCCAAGTTGAGGTTGTTGCCAATGACGGATATTCGGGCGTGCATACAGACCGTAAGTTGTCAAAGCGAGAAATGGCGGAGCTCATTACCCGCTTGCGCAACCCTAACGTGAGGGTTGGTGAGCAGCGACGGGCGGAGCGATTGAATTGCCACTGGCCGGCTCTGGTCCATTCCGACCCGCGCGATATCGCCTGCATTGTCGAAAACATCAGCCATAGCGGCTGTCGTGTCCGTACCATTGGAATGTTGTTCGCACCGGGTGATCCGGTCATCGTTCGTATCCCGTCACAGAAAATGGTGTTGGACGGTATCGTTGCCTGGTCGCGGGACGAGGAAGCCGGCATCCGGTTCAGCTTTGGCGACGAAAGCCATAACCTGACCGTTTGATCTCCCAATCGAGTAATTGCGGCGACGGGCAATAGTGCGCCCGCCGCCTGGTCGATTGTCAGGGCGCCATGCCGGGCATTGCTGCCATCGGGTCTGTGCCGGTCAGTAGCGTCGGGTCGAGCATGCCAAAAATCATCGCCACGTGGGCGACGATCAGGAACAGCGCCACAAAGCCGGCATGCAGGCCGAGCCGCGCCTCAGGAGTGCGGCCCTTCCAGAGAAAGCCAAGATCGATCAATGCGATACCACCGAGCGGGATGACGCCGGTCAGGTAAAAGCCGACGGCGATCACGTCAGCCGGCCCACGCCAGGCGCCACCAATGGTCAGGGGCACCACGGCGGTGAAGAACAGGTAGAGGAAGACGCCGAGGAAGTAGATGCCGGCGATCGATCCAGCGATCCGGCTTACCTTCCGCACGGCGCCATCGAGATGGCGCGTATACAGCAGATAGAGTTCGGCAATGGCGATGGTTTCGGCGAGGATCACCGGCACAGCCATGAACAGGATAAGGTTCCAGGGCTGGTTGCTGGCCAGCAGCTGCATGTAGTGAGTCATAGGCATGATCGTCTGTCTCCGTGCCGACAGACGCGGCACTGCGGCCGGCGACTGTGGCAAATGGTCCGTTGATGGATGGTCGTTCGGAAGACGATCAGGCGCGGGGTGGTGGCGTCGGTGGCGCGGAGGACGTGGCCAACAGGCGCCGGACGCTGCTAGGCGCGGCAGCGGAGACCGCGGCTAAAAGAAGAGTCGTTGTCGCAGTCACACTGAATACGCCGGAGCAGGCGGCCGGGCAGGTGCAGTCGGTAAACTTGCTATGATTGCGGCAGGCGTCGCGCGCGTCAGAGCAGAGGGAAGCGCTGGAGGAGGCAAGCCAAACGACAGCATGATCGAGGGCTTGTGTCGTCGCGGTCGGGGCAACAGGCGCCGTTGTCTCGGTGAGCTGTGACGGGGTGTGCGCCATGCCGTGCTCGTGCGCGGAGGCGACTGACATGAAGGTCAGCATCAGCAGCGCGAAGAGGACGAAGACCTGGCGGGGCATGCCGACCTTTATGACTGAACGGCGACGGCGCGACTATCAGCAGGCCGGCCGACCGCCGTCAATCAAGGGAAAACGCGGCAAGGCCCTCAGTGCCCATGCCCGTAGACTTTGACAGGGTCGAAAAGACGGTCGCCGCCGATGTGTTCGAGCCTCACCGGGCCCTCGGCCGCCTTCTGGCCGATGGGAGCGTGCCGGTAGAAACAGGAGAGCTGTCCAGTGTGGCATGTGGCGCCGGTGCCGTCCACGCGCACGCGCAATACGAGCGCGTCCTGGTCGCAGTCAGTCAGAAGTTCGACCACCTTCTGTACGTTGCCGGAGGTGGCGCCCTTGTGCCAGAGCTCGTTGCGTGACCGACTCCAATACCAGCCTTCGCCGGTTTGAATGGTCAGCGCGAGGCTCTCGGCGCTCATGTAGGCGACCATCAGCACCTGACCGCTATCGGCGTCGACTGTGACGCAGGCGATCGTGCCGTCCGGGCCGAAGCGCGGGGTCAGCACATCACCCGCCTCAAGCGCCGCCTTATTGCCGGCGGGCGGGAACAGTTTCGTCTCGGACGTCATGTCGGGATCACTTGCCTTCGCCGCGCAGCATCATCATGAAGCGGGCCTGTTCGGTGGGGTCGGTCTTGAAGCAGCCGGTGAAACGGGCGGTCACCGTCGACGCGCCCGGCTTCTGCACGCCGCGCATCGCCATGCAAAGATGCTCCGCCTCGATCAGCACGGCGCAGCCTCGCGGCTTCAGCACCTTTTCGATGGCATTGCTGACCTGAGCGGTCATCGTTTCCTGCGTCTGTAGCCGACGGGCGTACATTTCGACGATGCGGGCGAGCTTGGAGAGACCAACGACACCTGAGGTTGGGTAGTAGGCGATGTGGGCCTTGCCGATGAACGGCACCATATGGTGCTCGCAGTGCGAATAGAAAGGGATGTCACGAACGAGGATCAACTCGTCGTAGCCGGCTACCTCGGTGAAGATGCGGTCGAGCACTTCCTCGTCGGTTTGGCTGTAGCCTGAAAAAAGCTCGGCATAGGCTTTGACGACGCGCTTGGGGGTGTCACGTAGCCCCTCACGTTCCGGATCCTCGCCGGCATAGGCAATGAGCGTGCGGACGGCGGCCTCGGCTTCCTCGCGGCTTGGGCGGCGAGTTTTGCGGGCACTGGCGGTGAAGATGGCATCGTCCATGCTTGGTCCTTCCTGGGGTCTCGCGCAGGTTCTCGCGGAGGCCACAACGTCCGGCTTGTCTCCGCGCTTGGCGGGAAGGCCGTCTCAGGCCTATATACGCGTCGTGCCCCGGAGTTCAAAGGCGGTTGGCGAGAAGCTGGATATTATGCTTGGCCGTCCGCCGAAGGTGTCAGCATGCTCGACGACGTCTATAACGCGCACATCCTTGAACTGGCCGGCAACATAGGCCGCGTCGGCCGTCTTGCCGGGCCGGATGCCACGGCGACGCGCCATTCCAAGTTATGCGGCTCGCGGATCACCGTCGATCTCCGGTTAGAAGGTGACGTCGTTGCCGACTATGCTCACGAGGTGAAGGCTTGCGCGCTGGGGCAGGCAGCGGCGGCCGTTATGGCTAAAAACGTGGTGGGTGCCACGTCCGCCGAACTCAGGCAGGCGCGTGACGAGATGTTCGCCATGCTCAAAGAGGGCGCCGCGCCGCCGGCCGGTCGCTTTGCCGAGCTTCGCTATCTTGAGCCGGTGCGCGACTTCAAGGCGCGACACACTTCGACCATGCTGGTGTTCGAGGCGGTGGTTGCTTGCCTTGACGATATCGCCGCCGCGCGTGTCGCTGGCTAGGAATCGGCCATGTGCGAATGCGGACAGCGACATAGCGATGAAGGCGGCCACGTCAATTCAGACGTTACGACTCGTCGGTCGACGCCGGGGCGTCTTGTTGGCCGGGGACTGATACGAGTCTATCAGATCGTTTTGTCGCCTTTGATGGGGCGGCAGTGCCGTCATCTTCCCACCTGCTCCAGCTATACCGACGAGGCAATCGGCCGGTTCGGCTTATGGGCCGGTGGCTGGATGGGCCTTGCCCGCATTCTCCGCTGCAATCCCTGGGGCTCGTCCGGCTTCGATCCGGTGCCAGAGACGATCGATCGAACCTATCGGTGGTGGCGCCCCTGGAAGGGCGCGCGCTGGAGCGGCACTCATATCGATCCGGCGACTCGGCTAGACTGACGCCTCCCCAGCGGCCTCGGCGGCGCGATGGCCGGAGACTTCAGAACCGGCGTTCGGCGACATCCGGGCATAGATCGGGATGCAGAGAAGGCCGATCACCGCCAGCGCCAGGAAGGCCGGAATGAAGTCCGTTGGAAGGACGGCCATGTCGCCGCGCATCGAGCGGGTGATCTCAAGGGCGGTGGCACCAACCGCGACGCCGAGCGCCGCCGAGATCTGCTGGCCGACCGAGGAGATCGAAGTGGCGTGGCTCATATGCCGATTGTCCACCTCCGCAAAGGCGAGACCATTGAGCGCGGTGAATTGCAAGGAGCGGAAGAAACCGCCAACCAGCAGCACAGCGAAGATCACCAGATGCGATGTCTCCTTGCTGAAAGAGATAATAGCCAAGAGGAATGCGGTGGTGAACAGCGTGTTGACCATCAGCACCATGCGAAAACCGTAGGCCCGGACGATGCGAGGCGCTGAAAACTTCATGAATACCGCGCCGGCGGCGGTGGCGAAGGTGAGCATGCCGCTTTCGAACGGCGTCATGCCGAAGCCGAGCTGAAGAAGAAGCGGCAGAAGGAAGGGAATGGCGCCAACGCCGATGCGGAACAGAAGACCACCGAGCACCGATACGCGGAATGTCGGCAAACGGAAGAGATTCAAGTCCATCAACGGTTCGGGGGTTTCCACCGCGTGGCGGGCATAGGCATAGAGCGAAGCCGCGCCGACCGTGATCAGGGCGATGTCGAGCCAGGTTGGCAGCACGCCGATGCCGCCGGCGGCGACGCCGAATACGAAACCAGCGAGACCGATGCCGGACAGCACGAAACCGCGCGTATCGAGCGGCGGAAGATTCTCTTCCTTGTAGTTCTTGATGAAAATGCTGACGAGAATGAGACCGACGATGCTGATCGGGATATTGATCCAGAAGATCCAGCGCCACTGGAAAAAGGTGGTGATGAAGCCGCCGAGCGGCGGCCCGAGCACCGGGCCGATCATGGCCGGCACCGTCAGCCAGCTCATGGCGCGCAGATAATCGGACTTCTGAATCGAGCGCAGCATTACCAGCCGGCCAACCGGCACCATCATCGCGCCGCCGGCGCCCTGGACGATGCGGGAGGCGACGAAACCTTCGAGTGATGACGACAGGCCGCAGAGTATCGACCCGGTTACAAACACCACGATGGCGAGACGGAAGATGGTTCGGGCACCGAAACGGTCCGCCATCCAGCCGGAGATCGGCAGGAAGACAGCCACCGAAATCAGATAGCTGGTGAAGGCCAGTTTCAGGGAAATCGGATCGACACCGAGATCGATGGCGATCTGCGGTAGCGAGGTGGAGACCACCGAGCTGTCCAGATTTTCCATAAAGAGCGCGCAGGCGACAATCAGCGGAATAAGCATGGCTTTCTCACGTTTCGTCCGGTTTATGGCGGAAGCGCGGTCAAGGGTCGAGGGGATAGCGATCACATGTCGGAGAACATGACTGTCATGCGCGCGGAAACGGTGTGTCGCCTTTGATTTCCGATGCTTCTCGGACTAAAGTCTTTGTGTCGGCGTGGGTTCCCACACTGGCAACCATTCTCGGGGCGGGGTGAAATTCCCCACCGGCGGTAATGGCGGCGTGAGTCGTCTAGCCCGCGAGCGCTCCAGCCGTAAGGCCGGGGGTCAGCAGATCCGGTTGGATTCCGGAGCCGACGGTACAGTCCGGATGAAAGAGAAGGGTATGCTGAAAATCCCGTTCGCGACGGTGTTTGCCGGCCGCGACCGATTGTCTTCATGACCCGATCGCCCTGATTCCGTGTCGTTCCTTGTCTTAAGGATCCGAACCTTGAATCAGAGCCCGAACAAGACCAAGTCGTTTCCCGTGCTGGGGGCGATCTACATGGTGTCGGCCGGCGTCGTCTTCGCCGCTATCAATGTGCTCACCCAGTGGGTGACCGGAACCTACCATTTCTCATCGCAGGCGCTCGCCTTCTGGCAATACGGCCTGTCACTCGTCTTCTTCCTGCCCACGCTTCTGAAGCTCGGTGCCGGCGCCTTCCACACCGCCCATCCGGTGGCGCATATCGTTCGCGTCGTCTTCGCAACGCTCGGCGTACAGTTTTTCGTCGGTGCGCTGGCAGCCGGCGTGCCGATCGCCCAAGTGGTGGCGGTGGATATGACCTCGCCGTTCATCGTCATCGTGGCGGCCCGGCTCATCCTTGGTGAGCGTATCGGCCCACATCGGGCACTGGCCACGGTCGTCGGGTTTATCGGCGGCATGCTGATCCTCGCCCCTTGGTCGGACAGCTTCTCGGTCTATAGCCTGTTGCCGCTCGGCGCGGCGGCTATGTGGGCGGCTTCGTCGGTGATGACCAAGCAGCTCGCCGCCGTTGAGAGTCCGGCTTCGGTGACCATCTATCTGCTGGCGCTGCTCACTCCGATCAATGCCGCCTTCCTGCTCACTTCAACCGGGTTCGACGTGGGAGCCGCCTTCGCACTGCCGGCAGGCACGGTGCTTTGGGTGGTGGTGGCGTTGGCAGCACTGACCGCCGCGGCGCAATATCTTCTGACGCTCGCCTATGCGCGCGCTGACGCTTCCTATCTCCAGACCTTCGATAACGTGCGCCTGCCGCTCAACACGCTGGCCGGTTGGCTGGTCTTTGCCTATGCCCCGAGCGGCTATCTCTGGGGCGGCGCTATCCTGATTATCGGCGCATCACTCTACTTGCTGCGCACGGAGACCGCGACGCGGGGTGGTGACGAGCCCGTGCCGGCTTGAGGATGGCGGCAACGGTGGGCGGAGCGAATGCTCCGGCCGCCGTCTTTTGGCGAAAGCGGTGTGAACAACCGGCGAGTGGCGGCGACCGGCTTTGCATGTGTCGCTCATTCGTGCGAAAAGTCCGTTTCTCTTAGCGGGGTTGCCCCGCCGTTCTACGGGCTTGAATGACATGTCGGTGCTGAAATCGATCCGGAACGCCGTGCCGCCGATCCATCCGGAAGGGCACAAGTTCATCCTGATTTTCCTGGCGGCGACCGTGCTGCTCGGCTGGCTGTTCGAACCGCTGTTCTGGATCGGGTTGGCGCTCACCATCTGGTGCGCTCTGTTTTTCCGCGATCCCATACGCGTCACGCCGGTGTCGAACTCGCTCGTCGTTTCGCCGGCTGATGGTCGCATTTCGTCGGTGGGCCTCGCCGTGCCGCCTCGTGAACTCGGTTTGGGTTCCGAGCCGCTGTTCCGGATCTGCGTGTTCATGAACGTGTTCGACGTGCACGTAAACCGAGCGCCGGTCACTGGCCGCGTCACCCGCATCGCCTACAAGGCCGGTAAGTTCATCAACGCCGAGCTCGACAAGGCCAGCGAGGACAACGAGCGCAACGGCTTGGTGATCGAGCGACCAGACGGGCGTATCGTCGGCGTGGTTCAGATCGCCGGTCTGATTGCTCGGCGTATCGTCTCCTTCACGCGAGAGGGCGAGAGCCTTACCGTTGGCGATCGCTTCGGCCTCATCCGCTTCGGTTCGCGTGTGGACGTCTATCTACCGACGACGGCGACGGCGCTCGTCTCCGAAGGTACGCGGGCGATCGCCGGCGAGACTGTGCTCGCCGATATCGACGGCATCACCAAGACGCCTTTCGTGCGTGTGGCCTGAGGCGGACGGTAATGCCTGGACTTTTCCCGCCGTTTGATCCCGATCCGGAAGCCGTTGAACGTCCGAAGCGGGTTCGTCGTATTCCGATCCGGAGCGTGATTCCCAACCTCGTGACGTTGTTGTCGCTGTGTGCCGGGCTCACGTCGATCCGCATGGGCTTTGAGGGGCGCGTGGATATGGCGGTCTACGCCATTCTGATCGCCGCCGTGCTCGATGGGCTCGATGGTCGGCTCGCCCGCTACCTTCATGTCACCTCAAAATTTGGTGCCGAACTCGATTCCCTTAGCGATTTCCTCAGCTTCGGTGTTGCACCGCCGCTGCTGCTGTTCGTGTGGAATTTCCACGACATCAATTCCTTCGGCTGGGTTGCCGTGGTGCTGTTCGCTATCGCCGGTGCTTTGCGTCTTGCTCGCTTCAACACGATGTTGGGCGAGAACAAGCCGGCTTGGCAGGCCAACTTTTTCACCGGGGTGCCGATTCCGGCCGGTGCGCTCGCCGTGCTCCTGCCGATTTATATCGATCGTGTCGGCATCGACGTGCCGCAAGCGGCGGCACCGGTGGTGGTTGCCTATGTCGTGTTGATCGCGGCGCTGATGGTCAGCCGCGTGCCGACTTTCTCGGGCAAAAAATATGGTGGCATCCAACGCGAATGGGTGGTGCCTATCCTGATCGGCGTTGTTATCCTGGCCATGCTGCTGGTCAGCTATCCATTCCATGTCCTCAGCATTCTGACCATTCTTTACCTTGCTTATATTCCGTTTGGCTGGCGTGCGTGGAACCGGCTGGCGCGCACGCACGGTACTAAGGAAGATGAGTTGACGCTCGACGTGGGGGGCTCATTCCCCGACGATGAGATCACGCACTGAGCCGGCTGCGCTCCGCTCTAGCTGCTCCGGCGTTGGCGCCGGTAAATCGCTCAAGCAGACGAGGTGACGCGACATGATCGATAAGACCTATCCCCGCGACATGGTCGGTTACGGCCGCAATCCTCCCGACGCCGCTTGGCCGGAAGGCGCTCACATCGCGGTGCAGTTCGTGGTCAACTATGAGGAGGGCGGCGAGAATTGCATTCTCCATGGCGACGCTGCCTCCGAAGCCTTCTTGTCGGAAATCGTCGGCGCCCAGCCCTGGCCGGGCCAGCGGCACGCCAACATGGAGTCCATTTACGAATACGGCTCGCGCGCCGGCTTCTGGCGGCTCCATCGCCTGTTCACCTCCCGCGCCGTGCCGGTCACGGTCTATGGCGTTGCCACCGCGCTGGCTCGCAATCCGGAGATAGTGGCGGCCATGAAGGAGGCCGACTGGGAGATCGCCAGCCACGGCCTCAAGTGGATCGACTACAAGGACTATACCAAGGAGGCCGAGCGCGAGCACATGCTCGAAGCCATCCGCCTCCACGAAGAGGTCACGGGATCGCGGCCGCTCGGCTGGTATACCGGCCGCGCCTCGATCCACTCCAACGAACTCGCCATGGAGGAGGGCGGTTTCCTCTATTCGTCGGACTCCTACGCCGATGATCTGCCCTATTGGGTGGAGGGACCCAGCGGGCCGCATCTCATCATTCCGTATACGCTCGACACCAACGATATGCGGTTTGCGACAAATCAAGGCTTCAACTCGGGGGATCAGTTCTACACGTACCTCAAGGACGCTTTTGATGTCCTCTACGAGGAGGGCCGAAACGGCAGTCCCAAGATGCTGAACGTTGGCCTGCATTGCCGCCTCGTCGGGCGACCGGCCCGAGTGGCCGCGCTTCAGCGTTTTGTAGATTACGTGCTTTCGCATGATAAGGTCTGGGTACCCCGCCGGATCGATATCGCCTGGCACTGGATCGCCCAACACCGGCCCGGCGCTTGACGCTGGCAAAAAGAGAGAGAACGACAATTGGCGCCGGCTGGCACTACCGGCGCCTTTGAATCGCTGGTAAGAAAACCAAAGAAAAATCAATTATTTCGGCGATCGGCGGTAAGCGCTCGGTCGACGCGACTACAGGCAGGAGGCTCGATAAAATGACCAACCACCGTATATTCCGCACATTGTCGGCGACGTTGATCGCCGGCTCGATGCTGGCGGTTCTGGCGACGCCGTCGCTGGCCGAGGTCGTCATCCGCCGCGGCAATGGCGGCGAACCGCAGACGCTGGATCAGGCGCACATCTCGATCGACGTCGAGGGCTTCATTGTCCGCGACATGTTCGAGGGCCTTACCATTTATGATCCGCACGGCAAGGTCATCCCGGGCGCAGCCGAGAGCTGGAAATTGTCGGACGACGGTCTGGTCTACACCTTCAAGCTTCGCGACAACGCGAACTGGTCGGATGGCAAGCCGGTGACGGCAAAAGACTTCGTGTTTGCCTACCGTCGGATGGAGGATCCGAAGGAAGCCGCCGAATACGCCAACATTCTCTATCCGATCAAGAATGCCGAAGCGATCAATGGCGGTAAAGCCGCTGTCGACACGCTGGGCGTCAAGGCGATCGATGACAAGACCCTCGAGATCACGCTTGAGCGTTCGACCCCCTACTTCATCGAGCTGCTGGCCCATTACGCCGCGCTGCCGGTGCCGAGCTGGGCTATCGAGAAGTTCGGCAGCGAGTGGATCAAGCCGGGCAACATCGTCTGCAACGGCGCCTACTGCCTGACCGAGAACGTGCCCAACGATCATCTCACGACGGTCAAGAATCCCAAGTACTGGGATGCGGCCAGCGTCAAGATCGACAAGGTCATCTACAATCCGTCGGAAGATATGGCGACCACCGAGCGCATGTTCGAAGCCGGCGAGCTGGACGTCGTCTATAATTTCCAGACCGACCAGAAGAAGTTCCTCGAGGGCAAGCTCGGCAAGGACCAGGTTCTGGCCGCGCCCGACCTTTCTTCCTATTATTACGTCCTCGATACGCGCAAGCCGCCGTTCGACGACGTTCGCGTCCGTCAGGCCTTCTCGATGGCCGTCGATCGCGACTTCCTGTCGGAGAAGATCTTCTCCGGCACGCAGCTGCCGGCCTACTCCTTCGTGCCGGAAGGCATTGTCGGCTATACGCCGGCCAAGCCCGAATGGTCCGAGCTCGATCAGCTCGACCGTGAGGACAAGGCCAAGGACCTGCTGAAGGAAGCTGGCTACGGCGAGGGCGGCAAGCCGCTTAAGGTCGACATCCGCTTCAACACCAACGAGAACCACAAGAAGGTGGCCACCGCCGTCGCCGACATGTGGAAGGCGCTGGGCGCCGAGGTGACCATTCAGAACCTCGACGTGAAGTCGCATTACGCCTACTTGCAGGAAGGCGGCTCGTTCGACGCGGCCCGTTGCGGTTGGCAGGCCGACTATGCCGACCCGGAAAACTTCCTCAACCTGATGGTCAGCTCCAACAAGACCTTCAACTACGGTCACTACACGAATGCCAAGTTCGACGAGCTGATGAAGGGCTCCTACGAGGAGCGCGATGCCGCCAAGCGTTTGCAGATGCTGCATGACGCCGAGCAGGTCGCCATGGACGAGCAGGGTGTCGTGCCGCTGATGGTGCATGCCTCCACCTGGCTCGTTTCAAACAAGGTCAAGGGCTTTGCGCTGAATGGCGTCAACGAGCACCTGACCAAGTTCCTGTCGCTTCAATGAGATGATCGACGGCGTTCGCCCATTTCCCTCTGTCGGGGAAAAGGGCGACGTTCCTGAGGGCGGCGCTTTCCCGTGAAGGGGAGGCGGCGCCCGTCGGACTATCCGGAATATTCGTTGCCGGGTGCCCTTGGCCGACGGGTCGTTCTCGCCTTCCGTGACCAATCCAACGGGGACGGGTCCATGTTACGTTTTGTCCTGCGACGGTTGATGTCGGCCCTGCCGACCATCTTCATCGTCGTCACAATGTCTTTCTTCCTGATGCGCGTTGCGCCGGGTGGTCCGTTCAACCTCGAACGCCCCTTGGAGCCGCAGACGCTCGAGAACCTCAAGCGCGCCTTCCTGCTCGATCAGCCGCTGGTGGTGCAGTACGGCCACTATCTGTGGAATCTCCTGCACGGCGACTTTGGTCCGAGCTTCATCTATCGCGATTTCACCGTGGCCCAGTTGATTGCCAACAGCCTGCCGTATTCGATGGTTCTCGGCTCGTGGGCGCTGCTTCTCGCGGTGTTTGGCGGTATTGCCATCGGTTCCTACGCGGCGCTCCGGCAAAACTCCTTCGTCGACTATGCCGTGATGAGCATTGCGAGCTTCGGTATCACCGTTCCGAATTTCGTGCTGGCGCCGATCCTGTCCTTCGTCTTCGCCGTGGTGCTGCATTGGCTGCCGGCCGGCGGCTGGGGCGACGGTGGCCCCGCTAATCTGCTGTTGCCGGTGATCTCGCTCGCGCTGCCGCAGCTTGCCGTGTTCGCGCGCATCACCCGCGGCTCGATGATCGAGACGCTGAGAGCCGACCACATCCGTACCGCCCGCGCCTACGGCCTGCCGACCCGTGTTGTGGTCGTCGTCCACGCCATGCGCGCCGCGCTGGTGCCGGCCGTCAGCTATCTCGGTCCGGTCGCTGCCGCCGTTCTGACCGGCTCGGTGGTGGTCGAGACGGTGTTCGGGCTGCCCGGTGTCGGTCGCTATTTCGTCCTCGGCGCCCTCAACCGCGACTACACGCTGGTGATGGGCACCGTGGTGCTGATCTCGGTGTTCATCGTCGTGTTCAATCTTCTCGTCGACATTCTCTATGCCGTTCTCGATCCGAGGGTCCGTTATGAGTGAGATGACGCAATCCCTCAGCGAGCCGGTGACCGCAGTGCGCGGCATCAGCTTGTGGGCCATGGCCCGCCATCGCTTCCTGCGCAACAAGGCGGCGATGGTCAGTCTCATAGTGCTGATCGTCGTGGCGGTGTTCAGCTTCGGCGGCACCTGGGTCTATCCGCACAAGTATGATCAGATTTTCCCCTCTTACGTCGCCGTGCCACCGTCACTCGGTCCCTATCCGCTCGAGGACACTCTGCATCAGGTGATGCAAACGGCCGTCGAACGCGCTCACCTTAGGCTCGACGCTTTCGATGCCGACGGCACGACCTATACGGCGCGCATCAGCTCCGACAAGCCGATCGATGCCCGCGCTATGCGCTACCTCGACCGGCCGGATGAGTTCGACGCCTCCGAGATCACATCGACGCTGGACGATGGCAAGACCATCGAGGTGAAAGGCAAGATCAACGGGGAATATTTCCCGGTCGGCACCGACCGCAACGGGCGTGACCTTCTGCCGCGCATCATGGTTGGTGGGCAGGTCTCCCTCACCGTCGGTCTTCTTGCAACCTTCGTGTCGCTGATCATCGGGGTCACCTACGGTGCCGTGTCGGGCTATCTCGGAGGCCGCGTCGACAACGTGATGATGCGTTTCGTCGAGATCCTCTATTCGCTGCCGTTCATGTTCTTCGTGATCATGCTCGTCGTGTTCTTCGGTCGGCATTTCGTGCTGATCTTCGCGGCGATCGGCGCCATCGAGTGGCTGGACATGGCGCGTATCGTGCGCGGACAGACGCTGTCGCTGAAACGGCGCGAGTTCGTCGAGGCGGCGCATGCCATGGGCCTTTCCAACTGGCAGATCATCCGACGGCATGTCATTCCCAACACCATCGGCCCGGTCGTGGTGTTCGTCACCGTGCTAGTGCCGAAGGTCATCCTGCTCGAGAGCTTCCTCAGCTTCCTGGGCCTCGGTGTGCAGGAGCCGATGACCTCCTGGGGATCGCTGATCGCCGAGGGCACCACGGGCATGCAGGCGGTGCCGTGGCTGTTGATCTATCCGGCCATCTTCTTCGTGGTGACGCTGTTCGCCCTCAACTTCATCGGCGACGGTTTGCGCGACGCCCTTGATCCGAAGGACCGCTGACATGGCCGATACGCTTCTCGATATTCGCGGCCTCAGCGTCCGCTTTTCGACGCCGACCGGTGACGTTCACGCGGTGAAGGGCATCGACCTCAAGGTCAACAAGGGCGAGACGCTGGCCATCGTTGGTGAAAGCGGCTCGGGCAAGAGCCAGACCATGATGGCCATCATGGGGCTGCTCGCCTCCAACGGTCGCGCCGAAGGTTCGGCCAAGTTCCAGGGCCAGGAGATGATCGGCTTGCCGCTTGGCAAGCTGAACCGCATCCGCGGCGCCAAGATCACCATGATCTTCCAGGAGCCGATGACCTCGCTCGATCCGCTCTACAAGGTCGGCAAGCAGCTCGCCGAGCCCATGATGCATCACCGTGGCCTCACGGCCAAGGCAGCGCGGGCGCGGGCGATCGAGCTCCTGAAGCTCGTGAAGATCCCCGATCCGGAACGCCGCGTCGACAGCTATCCTTACGAGATGTCGGGCGGCCAGCGTCAACGCGTGATGATCGCCATGGCGCTCGCCAACGATCCGGAACTGCTGATTGCCGACGAGCCGACCACGGCGCTCGACGTAACCATCCAGGCGCAGATCCTGGAGCTGCTCGCCGAGCTGAAGCAGCGGATTGGCCTCGCCATCGTGTTCATCAGCCACGATCTCGGCATCGTCCGCCGGTTCTCGGATCGGGTGGCGGTGATGCGGACAGGCGAGGTGGTGGAAACCGGCACGGTGGCCGACATCTTTGCCAATCCGCAGCATCCCTACACCAAGATGTTGCTCGCCGCCGAACCGACGGGCCGCAAGGCGCCGCCGGCCGATAATGCGCCGGTGCTGCTCGAGGGGCGGGGCGTCGACGTCCGCTTCAGCATGGGCGGCGGATTCATGGGCGGCAAGAAGCTCGACATTCACGCCGTGAACAATGTCGATATACGCCTCAAGGAAGGCCAGACGATCGGCATCGTCGGCGAGAGCGGCTCCGGCAAGTCGACGCTCGGCCGGGCGCTCCTGCGCCTCAATCACGGCACGGGCGCCATCCGCTTCGGGACCGATGACATCTCGGAGGCAAGCCGGCAGGAGATGCGCCACCACCGCCGGCAGATGCAGCTGGTCTTCCAGGATCCGTTCGGATCGCTCAGTCCGCGCATGACCGCCGGACAGATCGTCACTGAGGGCCTTCTGGTTCACGAGCCGCAGCTCAGCAAGTCGGACCGCGACATCAGAGCCATCAAGGCCTTCCTGGAGGTCGGGCTCGATCCGGCGACGCGCAACCGCTATCCGCACGAGTTCTCGGGCGGCCAGCGCCAGCGCATCGCCATCGCCAGAGCCATCATTCTGAAGCCTCAGGTGGTGGTGCTGGACGAGCCGACCTCGGCGCTCGACCGGTCGGTGCAGAAGCAGATCGTCGAGCTGTTGCGCGATCTGCAGGCCAAGCACGACCTCAGCTACCTTTTCATCAGCCACGATCTCGCGGTGGTCAGGGCGCTCTCGGACTACATCATTGTCATGAAGAGCGGCGAGATCGTCGAGGAAGGGTCGGCCGACCAGATCTTCGACGCCCCCCGCGAGAGCTACACCCGCGAGCTGATGGCTGCCGCCTTCGGCAAGTGATGGTGGGCTGAGCACTCAAGAAGAGCGAAGGCCGGACACTGCGCCCGGCCTTCTGTGTTTTTGCATTCCGTTGCCGCTGGAGGGTTTACGCTTCCACGGCTCGCGCCTGCGTTTCCTTGATGTCGGTGAAGAGAATCTTCGGCCATTTCTCTTTGATGTAGTTGAAGGCGTAGCCGGAGGTGGCCAGCAGCACCGGGTCGCCGTCGACGTCCTCGGCCATACCCGCGCGGTTGCCGTTCTGGAAGTCGATGACGTCCTGCTTTTCGCCGGCCAGCCAGCGCGCCATGTTGTACTGGCTGACCTCGAAGCCGACCTCCAGGCCGTATTCCTGTTCGAGCCGGCCCTGAAGCACGTCGAGCTGCAGGGCGCCGACAAAGCCGACCAACGCCGGCGAGCCGTCTACGGGGCGGAACACCTGCACGACGCCTTCCTCGGCAAGCTCCTGCAAGGCATGCTTCAGCTTCTTGGCCTTCATGGCGTCCTCCAGGCGGACGCGGCGCAGGATTTCCGGCGCAAAGCTCGGTACGCCGATGAAGGCAAGGTTTTCACCCTCGGTCAGCGTATCGCCGATCCTGAGCGTGCCATGGTTGGGAATGCCCACCACGTCGCCGGCCCAGGCCTCGTCGGCGATTTGGCGATCCTGGGCGAAGAAGAACTGCGGCGCGGTGAGGCCCATGGTCTTCTGCGTCCGGACGTGCTTGACCTTCATGCCACGCGTGAGTTTGCCCGAGCAGAGGCGGACGAAGGCGATACGGTCGCGGTGGTTGGGATCCATGTTCGCCTGGATCTTGAAAACGAAGGCGCTCATCTTCGGCTCCTCCGCCTTGACGACGCGGCTCGAGGCCGCCTGATCGCGCGGGGGAGGGGCATAGGCGGCGAGGCCGTCCAGGATGTCCTTGATGCCGAAATTACGCAACGCCGAGCCCCAGAACACCGGCGTCAAGTGCCCCTCGCGGAAGGACTGGAGATCGAAGGCATTGGTGCCATCGGCGGCCAGATCGATGCCTTCCCTGAGATCGGTCAGATAGCGTTCCTTAAGAAGCGCATCGAGCTGTTCGTCGCCGATCTCGTCGCGGTGATCGTCGCCCTTTTCGTTCATCAGACGAGTCTGGCGGCGCTTCAGGTCGTAGGTGCCGATGAACTCCTTGCCCGAGCCGACCGGCCAGGTGATCGGCGCCGTGTCGAGGGCCAGCGTCTTTTCGATCTCATCCAACGTTTCGAACGGATCGCGGGCCTCGCGATCGAGTTTGTTGACGAAGGTGACGATCGGGATGTCGCGCATGCGGCAGACCTCGAACAGCTTGCGCGTGCGGTCTTCGATGCCCTTGGCCGCGTCGATCACCATGATGGCGCTGTCGACGGCGGTCAGCGTTCGATAGGTATCCTCGGAGAAGTCCTCATGGCCTGGCGTGTCGAGGAGGTTGAAGACGTTGCCGCCATATTCGAAGGTCATCACCGAGGTGACGACGGAGATGCCGCGGTCGCGCTCGATCTTCATCCAGTCGGAACGGGTACGGCGGTTCTCGCCTCGGGCGCGCACCTGGCCGGCCATCTGGATGGCACCACCGAACAGCAACAGCTTTTCCGTCAGCGTCGTCTTGCCGGCGTCCGGATGCGAGATGATGGCGAAGGTACGCCGCCGCTCGATTTCGCGGTGAAGCCGCGCTTCGGCGGAGGAAGAGGATTCAAGGCTGCTCATCTAGTGGTTCGGCTCCGACATTTGCGTCCCCGATGCAAGCCTCCGAGCAAATAACCATTCGCTCTACCAGGGTCTCGCGGCGGTCCCGGAAAGGCCGCCAAACCACAACGCGGCGGGGCGTTTGTCAACCGCTTCAGGCGATTTCTTCGTCATCTTCCGCCGCACGGGGCGGTGCGAGCAGGATGGTCTTCAAAAAGGCGTGGATGTCAGCCGTATCGAGCAGGTTTTCGACCTCCTTGCGGGAGCGGTCGCCAACCTGCTCGAGCAGCAGCCCGCGCGCCGTGTCGACACGCCACACGAGGTCGCGCAGCGCCATGGTGGCGGTGCGGCTGGCGGCGGTCCAGTCGGTTGCCTCACCGACCAGCGCCCGGGCGACGCTGACGATCGCCGAATCGCGTGTGAGGTGGCAGCCCTCGCTCCCTGATGCCTCGACGCCGGCCAGCACGAGCTGCATCAGGCGCAGCAGGGCACCGCTGTCGTCGGGCGCTCCCGGCTCTTTCGGCGGGAGATCATGGGCAAAACTCGTCCACGGCATCGGGGTGCAGCGTAGTCCATCATGGTGCGACTGAGGCGCGTCGCTATGGTTGTTTTGGGGCCGGCGCGCCTTACGGCGTCCAACATCTTGGCGCGATCGCGTAACCGGCATAGTGGCACGGAAAGGGGGGGAGCGTTAGGGCGCGGCGCGACTTTTGGGCGCAGCTTTCTTAATATACCCTAAAACTCCTCGCCAGAATTGACATTGGCAATAAATACGTTCGCGGGCAATCAGCCCGCAAAGCCGGCTCGGCGGCGCTCATCCGTTTCTCGGCTGCGTGGTGTTCCTGAAGCTTTGCCAACGCCTTGACACGGTGATTTCGATCGGGTACCAGAACGCCGCAGCCGACGAAGCGACGCTTCATCGCCGCCTCCGAACCGACGGAGTCCCGCTGGGGGATAATTTAACGGTAGAATGACGGACTCTGACTCCGTTCGTCTTGGTTCGAATCCAGGTCCCCCAGCCAATCTTCCTTGTGTAGTAAGATTCTTGTAGTCGTCTATAAAGGCGCGCTGTTGCTCGTCACGATTCCGGTTAGTCTGCGCGGTCGCGCAGCAGATTGGCAAGATCGAGCGGCTTGTTCAGCAGCTTGAGTCTGGCGCCGTAGCGCGTTCCAAACGGCGATACCTCGGGCAGGTGCCCCGAGACGACGAAAACGACAACATTCGAATCACTGGCGAGGGCACTTTCGGCGACCTGCCAACCCGCCGTCTCGTTGCCGAGATGCAGATCGGTGATCACCGCATCAAATCCCTGCTCGTCTGCGAGGCGACGTAGCGCCGCTCTCGCGTTGGCGCAGAGTTCGACCATTGCGCCGGCTCCGGACAGCAACCCCGACGATCGCTCGGCATCGGCGGGGTCATCCTCGACCAATAATATCCGGCGCCATGGGAGCGAGAGAGAGGACAGATCAACTGTCTTCTCCATAAGTGGGAGCGTTAGCCTTACGGTTGTGCCGGCTCCTTCCTCGGACTCGATCTGCACATCGCCATTGGATTGGCGAATGAATCCGTAGACCATCGCAAGGCCCAGACCGGTTCCCTTGCCGTCGCGCCTGGCGCTGAAAAAGGGCTCCATGGCGTGGGCCAGAACGCCCGGCGTCATGCCGCAGCCGGTGTCTTCTATGGTTATGATGGCATGCTGGCCATCAGGCGACGCGAGGGTGATGGTGATCCGGCCACTGTCCGGGATTGCCTGGGCGGCGTTGAGACAGAGGTTGATGATGGCACTTTCCAGTTGGCCGGCGTCAACGCGGACGAAAAGGGGTTGATCGGTGGGTTGAACGCTGAGAACGATATTATCTCGAAGAGTCAGATAGATAAGGTCTGTTAATCCCTCCACGAGCTCGTTGAGCTCGACAAGCTCGGGTTCGAGATGCTGACGGCGGGCGAAGGCAAGCAGTCGTTGGGTGAGCGAGGTGCCAAGTTCGATGGCGCTGGCGATCGAGTTGCGCAGTTCGCGGCTCCGCTCCGGCGATGCGCCCTCCAGCATGTGCGTGCTGCTGGAAATGGTCGAGAGTATGTTGCCGAAGTCGTGGGCCACCTCGCCGGAGATCTTTGCGAGGCCTTCGATCCGCTGGATCTGCTGCATGCGATCCTGAAGCTGCCTTCGCTCGGTGGCGTCCGAGAACAGCGCGACGGTGCCGCCGGCAGGCAGGCTTCGGTCGCGACGCTCTATCGTGCGGCCGCCAGGATCGGTCAGTTCGGAATAGCCGGCGGCGGTTGAGATGGAGCGCCAGCCGTTGGTCTTGAGCAGGCGGTCGAGGTTGGCCGGTCTCGCAAGGCTGGAAAGGGGCAGGTCCAGCACCTCGGCCAAGCGGTCGTTGGTGGCCGTTATGCCACCTCCCGCGGCCAGCACCGCAACGCCGTCGGACATACCGCGCACCATGGTCTCATGCAGAGCCGTCTGGCGAACCCGTTGACGATGCGCCCGGTCAAGCCGTATCGCATTGGCTCGAAACACTCGAAAGGCCCTCAGCAGCTTGCCGATCTCGTCGCCTTTGCCAGAACCGCGGGGCAACGAACTTGAGCGGTCGCCAGCGGCAAGACGCATCATGCCGTCGGCAATGGCTGACAGGTTGGCCGTGACGTAGCTGGCGACGAATTGCGCCGTGAACAGCGCAACGGCCGTGCTGACCCCCATGACGACGAGGATCGTGCTCTTGGCGACCGAGATTACTGTGGTCGTACTGGACAGTTCGCTGGCGATCTCCTCCTTTGCCGTGGCGGTGACGGCGGCCGCGTAGGAACTGACGATTTCGGCGCCGACGCGGATGCGCACCAGTGCGTTGGCAGCGGCGATGCGATGGGCAAGTTCCTGCCGACGCAGTTCGAACAGGCCGCTGTCGCCTTCGGCAAACGCGGTAAGTCTTTGACGCGCCTGACGGCTGGTGGTTGTTGCGGCGGATGGCAATCTCTGGGTCAGACCATAAAATTCTCGCTGGAACTCACCGAGGCCGATCAGATTTTCGGCTCGCCCTGCTCCGAGAAGGGCCGCCGCGATGCGTTGCAGTGTCAGCCACTCGCCACGTTCGTTGATGGATTGGTCCGTCACGGCTGACAGGAGTGCAAGACCGCGCTCTTCGCGCGCCACTTCGGCATTGAGGCGTAGGATACGATCGAGCAGGGCGGATCGGGACTGGGTCGCGGCGAGCAGGTCGAACACGGCCTGGCGCATTTTCGCAAGATCGGTCGCGATCACAGGCTGGAGGTCGGGGCGATTCTCGATATTGGCGATCAGGCCGAGGATATGCTCGCCTTCCTGATGAACACGAAATCGGCTGTCGAGGGCCAGCAGAAACGGCATGCGCGTCGCCAAATCGGCTGCGTCGCTCGACAGGCGGAGCGCGTCGTCCACCTCTGCCAGCGTGCCGGTATTCAGCGTCTTGAGGCGGCTTTGTCCACCTTCGAGAGTAATCCAGGCAACCGCGCCGGCAAAGCAGGTCAACAAGGCGAGGATTGCCAAGGCGCCTTGCAATCGGGCGCGAACCGACAGGTTGGCTAGCGCTTTCACGGCTCGCTCCGCGACGTGGTGACGAAGATGTAGCCCTGACCGCGACGGGTTTGCAGATAGATAGGTTTGGAGGGAACGGTCTCGATTTTGCGGCGCAGGCGCAGGATCAGGACATCGATGGTACGGTCGACATAGGTCGAAAGGTCGCTGCCAAGTTCCCTGAGCAGTTCCACCCGCGGAATGATGCGGTCCCGGTTTCGCACCAGGTATTCCAGCAAGCGGTATTCGCCATTGGTGAGCGGTATCTCGCCGCCGTCGGAGGCGAGGAGCTCGCGCCGGGTCAGATCGAGCGTCATGGTCCCGAAGGCCTCTATCTGGTGGTTGGATCGATCCGGCGTCGGTGTTTTCCAGCCTGAACGGCGTAGGACGGCCTTGAGGCGAGCGAGCAGTTCGCGCGGGTTGAATGGCTTCATGAGATAATCGTCGGCACCGATTTCGAGTCCTTCGATGCGATCCGTTTCGGTTCCCCAGCCGGTCAGCATGACAATGGGAATGCCAACCCGCTCCCGGATTTCCATTGCCAGTTCGAGCCCCGACTCGCCTGCGAGGTTGAGATCGATCAGCGCCAGATCAAGTTTTGGGGGCGTATCGAGCTGGCGGTAGCCATCCGCGTCACGGAACGGAAGCGGCGTGAAGCCGTTCTCCCTGAGCAGCGCGGTCATCGTGCCGCGCAGATCATCGTCATCATCAATGATCGCGATGGTGGCTCCATCTGAAACTTGGCGTTCGTATTCCTGAGTCATGCCCCCATCAATCGCTGATGTGGGGCGTCTCGGAAATTCGCCGTCAGTCGCGTTGCCCCGCTTTGAGGCGTGATTTCGCCGGCTTTGAAATATTGTTCATACAAAACCAGGCGATCTCGGCCATTTCTCCACCATTTGGGTCTGGTCTCGCAGCCGGACTGCATGTCACGTTTCAGCAGCCCTGGACGAGGACCGGGGGAACGGGAGGAAAACATGATCCGTCTTTGCACTGTCAGCGCCATCGCGCTGGCGGCCGGTATTTCTGTATCCGCAGCCGGTGCCGCCACACTCAACGTCGTCTGTTCGAACGAGCAGGCCTGGTGCGATCTGATGGCTCAGAACTTCAAGATCGATACCGGGGTCGACGTTGCCATGGTTCGCAAGAGCACCGGTGAGGTGCTGGCCCAGATCCGCGCGGAAGCCGGCAACCCGAAGATCGACGTGTGGTGGGGTGGCACTGGCGACCCGCATATGATTGCCGCTACCGAAGATTTGACCGAGGCGTCCGGCGTCGACACGTCGCAACTGCTCGGCTGGGCGCGCAACATGGCGGACATGACCGACGGCAAGGCCATCGGCGTCCACGTCGGTCTGCTGGGCATGATCTACAACACCGAGGTATTGGCGGCAAAGAAGCTCGATGCGCCGGCCTGCTGGCGTGATCTCGCCAAGCCCGAATACAAGGGCGAGATCCAGGTGGCCAACCCGAAATCGTCGGGCACCGCCTATACCGAACTCGCCACGCTGGTGCAGCTGTTCGGCGAGGATGAAGGCTTCAAGCTGCTTGCCGAGATTGGCGCCAACATCAATCAGTACACCAAATCCGGTTCGGCGCCGGGCAAGGCTGTGGCGCGTGGCGAGACCACGATCAGCATCGGCTTCATGCACGACATGGTCAACCTGAAGAAACAGGGCTTCCCGGTTCAGATCGTCGCGCCTTGCGAAGGCACGGGGTATGAAACCGGCGCCGTCAGCGTCATCAAGGGCACGCCGCATAAGGAAGAGGCGAAGAAATGGGTCGAGTACGTTATCTCGGCGGACGCGCAGTCGGCGGGCCTTGAGGTCGGCGTCTATAACATTCCATCCAATCCGGGTGCCAAGACCGATCCGGACGCGCCGGATATGGCCTCGGTCAAGCTGATCGACTACGATTACAAGACCTATGGCTCATCGGAAACCCGCACCCGGTTGCTTGAGCGCTGGGATGTCGATGTGAAGAACGCCGGTGGGCAGATCCAGGAATAATCCGTCGTAATTCGGCCCGTTCCCATCGAGGGACGGGTCGAAATCCCCTTCAGGATGAATGGCATGAAACGCACGGCGGGGCTCTGGCTCCTGATCGGCCTGATTGGCTATGCCCTGTTGCCCTGGTACCTCGTGGGCGATCCCGGCTTCTGGCGGCTCGGCTGGCTGGCCGATCCATTCTTACTCGGACCATCGGCCCTCGTATCTCTGCTTCAGGGGCGGTGGTGGCTGACGGCCCCGCTCGTTGGGTTTGCCGCCGCCGCCGCGACGCTAGGGCTTGGCACACGGCAGCTCACGGTGGCTCGTGGTCTCGTCGCCTCCGGCGCGCTCGGCCTCATCTTGATGGTGGCGCAGGGCCTGCTGATCCTTGGGCATGGCCCGCGCTTCGGCGTGCCGCAAGGGGCGAGCCAGTCCGGCATGGGGGCGGGCGCGCTGGTTGTCGCCGCCGCGCTGCTCTTCGTGCTGACGACCGGCGTGTCAGGGCTCGGCAAGGGACGGGGCGACGCCTTCATCACCGGACTGGTCGGCGCCATCGTCGCACTCGTTGGATTGTTCGTCTTCTATCCGATGGCATTCATATTGGGGCGAGCCTTTGAGCTCCGAAATGGCGCCGGCTTCGGTGTCAGCGAGTTCTTCCCGCGTTTGTTCTCGCCGGAAGTTTGGAGTGGAGCTTGTCTGGTCGGAGCAGGGTGGTGTGGTCCGGCGGTGAATTCGGTCATTCTGGCCTTGGCGACCGCCGCTGGAACGACGCTCTTAGGGCTTGCCTTTGCGCTGATTGTCACCCGGACTGAATTTCGCGCCAAGAAGTTGCTTCGGGTCCTCTCCATCCTGCCGATCATCACGCCCCCCTTCGTGATCGGTCTTGCCCTGATCCTGCTGTTCGGCCGCGCCGGTACGATCACCGCCGGCCTCTATGAAGTGTTCGGAATCGAGAAGAGCCGCTGGCTCTACGGCTTCTGGGGCGTATGGCTGTCTCAGATGTTGTCCTTCACGCCGATCGCCTTCCTCGTGCTGATTGGCGTTGTGGAAGGCGTCAGCCCTTCGATGGAGGAGGCGAGCCAGACGCTCGACGCGGACCGCTGGCAGACGTTTCGCTACGTAACGTGGCCTTTGATGCGTCCGGGGCTGGCCAATGCCTTTCTGTTGGCCTTCATCGAGAGCCTCGCCGATTTCGGCAATCCGCTTGTGTTGGGCGGCAATTTCGACGTGCTGTCGACGGAGATCTATTTTTCAATCGTCGGTACCGTCGCCGATCCGGCCCAAGCGGCCATCCTGTCGGTGACGTTGCTTGCGTTGATGCTGACTGTCTTTGTCATTCAGCGGCAGTGGGTCGGCAAGAAGAACTATGCCACGGTTACCGGCAAGGCCGATTCCGGACGCAATGCCGCCCTGAACCCTGCGCTGCGCTGGACGTGCTATGGCGTTGCCATTCCCTGGGCGATGTTTACCGCGCTGATCTACGCCCTCATCATTTTCGGAAGCTTCGTGAAGCTCTGGGGCTACGATCACAGCTTCACGTTCGAACACTATGTGCGCGCCTTCAAGATCGTGTACCGCAACGGCATCCATTTTGTCGGATCCGCCTGGGACAGTTATTTCACCACGCTGTGGATCGCCGGCATCTCGGCGCCTCTGACCGCGATGGTGGGGCTTGCCACGGCCTATCTGTTGGTGCGGCAGAAGTTCGCCTTCAAGAATGCGTTTGAATTCTCGACCATGTTGTCCTTTGCCATTCCCGGCACGGTGATCGGCGTCGCCTATGTGATGGCTTTCAACTTTCCGCCAGTCGAACTTACGGGCACGGCGATTATCCTGGTCATCGTCTTCGTCTTCCGCAACATGCCTGTCGGCGTGCGCGGCGGCATCGCGGCCATGAGCCAGCTCGACAAGTCGCTCGACGAAGCTTCGATCATGCTTGGGGCGAACAGCTTCACCACTCTGCGCCGGGTCATCATGCCGTTGATGGGGCCGGCGATCCTCGCGGCGCTGACCTATAGCTTCGTGCGGGCCATCACCTCGGTGTCGGCGGTCATCTTCCTCGTCTCGGCGCAGTACAACATGGCGACGGCCTTCATCGTCGGCCGAGTCGAGAACGGCGAATACGGCATCTCCATCGCGTATGCGTCGGTGCTCATCGTCACCATGCTGACCTGTATTCTCTTGATGCAATTGTTGATTGGCCGACGCCGCCTGCGCCGCGCCGATCGCGTTGAAGCTCATTGACCCGGGAGCTCACTCCGATGTCTGAAAAAGGTTCCGTTCAGTTCGAAGGCGTCAGCAAGCGCTTCGGCGAGGTGGTTGCTCTGAAGCCACTTGATCTCGATATCCAGCCGGGCACGTTGGTGACGCTGCTTGGTCCGTCCGGCTGTGGCAAGACGACGACGTTACGCTTGATCGCCGGTTTGGAGAGCGCCTCCGAAGGCCGTATCCTGATCGGTGGCGCCGACGTCACCAACCTGTCGGCCACCTACCGGCGCGTGTCGATGGTCTTTCAATCCTATGCGCTCTTTCCGCATATGACAGTCCTCGAAAACGTCGCCTATGGCCTGACGGTCAAGCGCGTGGCGAAGGCGGAGGCCCATGCGAGGGCTGAGGAAGGTTTGGCCATGGTCGGCCTTGCCGGCTTCGGCAGGCGGTTGCCATCGGAACTCTCCGGCGGTCAACAGCAACGCGTCGCCGTTGCGCGTGCCGTTGTTCTTGAGCCCGAGGTGCTGCTTCTCGATGAACCGCTCAGCAATCTCGACGCCAAGCTCAGGCGTCGCGTCCGCGAGGAGATCCGGCAGATCCAGCAACGGCTGGGCTTGACGGCCGTCTATGTTACCCACGATCAGGAAGAAGCCATGGCTGTCTCTGATCGCATCATCGTCATGAAGAATGCCGAGATTGCTCAGGAGGGAACGCCGGAAGATCTCTACGAGCGGCCGGCCTCCGCCTTCATCGCCGATTTCATCGGCGACGCCAACCTCATCGATGTCGATGTGACGCCCACTGGCGCGACTACCGGCGTCGATCTGCTCGGGCGGCGGATCGAGCTGCCACTTACGACGACGATCCACGGGGCGGGCAAGCTGGTACTCAGACCGCACCAGATGGCGATCCGTGCCGAACCAACAGTCTATTCTCTGCCCGCCGAAGTGACCTACGCCGCGTATTTGGGAAATCAGATCCAGTATTCGTTGGAAACCAAGGCCGGGCCGCTGTTCGCGTCGGTCGCGCCGAGAGCCAAGCCCTTTATGATTGGCGACCAAGTCCACGTCGGCTTTGACCCGGCGGATCTTCGGATTGTTTCGGCATAGGAGAGCTCTGCATTTGCGGAAGGCGCGGCGAAGGTCTCCACTCGATGAGTAGCCACGACGGGCGATCGGTTACCTGCCGATCGCCTTATCGTAGGCCTTGATTGCCGCCGCTGCCGTGGTGGCCATCTCTTCCGTCGTTCGTCCGGGTTTGTAGAGGTTGGTGCCTAAGCCGAAGATGCTGATTCCCGCCGCGACATAGTCGGCAAAATTTTCGTTCGAGACTCCGCCGACCGCTGCTACCCGCGTTCCCTTGGGCAGGATGGCGCGAACTGCTGATATGCCGGAGGGGCCGAGCACCGAGGCGGGGAAGAATTTGAGGGCTGAGGCGCCGCAGCGGAGGGCGAGCAGGGCTTCGGTTGGCGACATGACGCCGGGCAGCGTCACCATGCCCCGGGCCACAGCCATCGCCAGAACCTCGGGGTCGACATTGGGGCTGACCATCAGGCGTCCGCCGGCATCGGCGACGGCGGCGCAGTCGGCGGCGCTCAGCACGGTGCCGGCACCGATCAGGATGCGCTCGCCGTGGCGTTTGGCGAGTCGCTCGATCGAGACGAGCGGGTCGGGCGAGTTGAGTGGCACCTCTATGGCCTCAAAACCTGCCTCGACGAGGACGTCGCCAATTGCCTCGACCTCGTCGGGCTGGACACCGCGCAGAATGGCAACCAGCGGGTACTTGAGTTCGGGCCAGCCGACGGGAGACACCATTTTCAACTTCCCTTATTCCAAAGTGCGAGCGCGACGCGTGCCAGTCCGCGCCTTGATGCAAGTTCGGCATCCGCCGTTGTCGAGATGAAGCCGGCGTGCGCAAGAGCCGCCTCATAGAGTGCTGCCAACGAACCGGTTGCGATGAGGCGGACAGGTTTTTGCCTGCCATAGCGGCGCAGGGCGTCGGCCATCTCGGTGCCGATCAGTAGGCCCGACAGCCTGGCCGCGCCGTCGCCTTTGTTGGCGAAGCCGAGCAACATGGCCGAGCGGATGCGGAACAGCGAGGAGGTGAGGGCGGCATCGCCCGATTCGGCAGTGCCGAGGCCAGCCGAAAAGGCCTGACTATCCGGTGTGGCGCCGACTTCCTTGTCGAGTGCCAATGACACCACGCTCTGTTCGGCGACAAGGGCGAACAGTTCACCCGTCATGTAGGTCGTAAAAGCGGTGATCGCTCCGTCTTCGATGACGACCCACTTGCTATGAGTGCCGGGAATGCAAACGAGGCCGGTAAAGCCTGGTTCGATCGAGCCGAGGATCTGGGTTTCCTCGCCTCGCATGACGTCCGGCTCGGCCGACGACGCCTGGGCTACCCCCGGTAAAATTCGAACGTCACCATCGATATCGACCCGAACGGCGCCCGCATGCAGGGCGTCGAGGCGTGTCGGCGTTTCAAGATAAGGCGCTTCTCGCCACCCCTGGCGGGCTCCGGCCATGCCACAGATAATCGTCGGCAGTCCTTCGCCCCCAAGCGCCGCGATGTGGCGCCGAAACACAGTCTCGAAGCCGGCGGTCGCGCAGTGACGCATGCCTTCCTCGCCGCGGCGTTCTGCGAGCGGCGTGCCGTCCGCCGCCATCAGCCAAGCGCGAAAGCTGCTGGTGCCCCAGTCGATCGCGATGAAGGCGGCTTGTCCGTCACCTGTTTGCCGATGCCCCATTTCCTCTCCCTCCGCTCGTTGATTGTTCGAGGGACGCAAATCCCAGCACGGCCGCGCCGACCAGACCCGGCTCCACCTGGCAGAGAGCCTGGACCACCAGCGGCCGATTGATCCGCCGGAGGATGCGAGACCGCACGGCCTCATCGAGCGCCCCGATCAACGGCCCACAGTTCGAAAGGCCACCACCGACGGGAATGATGGTCGCGCCGGTAACATTGGCCACCAGCGCGAGCGGTCCCGACAGGATGTCGAGATAGACGTCGATCGTGCGCGCCGCCGCCGAGTCGCCGGCGATCCAAGCCTGGGTAATCTGTTCGCTGCTGAGGGATTGACCCGAGAGCTCGACATGCAACTTCTCCATGCCGCGAGCGCTGCACACGGCATCGACGCAACCAATCTGACCGCAGCCGCAAGCAAAGCGGGGCAGCTCAACCGGTGGATGGCCGGCCCTGGTGGCGGCGACAGGCCCGTGTCCCCATTCGCCGGCAAAGCCACCGTGGCTGTTGATCAGCTTGCCGTCGATGACCAGGCCACCACCGACGCCGGTACCGAGAATGACTCCGAAGACAATGCGATGGCCTCGCCCGGCGCCAATCCCGGCTTCCGCCAGGACGCAACAGTCGGCGTCATTGGCAATCAGTACCGACATCCCGAGCGCGTCTTCGAGATCGGCCTGCAGCCGCCGGCCGTTGATGCAGGGCACGTTGGCGACCACAGCTCTCTGAGTCTCGGGATCGACAATGCCGGCAATCGAGATGGCGACGCATTGAGGCGTGCCTCCGGCCTCGGCCATCACCGATTTCAGGGCGGCCACGAAGGCGGCAAAATCGCTCGCTGGTGTCGGGCGGCGTGGAAAGGGGCGGATGTTGTCGACCGCGTGGGCGACGGCGCCCTTTACGGTGGTGCCGCCTATGTCGAAGCAGACGATCATGAAGCGACCTGTCCCTGTCCGGATTGGCGGTAGACGCAAGTGCCGCCGATATAGGTGGCGGCGAGCGACAGGTCGCTCTCCAGCAACAGGAAATCAGCGTCCATGCCGGCCGCCAGTTGGCCCTTGGAAGCGCAACCGATCGCTTGGGCGGCGTAGAGCGAAGCCATGTTGATCGCTTCGCCGAGGGGCAGGCCGAGGCGCTTGTGCACGAAGAGAACGCAGGACAACATATCGATGTCGGCCCCCGCCAGGGTTCCGTCGGTAAGTGTCAACCGTCCCCCTTTGCGATAGATTTGGCGGCCGGTCAGTTCGAAGCTTGTCTGGTCGGTGCCAATCGTCGACATGGCGTCAGTGACCAGGAATATGCGACCGGGGCCTTGCTTGGCGCGCAACGCCACCTGCATCACGGTGGGATCGATATGGAAGCCATCGGCGATCATGCCACAGGATAGGCGGCCGCTTGCGAGAGCTGCTCCGACCAGTCCCGCCTCGCGGTTCGCCATCTGGCTCATGGCGTTGAAGAGGTGCGTTGCCATCGAGGCGCCGGCCGCCACGTAGGCGGCGACGGTCGACGCCTTGGTGTCGGTGTGACCCAGGCTCACGACGTAGCCAGCCTCGACCAGACGGGCAGCCTGTTCGGGGCTGACGCTTTCCGGCGCAATGGTGGTGATCGCTTTCCCGAACCGACCAGCCGCGTCGACCATTCGGGCGAGATCGGTATCGGTCATCGGCCGGATCAGCGAAGGGTCATGGGTGCCCTTGCGGGCAACCGACAAATGCGGACCTTCCAGATGCAGTCCGAGGAAGCCGGGCACCCTCAGTCGGTGCGCCTCGATACCGGCGGAGATCGCGGCGGCGCCGACTTCCGGGGTATCGGTGATCAGCGTTGCCATCAGCGCGGTCGTGCCGAAGCGGGCATGGGCTGAACAGATCGTTCGAATGCCGGCGACGGTCGGATCGTTGTTGAACAGCACGCCGCCGCCGCCGTTGACCTGCAGGTCGATGAAACCGGGCGAGACGATCCTGTTGGTGGCATCAATCTCAGCGATGCCGGCCGGCAGTTGGTGGGCCGGGGCGATCGCCACGATGCGACCGTCCTCGAGGATCAGTGCTCTATCCTCGACGAAGGTAGAGCCATCGAAGATGCGGCCGCCGGTGACGGCGAGTGTTGCGGACATTTGGGGAAAATTTCTCTCTGATCGTTAAGTCATTGAAGTGATGAGGCTTCGTCTCATTGCCCGATGGTCAGCTCGGCGATGAGGTCATAAACGTCGTTGCGATAGAGCGCAGTCGACATTTCCATGACCCGCCCGGTCTCGAAATAAGCGATACGCTGCACCGAAAGCGCCGGCGATCCTGGGGGGACGCCGAGCAATTCGGTTTCATCGTCCTTGAGCAGAACAGCGGAAATGCGCTGATTGGCGCGGACTGGACGCACGCCGCGTTCCGCCAATGCCAAATAGAGGGAATCATTGACGACATGGGGATCGGGCAGGATGTCGTCGGGCAGGCTGGTGCGCTCCAGAGCGATGGGCAGGTCGTCCGCCGTGCGTATCCGGATCAAACGGGCAACGCGCGCCTCGCTGGCTAGACCGAGCGTCATCGTTTCTTCCGGGGTCGGGAAAACCAAGCCGCGGCTGATCCAACGCGAACCGGCCTGCATGCCGCGCCGATGCATGTCGTCGGTGAACGACGTGAGACGCGACAACGGCTGCTGGAGGCGCTGGATCGGCCTGACCACAAAGGTGCCGGAACCACGGCGGCGAACCAGTAATCCGTCGGCCACCAGTGTATCGATCGCCTTGCGGACGGTGACGCGGCTAATCGCGGCGGTATCGGCGATATCGCGTTCGGGTGGCAGGGCATCACCATGCTTGAGGCGGCCGACGGTGATGGCATTTTCGATGACGGTCTTGAGTTTGAGATAGAGCGGGCCAACGCGGGCGGACTGCAACTCTTCAAAGGACAAGTTGCCATTCATATCGACGGCTCCGACCGACGCAGTGCACTTTGGGCTTTTGAGCCCGCCCGGGAGAGCCATGAAGGTCTGGCCGTCATAAATCCATCTCCCATTGGGCTCCGGCTAATACCAGCACGATACCAAGATCGAAAATCGTTTTCATCAAAAAACTCGTCGACTAAGGCAGCTCCAGAAAGACCGTTTGATTTCAAATGTTTGCCTCTATACCGCCTGGTTTGGCGTTGGTCATGGACTCTTGGCCTTTTTTGGTATTATTCTGAAGGCACAATACGGCGGAGATGGCTGAAGCTTGTTAAAAGCCGCAACTAAACTCTGTCTACGGAACAGTTAACACAACGCTTGATTGTAAAACCTGAAGAAGACTGACTCTCGTGGCTTCCTGCTGCGGGGTGGAGGTTTCTTTTGCGTAAATCATTGAATTTATTTTCACAATCGAGCCCGCTGACAGGATTTTTTGTTGACCGAGGCAATGTTTTCCAGCAGTCTGCGAAAAAAAATTAGATAAGGGGTTTCTAGTGATGAAAGTCGGCATCGTCGGTCTCGGTTTCCGGCTTGGCTATCTCGGCGAGATATTCAAGGACATCGATCCGGAATTCGAAATCGTTGGCTACGTTGATCCGGATCCCGCCGGTCTGCCGCAGCTTGAGCGGGCTGGTATTTCGGCAGGACGGAAATACGACACGCCTGAGGCTTTGATCGACGCCAATACGCTTGATCTGCTGATGATCGGCTCGCCGAACCATCTGCATCTCGAACACATCCGCATCGGGCTAGAGGCTGGACTTAAGGTTTTTTCGGAAAAGCCGATCGTCACGTCCATCGAGGAGAGCTACGAGCTCGCCCGGCTGCTGGCCAAGCATGGGCACGACCGCCTGTTGGTCGGTTTGGTGCTGCGCTATTCGCCATTGTATCGCGACCTACGCGCCGCTCAGGCATCGGGGTTGCTTGGAGACATCGCCTCCATCGAGGCATCCGAGCACATCCCGCCCTATCACGGTGCGTTCTTCATGCGCGATTGGCGCCGCTACGCCCACTATACGGGCGGTTTCATGCTCGAAAAGTGCTGCCACGATCTCGATCTTTACAATGGTGTCATGGGAGTTCGCCCTCGCTTTGTTGCCAGCTTCGGCGGTCGCCGAAGCTTTACGCCGGCCAATGCGCCGCAGGCGCAGGGCGTCAACGATCTTGAGGTTTTTCATCGGAAGCCGAGTGGCTGGATGGGTAGTGACAAGGTGTTCGACAGCGATGCCGACATCATCGATTTCCAGACTGCCATCGTCGAATACGAGAACGGCTCCTCGCTCGCCTTCCATACCAATCTCAACGTTCCCGATGATTTCAGGCGGTTTTGCGTCATCGGAGCAAAGGGAACAGCCGAGGGCGACTTCGTTCGGGGCTTCCTCAACGTTCATCGCGCCATCGACAGCGCCAAGCTGATCGCCAACTCCTACAAGGCGCCCTCCGCCAAATCTCAGCACTACGGTGCCGATGAGCAAATGGCTGCCGACGTTATCGCGCATGTCACGGCTGGAGCGCCGCTTCCGGTGTCGGCTCTCGATGCCATCGAGGCCGGCATGCTGGCGCTTGCCATGGATGAGGCCCGAGCTGGCCACAAGGTCATCGATCTTGCCCCGGTGTGGGCGACCTATGATGCCTGCCTTAACGGTAACACGCGATCGCTGAACGGCTAAAAGGACGACAGTATGAATGTCAGTCGAAGCGCTGCCATCTTTGCCTGGATGCTTTTGGCACCAGCCCTGATCTACGTCATTGCCATCGTTGCCTATCCGCTCGTCGATGCCTTCCTGTTGTCATTCACCGATACGGCTCTCAAGAAGACGGTCAACTGGGTCGGGTGGGAGAACTATATCAAGATCTTCAAGTCCGGCTTCGAGATCATCATTCTCCGCACCATGGTGTGGACGTTCTTTTCTGTGTCGATCAAGATGATCATCGGCGTGCTCGGCGCGACGCTGCTGAACGCGGCTGTGCCGGGGCGGGCGCTCTTTCGAGTGCTGACCATGCCGCCGTGGATCGTACCGATGGCCATCGGCATCTTCATGTGGGGCTGGATGTACAACGGCCAGTTCGGCATGATTTCCGGCCTGCTGCAACGCTTTGGCCTGGTAGATGGGCCGGTTGCCTTTCTCGCCTATGGTTCGACTGCCTTCTGGGCGACTATTTTCACCGATGTGTGGATCGGCGTTCCGCTGGTAACGCTCTACATGTTGGCCGCCACCCAATCCATTCCGAAGGACCTCTACGAGGCCGCCTGGGTCGACGGTGCCAGTCGCCTCTATCGGCTGCGCCGCATTACCCTGCCGCTGATCACGCCGTCGCTGATCACCATTTCGATGATTTCGCTGATTTCGACCTTCAATTCGTTCGACATCATCTGGATTCTGACGCGCGGTGGTCCGTCCGGCGAAACGACGACCATGATCATCGACACCTACAAGACCGCCTTCGGGTCCTACAAATACGGCGAGGGTTCGGCTCGCGTCGTGCTGGTGGGGATCTGCCTGTCGATCTTCTGCTTCTTCTACTTCCGCATCGTCAACAAACTGTCGGCTACGCAGGAGCGCTGAGCGATGATCGACAAGTACACCTGGTACGAGAAGATCGGCATCTATCTCGGTATCTTCGTCTTTCTCACTTTCGTGCTGTCGCCGTTCGTGGAAGGTTTTCTCGTCTCGCTGAAGCCGCTGCAGCAACTGTTTTCGTCTCCCTACAGCTTTTGGCCGAAGGAAGGGTCTTTCGACGCCTATTTCCGTATCTGGCAGACGGTCCCGTTCCTGTGGCTCTACATTCTGAACGGTATTTTCATTGCGACCGTCGCCACTTTCTTTGGTCTTTTCATGATCGTCCCCGCCGCCTATGCCCTGGCCCGCATCGAGTTCCGCGGGAGAGGCACCATGCTAAGCGCCTTTCTGATGATCAACATGTTCTCCGGCGCCGTGTTGCTCATCCCGCTTTACCGCCTGATGCGAGCCACCGGGCTGCTCAATACTTATTTCGCCATGATCGTGCCGGGGACCGCCTTCATCCTCGGTACTGGCATCTGGCTGCTCAGGGCCTATATGCTTCGCATTCCCAAGGAGCTTGAGGAGGCCGCCTTTGCCGACGGCGCCAGCCGCTTCTACACCTTCCGTCGTGTGGTTCTGCCACTGGCAATGCCTGGCATCCTGATCGCCGGCATCAACTGCTTTCTGACCGTCTACGCGCAGCAGTTCATCTATGCCCTGACCTTCAATTCGAAGTCGGAGTATATGCCGCTGTCAGTTGGCCTGTTTGCTTTCTTCGGTCGCCAGGAGGTTGCCTGGAACGAACTGATGGCGGCCAGTATCGTCGGCATCACGCCGGTGATGATCGTCTTCTTCTTCCTGCAGAAATACCTCGTCGCGGGCCTTACAGCGGGTGCCGTGAAGTCGTGAGAATTCCGTTCGGGGTGTAAGTCCGAATGAGATACCGGCGCCGCCGCGGGGCCGGGTGTGGGGTGAGGTGCTCGGACCGCAGGATCATCGGCGAGCGACCTCGGATGACTGAAAAAACAAAGTGAAAATCAGAGGAGAACAGTCAATGTCTAAGATGACGAAAGTGACGCTCGGGGCCGCTGCCATGCTGATGGCAGGAACGGCTCTGGCCATGGCCGCTGATCAGACCATCAGCTGGATCTATTGCGGTGACACGATCGATCCCATCCACCAGAAATACATCAAGGAATGGGAAACCAAAAATCCGGGCTGGTCGGTCAAGCCGGAGTTGGTCGGCTGGGACCAGTGCCAGGACAAGGCGACCACGCTGGCTGTGGCCGGTAACCCCGTTGCGATGGCCTATGTCGGCTCACGCACGCTGAAGCAGTTTGCCGAGAACGACCTCATCGTTCCGGTGCCGATGACCGACGACGAGAAGAAGAGCTATTACCCCAACATCGTCGGTACCGTTACCTTCCAGGACACCCAGTGGGGCGTTCCTATCGCCTTCTCGACCAAGGCTCTGTACTGGAACAAGGACCTGTTCAAGGCCGCCGGCCTCGATCCCGAGACGCCGCCGAAGACCTGGGCCGAAGAGATCGCCGACGCCAAGCAGATCAAGGAAAAGACCGGTGTCGCCGGCTACGGCCTGCCGGCCAAGACCTTCGACAACACCATGCATCAGTTCATGCATTGGGTTTACACCAACAACGGCAAGGTGAACGACGGCGACAAGATCACCATCGATAGCCCGGAAGTTCTCGCCGCGCTGCAGGCCTACAAGGATATCACCCCTTATTCGGTGGAAGGCGCGACCGCCTATGAGCAGAACGAGATCCGCGCCATCTTCCTCGACGGCAAGGTCGGGATGATCCAGGCCGGTTCGGGTGCGGCCAATCTGCTCAAGAAGACCAAGATCAACTGGGGCGTCGCTCCGTTGCCGCTTGGCCCATCGGCCAAAGGGCAGGGCACGCTGTTGATCACCGACAGTCTGGCCATCTTCAAGGGTACCGGCGTTGAGGAAAAGGCGACAGAATTCGCCAAGTTCATCACGTCGCCGGGGCCGCAAGGCGAATACGAGCTACAGGGCGGGGCTGGCCTCACCCCGCTGCGTCCGTCGGCCAAGGTCGACGAGTTCGTCAAGGCAGATCCGACTTGGAAGCCGTTCATCGACGGCATTTCCTTTGGCGGTCCGGAGCCGTTGTTCAAGGACTACAAGGGCTTCCAGAACGTGATGATCGAGATGGTCCAGTCGGTCGTTACCGGCGCGGCCGAGCCGGCCGCCGCCCTCAAGAAGGCAGCCGCCGATCTCGAGCAGTACAAGTAAGCCTGCCGAGCGCGTCCTGCGGGCCAGTCTGGCCCGCGGGATCTCTCCAATCGACAGAACGGAAGCCGACTTCGCACCAGCGACGGTCGAATTTCGCGGGGAACCAGAGCCGTGGGGCAGCTGCAACTCAACCAGGTAAACAAGTCCTTCGACGACTACGAGGTGCTGAAAAGCATCAGCCTCGAGGTTGAGGAAGGTGAATTCGTCGTGTTCGTCGGACCGTCCGGCTGTGGCAAGTCAACGTTGCTGCGCATGATCGCCGGCCTCGATTCGACCAGCAGCGGCGACATTTTGATCGATGATGTGCGGGTCAACGACAAACCACCGGTCGCCCGCGGTATCGCCATGGTGTTCCAGTCCTACGCTCTCTATCCGCACATGACGGTGTTTGAGAACATCGCCTTTCCTCTGCGGGTGGAGAAGCTTCCGGAAGACAAGATTCGCGAGAAGGTGGGGGCGGTTGCCAAGGTTCTGCAGCTCGACAAGCGGCTTCAGCAGAAGCCTGGCATGCTCTCGGGTGGTCAACGCCAGCGCGTCGCCATCGGCCGCGCCATCGTTCGCGAGCCCAAGATTTTCCTGTTCGACGAGCCGCTCTCCAACCTCGACGCCGCGCTAAGGGCCGAAATGCGCCTTGAGCTCAGCAAACTGCACGCCCAGCTCAAGGCGACGATGATCTACGTCACCCACGATCAGGTCGAGGCCATGACCATGGCCAACCGCATTGTGGTCCTGAACGCCGGCGATATCGCTCAAGTCGGGGCACCGCTCGAGCTTTATCACAAACCGCGCAACCTGTTTGTTGCGAGCTTCATCGGCAATCCAAAGATGAACTTTCTTCCGGTGGTGTGTACCGACGCTGGCGAGGAGGGGGTTACCGTGGAGTTCGCCGGCCAGTCGCTGCTGGTTCCCGTCAAGCCGCGCCAGTATATCGTGGGCAAGACCATGACGCTCGGTATCCGACCGGAACACACGCGTCTGGGGGAGGGGCACATTAACCTTGCAGTGACGCCAGCGGTTATCGAGCGACTGGGAATCAATACCATCGCTTATGCCAACTTACCGACGGGCGAGTCTTTCTGCGCCCTGTTGCCGGGCTCGGCTCCGGTGCAAGCGGGGCACGAGTTCAAGGTCGGCATCAAGGCAGAGGATTGCCATTTGTTCGACGCCGACGGCTGGTCGCTTGAGCGTAAGGTCAATCTCGCCGAGCTCGGCATGCCCTTGCTGAATCGAGAGGCTTAACCCGAAGCCGCAGGCAGCCCCCACCGTGGGCAGTTCGGCGGTTTCCTGGCAAAACTATTGCGGCATCGCGATATAGCCCGATCGCGATGCCGCTTTTGTTTCGTATTTACTTTTCGCTGATGCGGCTGGCTACCAGACGAGACCGCGGGCAGCCACCGGCTCGACGCGAGTCACCACGCCGCCGCGATGAAAAACCATGCTGTCGAAAAGATTTGACACCACACAGGTGTGGTTCGGCACGATGCGGACGCGTTCGCCGATTTCCGGGCGCCGACCCGACAGCTTGGAAAGATCGACTGTGCCGTGTTCCTCGGAAAGACCGGTGATGAGCGCGTCGGGATACTCGACGATCAGGCCAAAGTCCGAAAAGCCCAGCAAGTCGGAGGTCAGCGCTTTCGATCCGGCATCAAGGATGGCGCGATCCGGCGTCGGACGAGAGACAACAGTGGCCAGGATGTGCATGGCGCAGTCGTCGAGTGCGCAGTGGCCGGCACGCACCATCGAACGGTCGTTATAGACATATGTACCGGCGCGGTGCTCGGTGGCCGAGGTCACGAGATGGGCGGAGAAAAGGCTTGGCGTGCCGCCATTGCTGACGATGGGGCAGTCGATCCTCTCGGCCTTCAGGCCGGTCAGAGTCTCTGCGAAGAAGGCTTCCGTCGCGGCTTCGCTTCCAGCCTTGGGATAGGTCATCAAACCGCCGAATGTCAGGGCGTTGCTGCCGGCGACGCGCCGAGCCAGCGCCAGGGCCTCGGCCGGCGTCTGGACACCGCAACGGCCGGCGCCGGTGTCGCATTCCACCAGCACCGCGAGCGGCTTGCGGCCGGCGAAATGGCCGGCGAGCCCGTCAACCGTGACGGCACTGTCGGCGACGACCTTCAACCCCGAAATCCGGTCGTTGAGGTCGGCGAGACGGTCCAACTTCTCCACGCCCAGGATATTGAAAGTGATCAGGATGTCGTCGAAGCCCGCCTCGGCGAACGCTTCCGCTTCCGTGACCTTCTGGCAATTGATGCCACGGGCGCCGGCTTGTCGCTGCGCCTCGGCCACAGCCGGAATCTTGTGCGTCTTGATGTGCGGCCGAAAGTTCAGATGATGGGCGTCCATATAGGACTGGACGCGGGCGATGTTGGCGGCGAGGCGATCCTCGTCGATGACCGGCTGAGGGGTGGATACGCTGGCGATCGGATCGCCGGCACGGGGAGTCATAACGGTCATTGCGCTGCTGCCTCACTGGTTCGGACATCGCCATGCGGGTCGGCAATCATCGGCCAAATATCGCGGCGCGCCCGGCGGTAAGGGGTTGTGGCAGGATCGTTGGGATAGGGGCGTCCGGCCGAACAATAGAGGATTTCCGACGCGATCTTGGAGAAGGCGGCATAGAAATGATTGGTGGATTTGATGAGCAATATATCCTTGGTCATCGGATCGATGCCAAGCGCCGTGAACAATGAAGGATCATAGCTCTGCACCCGCACGGTGCCGAGGACGACATCGATACCCTTGAAGTGGATATGCGCGGCGGCACCAAATGGCGCGACACTGTCGCCGAAGCGCATCTCAGCGTTCGGTACCACGCGCACGACCTTGACGATGGCATCGATCGGATCGCCGGTGAAGGGAGCCGACTTAGCGCCGAAGCGCAGTGGTATTTCCGCCCCTTCGCCGGCCGCCATGCAGATCTGGACTGCGATTGGATCCCAGATCAGGCCGACAGCAACGCTTGTTGCCCCGCGCGCCAGAAGCTCTTCAAGGATCACCGTGGCATCGCCCGCGGTGCCGCCGCCGGGATTGTCCCATACGTCGGCGATCACCACTGGATGCGCGGTGGCGGCGAGGGCGCGGCTGACCGCCTCCTTCTCGTCGATCTGCGGCACCATGTAGGTCCCGCGCTTCTCAAAGAGTTCCATGCCGAGGTCGCGCGCCAGCTTTTGCCCCTTTGCCGGATTGCCGTTGGTGACGGCAATGGTCTTGGTGCCCATCTCCGGTACGTCGCCTGCCATGAAACCATGAATCACCGACAGCGAGAGCACATCGTTATCGGTCGCCTCGATCTCTTTCATGCGGTCGACGAAGCTGCGCATCGGTTCGCGAGAGGTCGGAAAGACATCGATCATGCGGCAGTCGAATACGCTCATCACCGGCTTGACCCGGTCCTCCAGGGTGGCGACGGCAATCGCCCAGAGGTCTTCTGCCCGATCGACGAAATCGGTGTGGGGAAATTCCTTGAAGGCGACGAGGAAGTTGACGGCGGCGACCCGCTTTGCCGTCAGATGGCTGTGCGGATCGATCTCCGAGCAGACCAGCACATCGGGACCGACAATGGTTCTGATGCGCTCCAGAAAGTCGCCTTCGGGGTCAAGATAACCATCGGCTACCATGGCCCCGTGCAGTCCGAGCACGACGGCGTCGACGGGCAGGGCCGCCTTGAGCTGGTCCAGAATCTCGTCCCTCAGCCCCTCGAACGTGGCGCGGTTGATCAGCCCCGCCGGGTCGGCCCAGGTCGCGGTTCCCTCGATAAGTTCCCAGCCCTTCGCAGCGCAGACCTTTCGCCCAACAGTGATCGGTGCCGTGCACAGAGTTGGTGTCGACGGATGTTGGCCGGGCGGCGCATAGAGCGAATCTTCAAAAGCGCGGCGATCGATGCAGATCGGAGAGAAGGTGTTTGTTTCCGTTGCGAGAGCGGCGGTGAAGATGCGCAAGGTGGTGCCTCGGGTTGGTGGCAAGTGTCGGGATGGCGTGTGTGCCAATGCCCGGCATCGCACTGGATTGCGGCGGCGACGCTAAAATACCTATGGTCCTCCGATCAGGCGGTGGTGCCCATCGGATTGGGAAGATAGCCGGTAAAGCCGGCGATCTTCCAGCGCCCCTGATGCAGGCGGCAATAATAGAGCGTCTGCCAGGCCATGACGTCGAAACCGCCATCGGCCTTGCGGATTCCGCCATCGAACTTCTTTCTCACGAGGGCGGTCTCACCGACGATGTCTATTTCTTCGAGCGTGGTGGTGCGAAAAATGGCGACCCGTGGATCTTCGCCATAGGCGGCGCTCAGTCCATCGCGCGCTTGGCGCAGCCATTCGTCGCGATAGCTGGCCAGTGTGGGAAAGGCCAACGTCCAGTTGTCAGGGTTGGAATTCTTGTTGCCGGAAATTCCAAGAAAGCCATCTTCAATGAAGTCGTCGTCGACCATCGACCAGTCGGCGGCCAAATAGGCGTCGATATCGCGCGGCACCAGCATTTCCCATATGGCACGACGAGCAGTGTCGCTTTCCGGGAAGGGGTTGCGGAAGGGATCGCGCATGATGACTCCTCGTCTAAATTCTTTTCATCAGACTGAAAAAGCTCTGGCAGAAATCCGGTTTTTATGGTCCATTGTCAACGCATAAAGAAAACATTTTGCAGGCGGGTCACTCATGGCCATTAAAAGATATGGAGCCGTCCAGCCAGGTGCCGGCGGCCAGAAATTGCCGTTCGCCCGTGCCGTTGAGGCCGATGGTTGGCTCTATGTTTCCGGTCAGGTCGCCATGGAAAATGGCGAAGTGGTTGCTGGCGGCATCGTCGAGCAGGCACACAAGGCGATCGACAACCTGATCGCCATCCTGCGCGAAGCTGACTATGGACTCGAGGACATCGTGCGCGTCGGCGTGTGGCTCGACGATCCGCGCGATTTCTGGAGTTTCAACAAAGTCTACATCAGCTATTTCGGCGACAACCCGCCGGCGCGAGCTTGCGTGCAGTCTTCCATGATGGTCGATTGCAAGGTCGAGATCGACTGCGTCGCTTACAAGGCGCGCTGAGTCCCGGGCGGCGGTGGGGGCCATATGGATATTTTTGCGACGATCCAGGAGATGCGGCCGCAGTTCTCGCCGTCTGAACAGAGGATCGCCGATATTCTGCAGACCCAGCTCGAATTTGCCGTCGGCGCCTCGATCAGCGATTTGGCCGAGCGGGCGGAGGTTTCGCCGCCGACTGTCACCCGGTTCTGCCGCCGGCTCGGTTGCCAGAGCTTTGCCGACTTCCGTGTTCGCCTTGCCAAGACCGCCTATGTGGGCGTGCGCTACCTCAACCCGGAGGCAAAGAGCACCGAACCGGCCGATGTCGCCGAGGACGTCATCACCAAGGCACAGAATGCGCTCTACATGGCTCACCGGTCACTGGAGCCAGAAATGCTCGATCGCATTGCCGACCGGATCGCCCGCGCCGAGATGGTCTATGCCTTCGGCTCGGGGGGCAGTTCGTCGATGGTTGCTTCCGAATTGCAAAACCGCCTGTTTCGTCTGGGTACGCGCGTGGTCGCCTGCAGCGATCACGACATGCAGTTGATGCTGACGGCGGCGGCGCGCACCAATGATGTCCTGATCGGCTCGTCGTTTTCCGGACGCAACGAGTCGCTGGTGCGCTGCTTCAACCTGGCGCGCGAAGCCGGCATCAGCGCCATCGCCTTGACACGGGCCGATAGCCCGGTGGCGCAGGCCGCCGAAATGGCCATCACCATCGATCTACCGGAAGGAGACAATATCTTCCGACCGACATCGAGCCGTTTTGCCTACCTTGCCATTGTTGATGTGATTGCCAGCCTGGTTGCCTACCGCAATCGTCGGATTTCGACGGTGACGCTTCGCCAGATCAAGCAGCAGCTGATCGAACATCGCGACGGCACCGACAACAGCCAGATCATGGGAGACTGAATATGCTGCGCCCGCGTTCAACGCCGCCGTTCGTAGGGGCTCGCGCATGAGCGGCTCGGTCGCGGTCGTTACCGGCGCCGCTGGCGACATCGGCAGAGCGATTGCTCGCCGCTTGGCCGATTCTCATGCCTTCGTGGCTTTGGTCGACATCGACGCCGCCGCCCTTGGCAAGGCTATCGAGATGCTCGGCAACGCCAGTTGCTTTGTGCCGGTCGTGGCCGATGTGACCGACGCGCCGAGCCTTGCCGGCGTTGCAAAGCGGGTCGCTGCCCTCGGCGCGGTGACGACGCTGGTCAACAACGCCGGCGCGGCGCGCGCTGTGTCGCTGCATGACACGACGCCGGAAATCTGGCGTCAGGACGCGACCCTCAACCTCGAGGCCTCTTTTCTGATGTTCAGGGCGCTTGAGGATCAGCTCAAGGCCAGCCATGGCTCGCTGATCAACATCGCCTCGGTTAACGGCATTGCGGTGTTCGGCCATCCGGCCTACAGCGCGGCCAAAGCCGGCCTTATTCACCTGACGCGGCTGATCGCGGTCGAGTACGGCAAGTTCGGTATTCGCGCCAATACCGTGGCGCCTGGCACGGTTCGTACCCAGGCTTGGGAAGCGCGGGCCGCCGCCAATCCGCAAGTCTTTGAGGAAGCCAAGCGCTGGTACGCGCTGCGCCGCATCGCCTCCGCCGAGGATGTGGCCAACGCCGTGTATTTCCTGGCCAGCGAGCAAGCAGCCGCCATTACCGGCGTCTGCCTGCCTGTCGATTGCGGGCTGACCGCCGGTCAGGCGGAACTCGCCCACACTTTCTCGCAGTCAGAGCACTACTGATCGTTTGTTCGAAGGAAACGGGATGGCGATCTGGACCCGCTTCATCGCCAGTTCGGGCATGGGTGGTTTGTCATTCACTGGTGCAAAAAACGCAGTGGCAACAAAGCCGCGCAAGGGGAATTCTGATGATCAATGCCAGCTTCCGTCTTGAAAATACGTGGCGTCCGCTCGAGGACGATCCGGCCGGTGCTCTTGTCTTCACGCTCGTCAACCTGTCCGATGCGCCGATCCGAGATTTCAAACTCGCCTACACGACGCTGACCCGCGTCAAGGTGCCGGGAGTTTGCGACAACGCGGTGTTTATCAAGCGCGATGGCAGCTTCCATCAGGTCGCGGCCCCCGCCGGCTTGGTGCTCGAGCCGGGTGCTTCCTGGCGCTTTTCAGTGGCCGGCCTCTGGCGGCGCCCGCGTCATCGCACCGACGGCGCGAAGTCGGCCTATGTGACGCTGGCCGACGGCTCTCACCACGACGCGGACGTCCTCGATTGCCAGATCGAAGGGTTTCCCAGTGAGCTGGCACCCAGTCTGCTGCCGATCGGCGAAACCAAGCAGCCGTTCGCGCTGCTGCCCTGGCCTGTGAAGGCGGAGCTTACTGCCGGTGACCGAATTCCAGTTGCTCTCTATCCCGCTTCCGGCACTGGGCATGACGACCTCAAGGCGATCGACGTCGTTCTGTCGCTCCACCATCGTCTGTTTGCCGATGCGCCGGCGCCGTTCGTGTTCGCCTCCGTCGAGGGCGCTCTGCCTGTGCGCTTTGTGAGGCGCGCCGAACTTGCGCCCGAAGCCTTCGAGATCGCCCTATCGTCGGACGAAATCGTACTCGCCAGTGCCGGCAAGGCTGGTCGCCAGTACGCTCTGACGGCGCTTGCCCACTTGCTGCACGGTGCCAAGACCGATCCGGTGACGTTCCGTTTTCCCGCCGCCGGCCTGATCACGGACGCGCCGCGCTACGGCTGGCGCGGCTGCCATCTCGACGTGTCGCGCCAGTTCTTCCCGACGGCCGACGTCGAACGGCTGATCGACATTCTCGCCTGGTTCCGGCTGAACGTCTTCCATTGGCATCTTACCGACGACGAGGCGTGGCGGCTGGAAATCAAGGCCCTGCCTCAGCTGACGACAGTCGGCGCGTTACGCGGGCCTGATGAGCCGCTGCTGCCCCAACTCGGCAACGGTGCCAAACCGGTCGGTGGCTTCTACACCCAGGAGGAGGCGAGGGCGGTCGTCGCCCATGCCGCTTTGCTCAATATCCAGGTGGTGCCGGAAGTCGACATTCCCGGCCACAGCACGGCCATTCTGGCGGCGCTGCCCGATCTTACCGATGGCCAGGAGGCGCCTGAGAGCTATCGCTCCGTCCAGGGCTTCCCCAACAATGCCCTCAATCCGGCGATCGAGGCGACCTACGACGTTCTTGGCAAGGTGTTCGACGAGATGGTGACGATTTTCACGTCGCCGATCATTCACGTCGGTGGCGACGAGGTGGCCGACAATACCTGGATGGCGTCGCCGTTGGCGCGCAGCCTGATGGAAAAGCATGGCCTTGATGGCACCTTCGGGCTGCAGAGCCATTTCATGAAGCGCATCCAGGAAATGCTCAAGGCGCGCGGCCGTAGCCTCGCCGGCTGGGACGAGGTGTCGCACGGCGGCGGCGTGACCCCTGAGGGCACATTGCTGATGGCTTGGCGGGCGCCGGAGGTTGGCGTCAAGCTGGCCGGTGAGGGCTATGACGTGGTGATGACGCCGGGTCAGGCCTACTATCTCGATATGGTGCAAGACGAAGCTTGGCAGGAGCCGGGTGCCAGTTGGGCGGGGACCGTGCCCCCCAAGCACACCTACACCTACGAGGCCGTCGGCGAATTCCCGGAAGACTTGAAGCCGCGTCTCAAGGGCGTGCAGGCCTGCATCTGGACCGAGAACTTCATCAGCCGCGATTACTTCAATCGGCTGGTCTTTCCACGCCTGCCGGCCGTCGCCGAGGCGGCCTGGACCCCCCGTGAAAACAAGGACTGGCTGCGCTTTTCCGCCACTGTCCGCCTGAGCCCCCGTTTCTGAGGTTCGCTGCCCATGACTTTCCGCATCGCCGTCGGCGGTATTCACATTGAATGCAGCACCTATTCGCCGGCCCTGACACGCAGCGAGGATTTCCGCGTCGTGCGCGGCGCCGAACTGCTGGAAGCCGATTACTTCAGCTTCCTCAAGGCCAGCGATGCCCTCCATTTGCCGCTTCTGCATGCCCGCGCCGTGCCCGGCGGTCCGGTGGCACGGGATGCCTATGAGGCGTTCAAGGCCGATTTTCTGGAGCGATTGAAAGCGGCGCAGCCGCTCGACGGGCTTTATCTCGCCATGCACGGCGCCATGAATGTCGAAGGCATGGACGATGCCGAGGGCGACTGGATTTCGTCCGCCCGCGCCGTGGTCGGTCCCGACTGCCCGATCGCCACCAGCTACGATCTGCACGGCAACCTGTCGCAGACGATCATCGATCAGATCGACATTTTCGCCGGTTATCGCACTGCGCCACATATCGACGTGCGCGAAACCATGGTTCGCGCCTGGTCGATGCTGCTGAAAGCGCTGAGGACTGGTGAAAAGCCCGGTGTCGCCTGGGCTCCGGTGCCGGTGCTGCTGCCCGGCGAGCGGACCTCGACCGAGGATGAACCTGCCAAGAGCCTCTACGCGGTGCTGCCTGATTTCGACCGGCAGCCCGGTATCTGGGATGCCAATCTGATGGTTGGCTACGTCTGGGCCGACGAACCACGTGCCACGGCCTGCGCCGTCGTGACGGGCACTGATCGCGACGCTGCCCAGGCGGTGGCCGAAGCGATTGCCGATTCCTATTGGCGAGCGCGTGACGCCTTCCGGTTCGGCCCCGTCACCGGCTCGCTGCCGGAGATGCTCGATCTGGCGGAACAGGCGCGGACCTCTCCGGTGATCTTGGCCGATTCCGGCGATAACCCGACGGGCGGCGGTGTCGGCGATCGCGCCGACGTGCTGAATGCGTTGATAGCGCGCAATTTCCAAGGTGCCATCGTCGCTGGCATCACCGATCGTCCGGCGACGGACGCCTGCTTTGCCGCTGGCGTCGGCGTGGAACTGGAGCTTTCCATCGGCGGTACGCTCGATCCGTCTTCGCCGCGCGCTATCACCAAGGCCTGCGTGCTTCGGCTCGACGAGGACGAAGCCCTGGCCGAGCGGCAGGCTGTGGTCACCGTTGGCGGCATCACCTTGGTGCTGGCGGCGCGACGGCGCCCCTATCACAACATCTCCGATTTCACGCGTCTGGGGCTCGATCCTCGTACGGCGCGTCTTGTCGTCGTCAAGTCGGGATACCTGTCGCCGGAATTGCAGCCGATTGCCAATCCGAACCTGATGGCGCTCACCGATGGCGTGATCAATCAGGAGATCGAGGCGCTCGTCTCCGAACGGCGGGTGCAACCGATCTATCCGTTCGTCAAGAGCTTCGACTACCGGGCGGCGGCCGTGTTCTCGGCACGCTGGCGATAACACTGCCCCGTTCTCTCGCTTCCGCCGGTCTTCCGGTCACATCCTGACGCAGAGGCATCGATGCGATCGGCCCTTTCGATCGTCTATGGCAATCCCCGACTGCGGGTCAGCGCCATAGGCATCTTCTTCTTCGGCTTTACGGGTGCGGCGACATCGCCTTACTACTCGCTGATTGGCATCCACGAGCTGGGCCTCAGCAATACGGCCTTCGCGGTGGTCAGTTTCTGCGCCGCCATCGTCAACGTGTCGGCAAGCGTCGCCGCCGGCATCCTGGCCGATCGGCTTGGCCGGTTTCGACTGCCAATACTCGCCGTCTGTTTGGCCGGTGTGATTGGTTATCTACTGGTGTATTTCTTGCCGACGGTGGCCGTTTTCACGGTGGCGTCGCTGATGCTGATTCCGGTGTTTGGCGCTCTCAATTCATTGATCTTCGCCTACGTTCGAGCCGGTTCAGAAGCGTTGGCGCCGCGCGAAATGATTGCCGTCAACTCGGCGATCCGCGCTGTCATATCAGCCTCCTGGGTGCTGGTTCCCGGCATTGTCGGCTTCGCCCTGGCGGGACGGCCGAGCATGCTTCCGGCCTTCCTGTTGGCAGGTCTCGCCTGCGCCGTCTGTTTCCTGCTGTTCGCCGTTCTGGTTCGAGAGCAGGCTGGCGAGAGGGTCGAACGAAGAGAGCCGTCCTATGCATTCCTCGCCTCATTGAAGCAGATCGGTTCCGTCTCGGTCTGGCCACACGTCGTCGCCATCGCGCTGATTACCAGCATGCTGCACGTCAACGGCACCGTGCTCCCTCTGATCGTTACCGGTCAGGCTGGTGGCAGTCCGGCCGATGTCGGTACCATTGTCGGCATCGTGGCGCTGCTTGAGGTGGTGTTCATCATCGTCTGGGGATGGATCGAGGCGCGCACGTCGTCTGTTCTGGCGGCCTCGGCCTCGGCGGCCTTCTATAGTCTCTATCTGGCGCTGCTGGGGCTTTCCCACAACACGGTCAGCGTCTACCTGCTGACGGGGATTTCCGGCTTCGGTGCTGCCGGCATCATCGCCATTCCCATCACCTACCTGCAGAACCTGATCGCGCGTCGCGCCGGCCTTGGCAGTTCGCTGATCGCCGTCAATGTCTTTCTGAGCGGTGGTCTCAGCGCCTTGCTGTTCTCGCTCGGTACTTCGATCAGCGACTACACCGGCGCCTCGATGCTCGGTGCCGCCGCCGGCCTGCTCGGGGCGCTGCTGCTGATCTTGCTGCGCTACGGTGTCATCGGAGGCCGGTCGTCCTAGGCGTCCCTCGCCTGATCAAGCACCTCGGCAGAAACGTCACGCTTGCGCGTGAGCGAGGGTTCGACCTTCCTCGACGGCATGGCAGGCAACACGGGCGTTGCCGGCGACCATCATGGCGGGCACCTCGGTCTTGCAGCGGTCGTTAGCCAAGCTACAGCGCGGGTGGAAGGGGCAGCCGGATGGCGGGTTGAGCGGCGAGGGGATTTCGCCTACCAGCTTGATCCGTTCGCCCCGTCGGTCCGGATCGGCGATGGGCGTCGCCGATAGCAGCGCCCGCGTGTAGGGATGGCGTGGCGTTTCGAACAGGTCCCGCACTGGCGCCACTTCGACGGCATGGCCGAGATACATGACCATGACGTCGTCGGCGATATGCCTGACGACGGCCAGGTTGTGCGAAATGAACATCATCGACAGGTTGAACTGCGCCTTGAGTTGCTTCAACAGGTTCAGGATCTGTGCCTGTACCGAAACGTCGAGCGCCGACGTCGGCTCGTCGCACACCAGGAATTCCGGTTCGAGGATCAGCGCCCGGGCTATGCCGATGCGCTGGCGCTGACCGCCGGAGAACTCGTGCGGGTAGCGGTCGGCGGCCTGTGGCGGCAGTCCCACCAGCGCCAGCATGTCGAGAACCGCCTTGCGCCGGCTGGCGGTGTCGCCGATGCCGTGGATGACCAGGCCTTCGGCAATGGAGTCGCCAACCGGCAGGCGGGGATCGAGCGATGAATAGGGGTCCTGGAAGATGATTTGGATGCGTCGGCTATATTCGGGGGCGACGCCCATGTCCGGACCGGCGATCTGCTTGCCTTCGAAGAGAATTTCACCGGCGCTGGGCGGATAGAGGCCAACGACGATCCGCGCCAGCGTCGATTTGCCGCAGCCGCTTTCGCCGACAAGGCCGAGCGTGCGGCCACGCTCAATACTGAGGCTGACGTCGTCGATGGCTTTCACCTCGCCGACGACGCGCTGCAGGAGCCCCTTGCGAAAGGCGAAGCTCTTCTTGATGCCGTTGAGTTCGATGAGAGCGCTCATGCGGGCGGCGTCTCCTTGGAGGCGAGGGGCTCGGTCGCGGGGCGCCAGCAGCGGCAGTTGTGTCCTGCGTTCACTTCGGCAAGCGGCGGTACCTCGCTGGTACAGCGGGGATCGTCGAGTGTCCGCCGTACCGTGCAACGCGGCGCGAACAGGCAGCCGTCGGGCAGTTGCGTCAGTTGCGGAACCCGCCCGTCGATCACTTCCAGCATATCGGTCATCGCTCCGATCACCGGTACCGAGCGGAGCAGCGCCTGTGTGTAGGGATGGCGTGGCGACTTGAACAGCGTTCTCACATCGGCGAACTCGACGATCTGGCCGGCGTACATCACCGCGACATGGTCGGCCATTTCCGCCACGACCCCGAGGTCATGGGTGATCAGTACTATGGCGGTGCCGAAGTCGCGTTGCAGGTCGCGCATCAGGTCGAGGATCTGAGCCTGAATGGTGACGTCGAGAGCCGTGGTCGGCTCGTCGGCGATCAGCACCTCCGGCTGGCAGGCGAGCGCCATGGCGATCATCACCCGCTGCGCCATGCCGCCCGACATTTCGTGCGGGTAGGCTTTCATGCGGCGGGCCGGATCGGGGATGCCGACGGCGGCTAGCATCTTCATCGCAGCCGCTTCCGCCTCGCGCCGCCCCATGTTCCGGTGCAGCATGTAGACTTCGGCGATCTGCCGGCCGACGGTATGCACCGGATTGAGCGACGACGACGGGTCCTGAAAGATCATCGACACGCGATCGCCGCGCACCTTGCCGAGTTCTGCCGCCGACATCTGGCGCAGATCCGCGCCATTGAGGCGGATTTCGCCCGCCGTCACCCGGCCAGGGTAGGGAACCAATCCCATGATGCTGAGCGCGGTGATCGATTTGCCGCAGCCACTCTCGCCGACAATGCAGAGGGTCTCGCCGGCGGTGATGCTGAGCGAGACGCCGTCGACCGCGCGGGCCGTACCAGCGCGTGTGGCGAACTCCACCGCCAGCTCGCTGACGTCGAGGATCGGACTTGCCATGACGGTTCTCACGTATTGAGCCGTGGGTCGAGGGCATCGCGCAGCCCGTCGCCAAGCAGATTGAAACCGAGCACCGTCAGCATGATGGCAATGCCGGGGAAGAAGACGAGGTGTGGCGCCGAAAATACCTGGTCCTTTTCGGTGCCGAGCATGGTGCCCCATTCCGGCATCGGTGGCTGGGCGCCGAGACCGAGGAAGCTGAGGCCTGCTGCATCGAGAATGGCTGTGGCGATACCGAGGGTGGCCAGCACGACGATCGGGGTGATGGCGTTGGGCAGCACACGCCGGAACAGAATGCGGGTCCGGCTGCCGCCGAGGACGCGAGTCGCCGAGACGAAATCGAGCGTCTTGACCGACAGCACGCTTGCCCTGGTGACGCGGGCATAAGCGGGCATCGAGACCACCGATATGGCAAGAAGCGCATTGACAATGCCTGGCCCCAGCACGGCGACGATGGCGATCGCCAGAAGCAGTGACGGAAAGCCGAGGATCACATCCATGACACGCATGATGATGTTATCGATAAGCCCCCCGAAAAAGCCGGCGACCGCGCCGAACAATACGCCGCACACCAGGGCGGCGGTGACGGTGACGAGACCGATCATCAGGCTGATCCGCGTACCGTGCAGGACGCGCGACAGCACGTCGCGCGCATTGCCGTCGATTCCCATGATGTGCTGCGGGCGGCTGACGTCGCAGCCCAGAAGATGCACGCATGGCGCTTCGCGACGCTTGACGTGTTCTGTGCCGATCAGCACGTCGTTCGGGTCGTAGGGCGCAATAACCGGGGCGGCGATGGCGATCAACAGCAGCATGCCGAGGATAATCAGCCCGACCTGGCCAGAGCGTTTGCGCAGCAGGCGGCGCCATGTCTGTTTCCACAGCGGTACCGGGTCGCCGATCAGGCCTTCTTCGGCGATGGCGTCGGCGGCCACGGCCGACGCGGTATCAAGACGGGTCATGGCTTGTCCTATTGAGGCCTGATACGGGGATCGAGATAGGTGTAGGAGAGGTCGACGAGCAGGTTGATGGCCACATAGGACACCGCGATCATGACCGTGAACGCCTGCACCACCGGATAGTCGCGGGCAAAGATCGCCTCGACGAGCATGCGGCCGACGCCGGCAAGGCCGAACACAGTCTCGGTGAGGACCGCGCCGCTCAGCAGCGCGCCCATTTGCAGACCGAGAATGGTGACCACTGGCAGCATGGCGTTGCCGAGGGCGTGCTTGCGCACGACGTCACGGTCGAGCACGCCCTTTGCTCTGGCTGTGCGGATGTAGTCGCGGCCCAATACGTCGAGCAGCGACGACCGGGTCATGCGAGCTATGACGGCCATCGGAATGGTCGACAGCGCAATCACAGGCAGAACCATGTGACGCAACGCATCCCAAAACACGGGCCAGTTGCCGGTAATGAGGGCGTTGAGAATGTAGAAGTTTGAGAAGAACTCCAGAACGCGCGCCCAACTGCTTCCGGCGGCGATTTCCCAGTGCCAAGCCTCATAGAACGGCACCGAGGACATTCCGGCCGACAGGCGCCCGGACGGTGGCAACCAGAAGGGAGTGCCGCGCAGCATGACGCCGAACAGATAGGCGAGCATCAGGCCCAGCCAGAAAACCGGCATGGAAATGCCGACGTTGGCGACGACCATAGTCCCCACATCGGTTGCCGAGTTGTGCCGGCGGGCAGCGAGGATGCCGAGACCGATACCCACCACCGAGGCGACGATTAGCGCCATGAACGCCAATTCGGCAGTCATCGGCAGCCGCTCGACGATGATTTGCGACACCGGACGGGAAAACCGGATGGAATTGCCGAAATTGCCGTGAAATATGTCGGTGACGTAGATGAGGAACTGGCTCAGCAGCGGCTTGTTGAGGCCGTAGCGTTCGGCAAAGGCAAGGCAGGTTTCCGGTGAGACCTTGTCGCCGAGCATCGCCTTGCATGGGTCGCCAGGAATGAGTCTGGCGAGCGCGAACGTCACGACAAGAATGCCGAAAATGACCGGTATAGAAACCAGGACGCGTTTGGCAGCGTATCCGAGCATCGGAGAATCCAAATTGGCGAAGGGGTGGGCCGAAGCCCACCCCAAGGAAGTCGGCCGCTTACTTCTTGACGTTCATAAGGCTTCCCCAGAGGCTGGAGAAGTAGTCGAACGAGCCGGTGTTGCCGACATGGGCGGCGTTGGCGGCGTCGATGCCGGCCGCCCAGGAGACGACGACGTCGTTGGCATCGAAGTCGCTGCCGTCGGTGAACTTCACGCCTTCGCGAAGATGGCAGGTCCACACCGTTGAGTCGCCGTTGGCTTCGCAGCTTTTGGCCAGGCTCGGAACGATGGCACCGCTGTCCTTTGCGTAGTCGAGAAGGGCCTCGATGATCGGCGTACAAGCGTAGAGCGATTCACCGTCGGTCTCGTCGGCACAGTAGAGGCTGATCGGCTCGGCGCTCTGCATGAACACCAGCGAATCCTTGTCGGGGACCATATCCTGCAGCCGCGGCGCACCGAACGGACGCAGCGATGCGTTCTTCAGCGTGGCGCGAGCGCCGAAAGCAGCAGCGCCGTGGGCGATCGGAATGGTCGGAACCAAATTCTTGATGGAGTTGTTGGCCTCGGTGTAGAGCGGCTCGACCGTCTTGACGTCGGCGATGGTGCCCGCCTTGTTCAGCACGTCGTAGATTTCGGCGAAGGGTTTGCCGAACTGCTTGTTGGTGCTGGCGAAGTGGTAGTCGAGGAAGTTGGTGATGTGCGGATAGTCCGCGCCCCAGCCGAGCAGGTAGAAGCCGTCGAGGCTGCCCGAGTTGGCCCGGCTGATGAACTCGCCCGATTCCATGGGCGTCACTTCGACGTCGATGCCGAGGTTCTGCTTCAGCTGGGTCTGGAACTCGACCGCCACGGCGCTCGGTTCCGGCAGATAGGTGCGGAACACGTCGCGATAGTAGATCTTGGTCTTGAAGCCATCGGGATAGCCCGCTTCGGCCAAGAGCTTCTTGGCAGCCGCCGGATCGAACTTGTACCAATCCTCACCGCTGCAACCGTTGGGCAGCGAGCACGGCGTGAAATGCGAGGCGACTTCTGAACCTTCGGGGAAGAAATTTTCGACGATGCGTTGCCGGTCGACGCCCATGGCGATGGCCTGACGAACCTTGACGTCGTCAAACGGCTTCACCGTATTGACCATGCCGAGGTAGAGCGTGTTCGGGCTGGCAAGCGGCAGGAACTGGAGATCGGGGTCGTTCTTGACGCCATCGAAGTCTTCGGGGCTGAGGTTGGCGACAATGTCGGCCGTGCCGGCGCGCAGCTCGTTCAGACGGCCGGCTCCCGACTGATTCCAGCGGATCACCAGCGTCTTGTAGGAGGGCTTGTCGCCCCAATAGTTGTCGTTGCGGCTCATGACGATCGAGTCGCCACGGTTCCAAGCGTCGAGCTTGAACGGGCCCGTGCCGATCGGTTTGTCGAGCAAGGCCTTCTTGGGGCCATCCTTTTCAATGTGTTCGGAAGGCTCGATACCGAACGAAACGAAGGCGGCCTTCGCTTCGAACGCGGGATCTGGAGAGCACATGGAGAAGGTCACAGTGTGCTCATCGGTGGCAACGATCGATTTGATCTTGCCACCATAGCTACAGTCAGACGCCGCGACGCTCTTGCCTTCGAAACTATATGCGGGACCAGCGAGCAGAGCGGTCATGGAGACCATGGCCACTCCACTAAGTATACCTAATTTCATAACAACACCTCCTAGTTTTTGCACAAGAGGGGCGCATGCTATGCTTTAGTGCAGCGCACCTCTAGAGAATGATCAGTTGTTCCCTGTTTTTTGTATCTATATACGGGCCAATATTGAATTGAGCTTGCCGTTGTCTGGCTTTTAATTCACTCAAATCATGGTTCTGGAACCCGTGTTGTTTTGCGGATTTTTATTATTCTTGACATTTTTGACGAAGCGTATGTTGATAAGATGTCAGACCAATTGTCAAGGGGTGACTGTGACAGCGAGGCGACAGGACTGAAATGCGCAATGAAAAAGGACAGGGCATGCTGCGGACCGACTCGCGAGTCCTGTCCGATCGTATCCAGCACGTTGCCGAGGCCATGGCGGGTTTCATTGAACATGCTGATCTCAAGAAGGGCGATCGGCTGCCGACCGAGCGTGAGCTGATGGTCGCTCTCGGCGTTGGGCGGTCGACGGTCCGCGAGGTGATCGGTCGCTTCCAGGCGCTCGGCATCGTCGAAAGCCGGCGCGGCAGCGGAACGTATCTTCTACAGCCGATCAGTTCGCAGACCATCTCCATGCCATTGTTGGTTGGCACCGCCAACCTGCGAGACGCCCTTCTTCAGACCCTCGAAGTCCGGCGAGCACTGGAAATTGAGGCATCAATGCTGGCCGCGCTACGGCGCACCCCCGAAGACCTTGAGATCATCGCGGCCCGACTCGATGAAATGGAGCATGTCCACATCAGCAAGGGAACGTCGGGGCCTGAAGACCTAGCATTTCACCTTGCCATCTACGACGCGACACACAATCCCCTGTTTCGCCAACTGCTCGAACAGATGCGAGAAGCCTTTGAGCGCTTTTGGGACAAGCCGTTCGATCGTCCGGACTTTGCCCGTCGCTCCTTTCCCTTTCACCGCCCCCTCTTCAACGCCATTGCGGCTCAGGACGCAGTGGCGGCCCGGCGTGAAACCACCGAGATTCTCACGGTGGTAGAAGAGGACATCAAGGAAATGTCTAAATGAGCAATGGTTTGGAGCTGTTCGACGAGCTGGGACTGATTGCGACCCATGACGAACGCAACGCCTTTGACGCTGTCGTCCCGCCCATCGTCCAGACGTCGCTTTTTACGTTCTCAAGTTATGACGAGATGATCGCCACCTATCGCGGCGAGGTCGTTCGACCGGTGTATTCGCGAGGACTCAATCCTACCGTGCGCGCCTTCGAGGAGACGCTGGCCAAGCTTGAGGGGGGCGAGGACGCACTGGGATTTGCCAGCGGCATGGGAGCGATCGCCGCGACCGTACTGACCTTCGTCAAACCTGGCGATCGCATCGTTGCCGTGCGTAACGTCTATCCCGATGCCTATCGACTGTTCGGCACGATCCTGAAGCGGATGCAGATCGAGGTCACCTACGTCGACGGCCTCGACGAGGCGGCGGTGGAAAAGGCCCTTCCAGGGGCCAAGCTCATCTATCTTGAAAGCCCGACCAGTTGGGTGATGGAAGCCCATGACGTCGGCGCGCTGGCGTCCCTGGCTCGGCGGCATGGCGCGCTGTCGGTCATCGACAATAGCTGGGCGAGCCCGATCTTCCAGCGTCCGCTCGGCCTCGGGGTCGATCTGGTGCTGCATTCGGCGTCGAAATATCTCAGCGGTCACAGTGATGTTGTGGCCGGCGTGGTGGCCGGACCAAAAACGCTTATCGACCGCATCCGTGGCGAGAGTCTGCCGTATCTGGGAGCCAAACTGTCGCCATTCGATGCCTGGCTGTTGATCCGCGGCATGCGCACGCTGGCCATCCGCATGAAGGCCCATGAAAGCTCCGCGCTTGAGATTGCCCGCCGGCTCGCCGCCCATGAAAACGTCGCCAGCGTCAACCATCCCGGTCTCGGCAACGCATTGCCTCCCGGGCTCGTCGGCACCTCCGGCCTGTTCTCTTTCGCGTTCCGCGAGGGCATCGACCTCCGCGCATTCTGCGACCACCTGCGCTTGTTCAAGCTCGGCGTCAGCTGGGGTGGCCACGAGAGTCTGGTTGTTCCCGGCGAGGTGGTGCTGGCGCAAAAGGCCATGCCCAATTCGGCGCAGGAGTTTGGCCTCGACCCGCGCTCCGTTCGTCTGCATGTCGGTCTCGAAGGAACCGAGGCGCTGTGGAGTGATCTCAAATCGGCAATCGACGCCGCTCGGATCGCTTGATCTACCAGATCAGACTTGCCGGTCTCCATACTCACGGTGGCCGGCTTTCCATTGAGGATTGCTTGCCATGACCGATATCGATGCCGTGCTGGCACGCGCCGATGCGAACCTGCCGTCCAGCCTCGACACGCTGTTCGAACTCGTTAGGATAAAGTCGATTTCTACCGATCCCGCCTATAGGGCAGATTGTCGCGAGGCGGCGGCCTATCTCGTCCGCCATCTCGCCGACATCGGCTTTAAGGCCTCGGTGCGCGAAACCGACGGCAATCCAGTCGTTGTCGCCCATCATGAGGGTATGGCCCCCAACTGCCCACACGTGCTGTTTTACGGTCATTATGACGTCCAGCCTGTCGATCCGTTGGAGCTTTGGACGCACGATCCCTTCGAACCGGCCATCCGTGATGCCGGCAATGGCCGCAAGATCATTACCGGACGCGGTACCTCCGACGACAAGGGCCAGCTCCTGACCTTCCTGGAAGCCGTCCGCGCCTACAAAGAGGTCAGGGGCACGCTGCCGATCCGGCTGACCGTGCTGTTCGAGGGCGAAGAGGAATCCGGTTCGCCATCTCTGAGACCGTTCCTGCTCGCCAATGCCGAGGAGCTCCGCGCCGATTTCGCCATGGTCTGCGATACGTCGATGTGGGATGCCGAGACGCCGGCAATCTGTGCCAGTCTGCGCGGCCTTGTCGGGGAGGAAGTTATCATTACGGCGGCCGATCGTGATCTGCACTCCGGCGGATACGGTGGCGCCGCAGCCAACCCTATTCATATTCTTTCGGACATTCTGGCTGGCCTTCACGACCGGACAGGGGCCGTGACGCTTCCTGGGTTTTACGATGGCGTGGAGGAGGTCCCTGGGGCGATCAAGGCAGATTGGCAGCGGCTCGAGGAAACTTCGCCGGGGTTTCTGACCGATATCGGTCTGTCGCGGCTTTCCGGCGAACAGGGGCGGTCGCGGCTGGAATTGATCTGGGCTCGGCCAACAGCCGAGATCAACGGTATCAGTGGCGGCTATGCCGGCGATGGTTTCAAGACGGTGATCGCTTCCAAGGCCACTGCCAAGGTGTCGTTTCGCTTGGTCGGCAGCCAAGATCCTCTGAAGATCCGAGAGAGTTTTCGCGCCTATTCGCGGTCGAAGGTGCCGGAAGACTGCAAGGTCGAGTTCGCCTCGCACGGTGCCTCGCCGGGAATCCAGCTCCCCTATGACTCGCCGGTCCTTGATAAGGCGAGGGCGGCCCTGTCGCACGAATGGCCCAAGCCGGCCATCGTGGTGGGCGGAGGCGGTTCCATCCCCGTCGTCGGCGACTTCCGCTCCATCCTTGGCATGGATTCGCTGCTCACCGGTTTCTCCCTTGCCGACGATCGCGTTCATTCGCCCAATGAGAAGTATGATCTCGCCTCGTTCCACAAGGGCATCCGCTCCTGGGTTAGGATCATAGACGCGGTGGGTGCAAAGTAATCATGGCCTGCGAGAGGGCCGCGGACGGCGGCGGCCTGGTATTATCCTCTCCGAGCTGTTTCAAACGGCGTGTGCCAAAGGGTATCAACCGGCGTATTTTTTTGCCTAGGTTGTAGAAGGTTGCACCTGAGACGCTGCGCCTTGCGACCATCGACGCCTCTCGCATCGACCGCTTAGGTGATTGCGTATTGTGCCATGATTCCAAGAGTACAGTGTCTTCTCATGCAACAAACATTGCGACAGAATTGAATTCTAACGATCTTATGCAAGAAACATCGCATGATGTCCGATGCCTGAATTGAGGGCTCGCGTATCCATACGGTGTGGGTCGAATTTATTGTGGAGAAGGCAGGTTTCTGTGTGGTCTTTATTAAAAATTTATTTGAAGCGAATGGCCGTAGCCATTAGAGGTCAGCCGGCTGAGGACTCCTGAATTAACGAGTAATCTATGGAAAGCGATGCGGTCCCTTCCGTCGAGATGCCTATTGTCCGGTTAGATCGGTTTATAATCCCACGTAACGCCTACGCAGAATTTTTGGGAAGACTGAAAGACATTCATGCTCTTTTGCATGTACAACCAGGATTAAAACACGATATTCTCTTCGAAAGACCTGTGACCGCCGACTCCGTTCATTTGATATCTATGGTCGAGTGGGAGAATCAAGCCGCCTCCGCTGCCGCGAAGACGGTGGTGGAAAGTTATTGTATTGCGAACAACTTCGACCGGGATGAGACTATTGATCGTCTCAAAATCATAGCTGATATCGGAATATATTCTGTTTCGCAGGGGTAATTCGGTCATTTCATCGGCTTTGACGATTGGTTCGTCTTATCTTGAGCAGATACCATGACGTGGTTCCTGTCTTTGCCGCTGACGTTGGCGGCGAGCCGCATCCCATTCTCGCCGTAGGTAGGGTGTCGCTGACGGCTGGTTGTCGCCTCGGCGACAGCGATTTCGAGTGGCAAGTCCTGCACTGGACAGATTTCGCCGGCTGAACCGTCGATGGTGGGTGCATCGTGTGTTCTAGTCCGGTGTCGCAGATGCAGCTCTCTCCGAAATTCCAGGTAGCTCATAAATTCCGCATCCCATTGCTTCCTGTTTGTCGGCTCTCGCAGAGTTCGGCTGAGGCGAGTTTTCCAATGAGCGTTTCGTTGGGATGGAGGCGGTAATGCGGGCGCTCTTTGCCACACTTATTCGTCTTGTCGAACGCGATGGCTCGGCCGCGCTGGTGACAGTTTCTGCGACACACGGATCTGCGCCGCGCGAAGCCGGTGCGCGTGTCGTTGTGGCGCGCGGCGGCGCCATCTCAGGCACAATCGGCGGCGGACGCCTAGAGCACGAGGCGATCCAGCGCGCCCTACAACTCATGGAAGCCGGGCGCGATGCGACCGAGCTGATGCGCTTGGCACTCGGCCCCTCCCTGGGGCAGTGCTGTGGCGGCGATGTGACGTTGGTCGTGGAGGTGTTTGGGCGGAGCCGACTCGATCAGCTGGGAGATCTCGCCAGAGCCGAGGCCAGAGGCCCGTTTCAAACCCTATCCCAGTTGGTCGATGGCGTTCCGATGGTCCGCGCGATCAACGAAGGGCAACCAGCTGGCAATACCGTTCTTCTCAAGGAAGACGGTACGCTCCTGGAAAGCTTTGGCAGCCCGTTGCGTGACCTCCTGCTGTTCGGGGCAGGTCACGTCGGTAAGGCATTGGTGCTGGCGTTGGCCCCGCTGCCATTCAGTGTTCGCTGGATCGACAGCCGTCCGGAGATGTTCCCGAACCTGCCCTTCGCCAATCTTAACTGCGTGGTCAGCGACCAGCCCGCCGCCGAAGCCGCGCGAGCTCCCGATGGGGCATTCGTGATCATCATGACGCATGATCACGGTCTCGATCTCAATATCCTGGACGCCGCCCTGCGTTTGAACCGTCTGCCTTATGTCGGCCTCATCGGCAGCGCCACCAAGCGCACTCGGTTTGAACATCGGCTAAAGGCGCTCGGCCATTCCGAAGCGCACGCCAGATCCTTCGTTTGTCCGATCGGCATTCCCGGCATCTTGTCAAAAGAGCCGGCGGTAATCGCTGCCAGCGTCGCAGCGGATCTGTTGCTGCAGGATCAGAAGGTCAGGGATATGGCCGATCAATTCGTCGCGTGAGCCTGAGAGCCTGAGGGGCGGGGCGAGCTCGGCCGGTTCGCTTCGAACGATCTGTAAATCTGGGCACGATGTGTTGAAACGTAGCATTTTCAATGCCGCCTTCGCCGGGATAAGCGCCATTTGGTGCTTCTCTTGGAAGCCCCGTAACACGCTCGGCAAAAGCCGGACGTGCGGGCAAGCCGATTGATTCATGCGGCTTTTAGATTCACTATGTTACTTTCGAATAAGTAAGACGCCTGCGATTTCGGCGAAGGCAGGCATATTGGCCTTGATGTGCGTATTTATACTTGGTCTTCGTGTAAGCTTTTGTGAGAAATAGGTGGTGCGTTGGGCGGCTTTCTCGACATTCCCACGCTTCTGTTCACGGTGTCGGCCGCGAGCTTCTGCATTTGTGTCAGCCTGATCCTGATCTGGTCGTCCGCACGTCGCGAGACCTGCATCCTGTCCTGGGGAGTGACGTTCGGACTGGCCGTCTTGACCATGTCCTTGGTCGCCCTGCGTGGTCGCGTGCCCGACGTTTTGTCTGTCACCGCCGCGGATGCCGTTTTGCTCGGTTCTTTCGGCCTCCTTTGGCTAGGCTATCGCCAGTTTACCGGTCTCACCAGTCGCTTCGATCGCTGGATCGCCGGCGCTGGCGCGTTGATCTGGGTAGTCATCGCGGCGACCAGCTCACTTTTCGACGATATCAACACTCGCTCGGCCGTACTGTCAGGTATCGAGTTCGCCTATCTTCTCTTTGTCGTTGTCGATCTTGTTCGCCACTATCCGCATGAGCCACTGCCGTCGGTCGGATTGACCACGGTGCTCGTCGGGGCTCACGCCGCGGTTCAGATCTACCGGGTTGTCTCGTCGATTACGACGCCGCTCGATCCTGCCACTGTCGTGTTGCCCAACAGTCTGGTCATGGGGCTCGGCTTGATCGAATCATCAGTTTTTGTGGTCTTCCTCGGCCTGCTACAACTGGTGCTGATCGGGCAGCGCTCGGAACGTCGCTTCCGTATTGTCGCCGAAACCGACTCGCTGACTGGTTTGGCCAACCGTCGCCATTTTCTCGAGCGTGTCGGACCGGCTCTCATCGGCGATGACGAACGCGGTGCCCTGATCCTGTTCGATATCGACCATTTCAAGCTGGTCAACGACACTCATGGACATCCCACCGGCGATCGCGCCTTGATAGCGTTCGCAGCCATCTTGGCGGCGGCGGCACCCACCGGTGGTATCGCCTCTCGGGTCGGTGGTGAGGAGTTCGCCCTGTTCTTGCCCCAAGCGACCATCGACGAGGCGGCCGAGGTGGCCGATCGAATTCGCCGCATGACCGTCGATCTTCGCATTGTCGCGACCACGGGTGCCGTAAGTCTGACTGTCAGTTGCGGCGTTGCTGGCATTGGCGAAACCGGGCCTGACTTTCAGAGCCTGCACGTGGCAGCCGACAGCGCTCTTTATGCCGCCAAGAGCGCCGGCCGCAATCAGGTCGCCGTCCATCGATCCCCACTACCAAGCGCGCAAAGGCGCCCAGATAGAGGTGGCGCGGCTGCCGTGATCGCCGGCCGATGAGCGGGTCTTTTCATCGCCTATGGGGATCTTGGTGGCACTGGTCGTTCACGACCGACATCAATGCGACGAGCCGTCTCCGTTCTGATGAGTCCGACAGGCAACCGACAGCTTCGAGATAGCAAGACTGGCGCCGGGAGCCGGATAGGGTCGTTTCGAAATTGCGCATTCTCTATGTGGAAGACAACAGGGCACTCGGCGACGCAGTCGCCAAGGCGTTGCGAGCAAATGGTTTTACGGTTGATGCGTTTACAACCGCCTTCGATGCGGAAGAAGCCGCCGCGACGACGTCATATGATGCCATCGTCCTCGATCTCGGCTTGCCCGATCGTGATGGCATGGAACTACTCGAAGCTCTGCGAGGATCGGGCGTGGCTAGCCCCATCCTGCTGCTGACGGCACGAGATGCTCCGTCCGACGTGATCGCTGGTCTCAACGCCGGTGCCGACGATTATCTGAAAAAGCCCTTCAACATGGACGAGCTCATTGCGCGTCTTCGTGCCCAACTGCGCCGGGTAGGGCAGCCGCTCAGCATTGTGTTCCAGGAGGGCAACGTGGATCTCGATACGTCGATGCGGCTGTGTCGCATCGACGGGCGCGATGTCGACCTCAGCCGGCGCGAATTTGGTGCTCTGGAGCTTCTTATGCGCCGCGCCGGAAGCGTCATAACCAAGGTCGCATTCGAGGAGGCGTTGTACGGGTTCGGCGAAGAGGTCAGTTCGAACGCCATCGAGGTCCTTGTGCATCGCCTCAGAAAACGCCTGGTCGGAGCCGGCGCCCAAATCGAAGTCCATACTCTGCGCGGCATCGGTTACATGCTGACCAGAGGGGTATCGTGAAGGTCGGGCCGCGTGGGCTGTTTGGCCGCCTGACGATCGGGCTCCTGCTGGCCGCCGTCGCCGCGATCCTTTTCGCTGCGGCCTTTCTTTATTTCCGATTTCAGGCTTACGAGACCCAATTTCGTGAAGGAACCTTGCGCAGCTTCGCGCGAGCCATTGCCGCCGACGTGGTCGCGAGCGGTGAGCGAAGCTTTTCGGCTGGTCGCCGAACCCAAACGCTGATCGATCGTGCCAACGGTCTCTATGTAGTCCTTGATGCTGAGGGCCAATGGCTGGGCGGCAATTCGCCCAATCGGGATGCCTTCGTGCCGTTGGATGGCAAAGAAGGATTCTTTTTCGAACTGCCGGCTGGGCCAGCTCAAACGACCCGCTACGGCCTTGCCACGGCGATCGTTGGAACCGATCGGCCGTTATTCGTCGAAGTCGTCTTTCCCGGCGGGGAGATCGTTTTCGACTCCGTGCTTGAAGAGTTCACCAAGGACATCGCCTGGCTATGGCTGCCATTCCTGGTTCTCATGCTGGTTACCAACCTCGGGGTCGCTCACATTGCGCTGAGGCCGGTTCGCACCGCCGTCGCTCAGGCTGAGGCCATCGCGACGCAGGCTACAATTGTCACCATCGACGAAACGGGGCTGCCGGATGATGTGCGGGCTCTTGTGCGAGCGGTCAACCTTGCATTCGCTCGGCTCCGGGCGGGGTATCGCGCACTCGAAGAATTCGTCGCGGACGTTGCTCACGATCTGAGGACGCCGATCGCGGTTCTGAAATTGCAATTGGCCGATCGCGGCGATGACGAGAGGTCCCTATTGGATCCGGAAATCAACCGCATGGAGCGAATGATTGAGCAATTGCTGGACCGGGCCCGCCTAGGCCGGATCCAGCTGTCGCCAGATGATCACGTCGATCTCGGTGAAGTCTGCCGACGGGTGGCGGAGCTTATGGCGCCGCTTGTCGTCACCAGCGGCAGGTCCATCGAGCTGATCGGCGCCGAACGTCCCCTTCCAGTGTCCGGATTGTTCGACGAACTCTTCCGGGCGATGCGAAACCTCGTCGAAAACGCGCTGTCGCACGCGCCAGCCGGCAGTGAGATTTCGGTGGCAATCGACCGTGACAGTTGCTCGGTCAGCGTCATCGACGACGGGCCGGGCTTTTCGGCGTCCATCCTGTCCCGCGACCTGTCCTCGCGGGCGCCCCTGCGCAGCGATCGGCTTGGTGGTGTCGGGCTTGGGCTGTCGATCGCGGCGCGAACTCTAAGGGCCTTTGGCGGTCAGCTGGTCCTTGAAAATGCGCCGCGCCGTGGTGCCAAGGCTACCATGATGCTGAAGCCTTGGGCTCCGCTGGATCGGTCGTCATGACGGTCGGCATCCTGCTTCGTTCGGCCGTTGCCATCCAACCCCTCATTTTCAGAGGCAGCGCAACGGGAGTCAGCCTTATGTTCTCGGGTGCAAATCCGGCAGCGGCAAGCATGGCCTCAAGATCGGCCTCACCGTAGAGACGGTGGGTTTCCGGTCCAGCCAAACGCCAGCGCTTCATGGTATCGCTGTCCGTGACGTAAAGGACGAGCCGCCCGCCCGGCCGCAGCACGCGATGGAGTTCGCGTGCTGCGACGCCTTCTTGATCGAAGAAGTAGGCGACATTGACGGCAAGTATCTTATCGAAACTCGCGTCGGGCCAGGGAAGGTCGAAAAGGCTGCCGACGCGCAAGTCCATCGTGCCACCGGCCCGCATGTTTCGCCGGCGTGCCTGGTCGACCATTTCGGCGGAGCGGTCGATGCCGTGCAGACGGCAACCCGGCGCGGCGGCGAGAATACTCCCGAGCGCCTGTCCCGGACCAAAGCCGACTTCGAGAATCGCCTCGCCCGCCTGAGGGGCCAGCGCGGCGACCGCCCGCTCGTTAGGAGCCCGGTTGAGAGGGACCATGATGTGTCCCAGAAGCCGGCCGGCGACACCCTTCGGGTGGGCGAGCTGGTGGTCGATCCAGCTCCAGAGGTCGCCGCCGTCTCTCTGTTTTGAAAGAATTGGGGTCACGTCTTTGCCTGCAGCTTGGCAAGATCTTCCTTGATCACTTGGCGGCGGCTCTTGTCCCAGAGCGGCCGCAACGGGCTCTCCGGTATCGACAGGGCATAGGTGAAGACTTGGCGCGCCTTGTCATTTTCACCTTGGTTCATCAGGAAATCGCCGTAAAAATACCAGGCGTCGAGGCCCTGCGGCGCGGAGCTCGTCGCCTGCTCTAGGAGGGCCCGGGCTTTCTGGTTGTCACCGAAGGCGATCGGAAAGCCGGGAACACGATAGTAGAGAACCCCGAGGCTGGCCGGTGCACCGGCGTTGAGGGCGGTGGGGTTTTCCGCATAGGCTTTTTCGAGAGTGACCTTTGCCTGCTTGACCAGTGACAGCGCCGAAAAGGCCGATGCCATGGAGGCCTGTTCCGATTTCAGGATGCCGTCCCAGATCTCGGCCTCGACCCGAGTGGGGTAACGGGCCAGAAGAGCGTCCGCTTCCGCGCCGACCTTTTCCATTTCGGCTGTTTGCTTGTCGCCCGGGGGAATTGTGAATTTCACGGTTTCCCAACGGATCTCAAGATCATGCAGGGCGCCGTCGAATGCAGGATCGGCGTCGGCGAACGCCGGGGCGGAGGAGAACACCATGGCGCCGAGAAAGGCAGCGCGAATTGCGGTGACGCGAGTTGAGCTCATTATTTGGATTCCGTGTATGGGGTTGGGACTTCATTTCGCCGTTAGGGCGCGATCGATCAGAGCGGGAAACATGCTCTGGATGAGAATGAAGAGCCGTTCGGGTCCCACGGGGTAAACGGTTCTTCGCCCTTGGCTGACGGCTTTCCAGATTCGCTTGGCCACAGCATCGGGTGCGTCGAGTGACATGCCTTGGCTCTCGATGAGATCATCGAAGGCCGACGCGGCGTCGGTGCGGGTGGCGCGGGGCGCGGCATAGGTGACTTCGATGCCATGGCGCTTCCACTCCCTTCGTAGGGCCAACGAGAAGCCGCGCAGGGCAAACTTGCTGGCGGAGTAGGCGGCAAATTCGGGATAGGCGATTTCGCCGAACACCGAACCGACGTTGACGACGCGCGGCGAGCGCGCTCGGCTCGCCTTAAGCAAAGGAAAGGCCGCGCGTGTAAGCGCCATGGGAGCCAGCACATTGGTTTTAATCAGGCGCTCGACCGCGTCATCATCAAAGGTGTCATGAGGTCCGCCTTCCACGATGCCGGCGTTGTTGACGAGAATATCCAACCGACCCCAGCGGCGGCCGATGGTATCGATCACGCGTGCGCGCCCGGCCGCGGTGGTGAGGTCGGCGGGAATGACAAGCGTGTCGCCGCCGCCGTCGAAGAGGGCAGCCGTCTCAGCCAGTGCGTCGGCTCTCCGTCCGCACAATGCGATATCGGCCCCCTCGCGGTCGGCGGCCAGTGCCAGAGCGCGCCCGATGCCAGAGCCGCCGCCCGTGACCAGGACAAGAGGGGGCTCAGGCTGCATTTGCCAGCCCCTCACGTGCGTCGATCTCCCGGAAGATGCCGCCGTAGAGGTGATGGAAAATCTTGGAATTGTCGATGATCAGGCGTCGGATTGCCGGGTCGGTAAAGCCGTTGACGAGATCGCGGAAGAAAGCGACATGGCTCTGGTCGAGACTGCCGTGCGAGCGGAGGTAAGAAAAGCCGTTGGCGCCTTGCTGGTCCCAGGACTGGCTCAGGCGGTCGGCGAGCTTATCGGCGAGCAGAACCGACATGCCTTCGAGCACATGCACGCTGCCGAGCATGGCGTAGGGGTTCACATGCTCAATGGCGTAATAGCTATAGCCGATCATGGCGATGGTCGCGGGCGACGGATTCCGCTTGCGCACGGCGTCGGCATCGCCGCCGAAAAATACGATATCGTCGAGGATCCACTTCTCGTGGCCGCGCTCTTCCTCCATGTATTCGACCAGCGCGTCCTGATAGCGCTCATCGGTGGTACGGGAAGCTGCCAGAGCCAGCAGTGGAAACGTATGGCTCACGTGGTGATAGGCCTCGCCGAGAAAGGCGAGATAGGTCTCGCGGTCGGCTCCTTCCGCGATTGCCCGCCGGATGAGCGGTATGGAAAGAAAACGCTGCCGCTCGGCTGAGGTTTCTTGCTGAAGCTGGTCATAGAAAGACATGGTTGGTCCTTTGCTGGGGATCGTGTGAGGCTTGGTATCGTCACGCCGCTTGTTCGCGACGGGCCAAAAGGAAAGTCGCGATGGCGTTGCGGCGAACGCGGCCGTTGTCGGTGATGAGCTGCTCGATCCGCGCGGTGGCCAACGAGACCGAAATGGCACGCTCGGGGCGCGCATAGGATGGGAGCGTGACCGTCAGGTCGCGGACAAGACCGGTCAGGTCGGTCTCGCTGGCAGTCATGAACCAGGATTCCGCTGCCGGAGCCGGTATCAGAATGGCGGTCAATGGCTGATCCGACCCGCCTGATACGCAGGCAAGCGCGAGGCGTGGATCCGAGAGCAGGGCGGTTTCCACCCACTCCGGACTGACGTTGCGGCCGTAGCCGGTGATGATCAGATTGTCCTTGCGGCCCAATACGATAAGGTTGCCCGCTTTATCAAAGCGGCCGAGATCGCCGGTTCGCCATGGTCCGAAATGGTCCACTTTTCCGAGGTAGCCTTGCGTTACCGATGGGCCGGAGACGATGATTTCTCCGTCTTCAATGATGACGTCCAAGCCATCGAGCGGCTGGCCGACGGTTCCCGCCACCCTGGCACCCGGACGGTTCAAGGCGACCACGGAACAGCACTCGGAGAGACCGTAGCCCTCGTGGATGGGGATGCCGAGCAAGGCGGCGCGATTGGCGATCGATTCTGGAACCGGCGCACCACCCACGGCGACAAACCGTAGTGAGGCTGGGGCGGTTTGCCCGTTGGCGGATAGTTCCGTCACCCAGATCTTGAGGAGTTGGGGCAGGAGGACCGACGATGTCGGCTTGTGGCGTTCGAAAACGCCTGCCAGCGATCGGACGGCGCCGCATCCGATGGCATCGGCTGTCTCTCGGTCGAAGAATGTCCGGCCACCAACCCTTATCGGAACGAATATCGCGGCGAGCATTTCCAGAAGCAGCGACAACGGCAAGACCGAAAGATAGCTGTCGGCGTGAGTGGCTCGGCTTGCTTCGGCCAACGCGCTGGTAGACCAGGCAATTTGTCGCTCGCCGAGGCGCACGCCTTTGGGCGTTCCCGTGCTGCCGGAGGTGTAGATGATCATGCCGAAGTCCGACGCCGGCTGCGGCAAGCTCGACGCTTCGGTATCAACCTTGACCACCAGGGTGGCGAACCCTTTCAAGGCTTGCTCTGTTTCGGTCTGTCCGTCGATCAGGATCAGCTCGACGCCGGCATCGGCAACGATGTGGGCGATCTGCCCAGCGCTGAAGAAGGTCGGCAGCGGAACGATGGTCTTTCCCGCCGCGGCGGCTGCGATGACAGCCACAGCCCAAGTGACGCCATTGGGCATCAGGAGGCCGACAACCCCAGGCGCCCGCTGGAGCTGGGCGGCGAGATTGCTCACCGCTGCCAGGAACTCACGCCTGTCGAGGTCGTGCTCCGCATCGGCGAAGGCCTTGGCCGTGCCATCGGCGGCGGTGTTATCGAGGAGGGATTCAGATAGCGACGGCATGATCGGCGGTGCCTCCGGGAGAGGTCATGCGAGCCCTGAGATGCTCGATCGAAATGGCGAATACGCGGGGGGATGTCAGATAGTAGCGACCCCAAGTCTCGGGTGAGGGAACGCGGTGAGCCTCGGCGGGGCCAAGATCGATTGGGGATAGCCCCTTGCGCTTCAAAAGCAGGGCAAGGCGGTTTGTCAGCGTGTAGAACGACCAGGTGAAACCGAGGTCGGCAATTTGCGCCGCGACGTTGTCGATGAACGCGCCCGTCTCGAGGGGCGATCTGCTGACCAGGGCGGTGACTTCGCAAATATCTGCGCGTCGGACGTGGCTGCCGATCGCGGCGGCCAGGGTCTGCTCGATAGGCTGATCCAGATAGCATTCAGAGAAGAACCCATCCTTGGGGGCTCTCAGACCGGCAGCACAAAGAAGCTCACCGCTCTTACTATATCTTGCAACCAGTTTCGGTGGGAGTTTTGCGGGGCTTGCAAAGTATGACTTGTGATAAATATCCCGAATAAATTCCTCTATACGGCGATATCGAACGTCGTTCTCGTCTATCAAAACTGAGATACCCATCGTCGTGTCCTGCTTGTTGCCTTGCGGAGACGATGATGTTCCAAGCTTACACGTTGCTTACAGATTTCAGGGCACAGCGTGAAAAGATTGCGGACTTTTCGGGGCGGGCCTGAGTGCCCAGTGTCGCTTCGTGGCTTTTGCACAGGGTAGCCGAAGGGTGGTGGGCTACCCTATCTTGCGTGCGTTCTCCCCCTGACTGATAGCTTTATTCAAACGAATAAAGTCGCAGGGGGCGAAACGAAAATGTCTCAAGGTCGTGACGGGTTTACCAGCACGTTCGGCGCACTGATGGCCACGCTCGGGTCGGCCGTGGGCCTCGGCAACATCTGGAAGTTTCCATCGCTGACCGGCACGAATGGCGGCGCCGGCTTTCTTCTGGTCTATCTCGCCGCCACCATCATCGTCGGTCTGCCGGTGATGATTTCTGAAATCATGCTCGGTCGGACAGCACGGGCGGACGCGATCTCCACTTTCGATAAGTTGGCTCCGAAGAACCAATGGTGGTGGAAGGCGATCGGCTGGATGGGGTTTCTCGCCGCGCTTCTCATCATGGCCTTCTATTCCGAGGTGGCCGGCTGGGTTTACGCCTATATCTTCAAGTCGCTGACTGGTGAGATTGCCACCACTGATCCGAAGGCGGCTGAAGTGGTATTCGGCCAGTTGGTTGCCAACCCGTGGTCTTCGCTCATCTGGCAGTGGGTGGTGCTCGCTCTCACCGGTTTCATCATCGCCTTCGGTGTTTCGAAGGGGATCGAGGCGGTGACGCGCCGCCTGATGCCGCTGCTCTTCATCCTGCTCTTGATCCTGTGCGTCCGCAGCCTGACGCTATCGGGCGCCGGGCAGGGCCTTTCTTTCCTGTTCAGCCCAGACTTTAGCAAGATCACCCCGGCGGTGATGCTCACGGCACTCGGGCTCGCTTTCTTCAAGCTGTCGCTCGGCATGGGCACCATGCTGACCTACGGCAGCTATTTCCGAGAAAATCAGAACATTGCCGCCACGGCGACGCGGGTGGTCTTCGCGGATCTGTCGGTGTCGCTGCTTGCCGGAATTGCCATCTTTCCGGCAGTGTTCGCCTTCGGCTTCGAGCCGGCAGCCGGTCCGTCGCTGGTGTTCATGACCATTCCGGCCGTGTTCACCTCGATGCCCGGCGGCGTCATCTTCATGACGCTGTTCTTCCTGTTGACGGCGATTGCCAGCGTCGGCGCGATCCTCTCCCTGCTGGAAGTCGTGGTGGCCATTCTGTCGGAGCGATTCCATCTTTCGAGGAAGACGGCGGCGCTCAGCACGATTGCCATGATCGCCGTGCTTGGCGTGCCCGCCGCTCTCTCGCAGAGCCTGACGGCGAACTGGAAGATCTTCGGTCTCAACCCGTTCGATCTCTTCGATTTCCTGAGCTCGAACATCCTGCTTCCGGTTGGCGGCATTCTGATCTGCCTGTTCGTCGGCTGGGTGTACGGCCTGGCGGCCCCGGAAAAGCGGCTCGCGGAAGCAGGCTCGCCGATCAATCGCATTGCCATCCGGAGCGTCTTCTTCCTGGTTCGCTTCGTGGCGCCGGTTGCCATCGCCATCGTTCTGCTGAACGGACTCAAGGTGTTCTGACGAGTTGGCGTGTTTCAGTGGGGGCGCCGGGCCATTCCGGCGTTCCTCACTGAGGCGTTCGCAGCCACTGTCTACTCGGCTGCCTTGGCCGCCCGCGCCGAGTTGATGTCTATCAGCCGCCGGGCGATCGCCAGCGATTCCGGCTGCTCCGAGCGATAGCGGGCTTCGATCTCCATGATCAGGAAGGTGTCCGGTAGTACGTCTATTTCGGAGAACAGAGCTTCCCAATCAATGTCGCCCCAGCCGAGCGGCATATGCAGGTCGCCGAGCCCAAGCGCCGTTGCTTCCTGCGGGTAGAATGGCTTGAAGCGGCCGATAGGCCGGCCGAAACTGTCGTGCACATGAAGATGGCCGGTGACGGGAGCCATGGCCGCCAGTTCCGCCTTGAAATCGAGTCCGCGATAGGTCGCTTCGATATAGGCGTGGCTGAAGTCGATGAGCGCCACCAGGTTCGGGTGATTTATGTCTTTGACGGTCGCTGCCAGTTCGGCCGGTGTCTGTCGATATTGCCCTTCCTCGGTCGTGAAGATGTTTTCAAGGGCGATGCGGACCCCATAGCGTTGGGCAAACTCCGCGAGTTCCATCAGCGCCTCGCGCTGGCGTGCGTCAGCACCGGTACGCTCCTTGATCTGCTCCGGTCGCAGTTCACCTCCATGCTGCACCAGCACGCGGGCGTCGATGCGATCGCAGACCTCGACCAGTGCCTTGGCGGCGGAAAGCTGAAGGGGCAGGGTCTCCGGATCCATGAAGTTGGACGCTACCAGTCCATGCACGCTGTAGCGTAGAGGCAGGCGCGCCGTCATGGCTGCCAGCCGGCGCAGCCGGTCGCCAATGATCCGGCCTCCAGCCACCAGGTCGAGGCCGCTGAGCCCGAGTTCGGCGACATCAGCGCCGATGGAGACCAGGCGAGTGAGGTCCTCACCCAGACTATCGATCTCTCCATCCTTGGAGCTGGCGCTGAATCCGGCGGCAACGATGTTGGACATGGCGTGCACCTCTATGGGTTTGTCGACCGGGTGTTGGGGTGGATCGCTCGGAATTCCAGTTTGGCAGTCCGGGGCCAACCTCGGGCAGAAATTTCTGGTCTGTCCTCATTCCGTTTTCCTGACGGTTCGATGAAATTTCGATGATTGTCCCCATGCCGGGCTTGAGGTCGGTCCGCGTTTGAGAGGCTGCGTCGGAGGGCGTCCGTCTGTCCGTCCGTTTCTTCCCAAGATATTGGTGAAAGGGCGCTTTTACGGCAAATAGTGGCTGAAATGCTCACCGAATGAGCTTGTCGATCAGCGCCCTCGGGAGTAGGAGCACACCGTAATCGTTGAGACGCCAACGGGTGGAAGATGGGCGTCTTCGATGCGCAGATCGCCACCCGCGGGACATAAAATCGTGCATGTTAACAAGCTGGTTGTCGTCGGCGTTGGGCACGTCGGCTCCTACGTTCTCGCCGACGCGATGAAGACCGGGCTGTTCGGCAAAATCGGCGTCATCGATGTCTTGAAGAATGTCGCCTACGGAGAAGCGCTCGATCAGGCACACGCCACCGCACTGACCTACATGACCAACGTCGATGTCCGCGATGGCGGATACGAACAGTGCGCCGATGCCGACGTGATCATCGTCGCGGCGGGGTCCAGCGTCACGCCCGACCCGACCAAACCGAAAGCCGAGCCCGATCGGGCGCTTCTGACCAAGGCGAATTGCGGCGTCATCCGCGAGGTCATGGCAGGCATCACGCGCTATACCAGGGATGCCATCGTCATCCTGATCACCAACCCCCTGGATACGATGGTCTATATTGCCGAGAACGAGTTTGGTTATCCGCGAGGCCGCGTTTTCGGCACGGGAACCATGCTCGACTCGGCCCGTCTGCGCAAATTGATCGCCGATACCTACGGCATTGATCCGAAGTCGGTGACCGGCTTCATGATGGGCGAGCACGGGCGGACGGCATTCCCCGTCCTCAGCCACGTCAATGTTGGCGGGATACCCTTCGGAAAGATGGACCAGTACTTCCAGGCGACGCAGGACATTCGGGATCCCGACGTGGTCAAGGCGAGGATCGTCAGCGCCGCTTACGAGGTGCTGAACGGCAAGGGCTGGACCAATGCCGGCGTGGCTCAGGCGGCGATTACGATGGCAAAGGCGGTGTTGCTTGACGAGCGCAGCATCTACCCGGCATCCACGACGCTTCGCGGTCACTATGGACACGATGGCGACGTGGCCTTGAGCATGCCCTGCATGATCGGCCGCGAGGGCATTCTGAAGCAGCTGCCTGTCGAGTTGAACGACTGGGAGGCGAAAAAGCTAGGGGAAGCGGCCGCCTTCATTCAGGCAACCATGAAGGACGCCAGTACCGGACCAGCCTTCAGCCGGTGCTGAGTTTGCGCCCCAGCTTGTCCTCGACCGATGTGATCTTGGTGGCGAGGCGGCTCGTCTCGCCGTCGCGATAATCAACCTTGAGTGCGACTTCGACGCGCGGGCAGTCGGCGCGCATGGCTTCAAAGCATGCGGTCACCACGGCCATCACTTCGTTCCATTCGCCTTCCAGGATGGTGCCCATGGGGGTGAGCTGGTAGGCGACGCCGCTTTTATCGATGATGTCGATTGAACGGGCGACGTAGGGGCTGAGGCTCTCGCCTTTGCCGACGGGATACATCGCAAATTCCAAGAGGACCATTGTGAGGGCTCCTTTTACTGCCGGGCTGGCGGCGTGCCGCAGACACGGGAGCATATAGCTCCGAACGAGCCGTGGGCAGATGGTGTTTCGCCCGGCTTACCCGCGCCACGCATGAATCGGCTTGGCGACTGGAGGTCGCATTCCCTGAAGCGAGCCTTTTTTAAAACACGCAGCTTGGCGATGAAGGTCAAATATCGTCCAGATCAATAAGACATCGAATATTATTTTGATCTGATATTTGATAAGTGATGCGCTCTATGCGCTACTTATTTTATAAAAAGAAAATTGCGCATTTCCCTTGGCTCATGGCAATATTGGTGATGCGCATTCTGTTTTAGAGGCGTGCGTGTCTCATTTGAATTATTGTTATGTGAACTATTACCTTGGAGGTCACAGTTATGTCGACCCAATCTCAATTCACCAGCCATGACGAGTATCTGACCGGTGGGGACGGTCTGCGATTATTTGTGCGCTCATGGTTCCCGACCGGCGTACCACTGGGAATATTGGTGATTTGCCATGGTTTTCTGGCACATAGCGGTCATTACAAGTGGGTTGCCGAGCGTGCGGTCGAGGCCGGTTACGGCGTCTACGCTATCGATCTCCGAGGGCGCGGCAGATCGGAGGGAGAGCGTTTTTTCGTCTCTGAGATTGATGATTATGTGAGCGATCTGGCGCAGGCGGTGTCCCTCGCGTATACGCGCCATGTTGATCTGCCGGTGTTTCTCATTGGCCATAGCGCCGGCGGCGTCGTCTCCGCAGTCTATGCTTTGCGACATCAGAATTTGTTGTCCGGCCTCATTTGCGAGAGCTTCGCCTATCGCGTCCCCGCGCCCCGGATCGCTCTCAGCTTGTTCAAGTTACTCGCCCGCGTAATCCCGAAGGTTCCTGTCCTCAAGCTGAAGACGGTTGATTTCTCGCGTGATCCGGTCGCCGTAGCGGCACTCGACAGCGATCCGCTCATTACAGGAGAAGTCCAACCGCTCCGCACCGTCGCAGCGTTGGTCCACGGTGGAGACGAACTGCAAAAGGGATTCCCGCAGATCAGTTTGCCGCTGTTGATCCTGCACGGCACGGCCGACAAGGCCACCCTTCCGGCAGGCAGCGAAGAGTTTTTTCAGCGTGCCGGATCTGTGGACAAGACGCTTAAGCTCTATGACGGACATTTTCATGATCTGCTGCAAGACATTGGGCGCGAGCAGGTCATGTCGGATATCCTCGGATGGATTGGTCAACATGTGCCGGTCCAAACCGGAAAGACGACGGCTGGTTGAGCCGCCTTATCTATTTTCGAAGCCTGCACGTTTGGTTGTACAAGTCCATCACGGCGCAACCAGATGGGTTTCGTTGGATTCGATGGCTAGTTTACTCATCGTTTCGGACAGCATCGAATTGAAGTTGGTATATTTGAGCGCGGCCGCGTAATTGTTCTCAATGGCGGCTCGGCGTGACTCGTAATCTTCCGGTGTAATGGAATTTATTGCGTGGATGAGTTCATCTTTATTTTTGCAATGAATGATGCCTGATGCATCGAAATGTCGACCAATTTCCGGATCTCCCCAATAGATCGGTACCGTCTTGTTGATGAAGCAGTCGAGTACCTTCTCGGTGAAATAGCCACCGAAGCGGCTATTTTCTATGGCGACCGAGAACCGATACTCCAGAAGGGCTTCCGATTTCGAGGGGATCGGTTTGTAGGCGCGGCCATAGAGATCCAGCTTATCGCGGCAAGCGTCCGCGATAACGTGCCGCAACCGATGACCGAATAGGTCACGCTTTTTGGACGCGATCAGCGAGATGTTGCGTGTTTTTGGAACATCGCCAGGGGGCGTTGTGCATATGTGCGGATTAAAGAACACCGCGTTGGGGCATCTTTTGAGTATTTTTGTCGAGTGGGTAAGGATGTGTTTGAAATTCCAGTAAAAAAACGGCAGCGTAAAGTAATGCCTTGGCTTTATGCCCTGTGGTTCGAGCATCATCAAGGATATAGCGCAGTCGACGCCCCAATAGGGAATGAAATGGCGGCTGCTGAAGTACACGACGACATGATCGTTGGGCGTCAAATCCCCGACGGTTGCATCGGTCTGGGCGGCCGCGGCCGCGGCGTCGTTCAGCGGAGTGTAGGTGCTTAAGGGATGATCGGCCAAGCGCAGATCCCAGCGCAGTTTGGTCGGCTGGTAGAAAATTTTGGGTTCGATCATTCGCTGAACTCACTCCGATCGCATCGTCGGAGCCGTTAGTTATCTGAAGTGGCGATCCGTGTCGTTAGCGTCGGATATCGTCGACCAAATTAGTTGGGCAGATAGCGGCAGTCCAGCGGAACAGTGCGATGTCACGTCTATCCCATCAAATGCGCGCCGCCGGTTGCCTCCCGGTTTAGTCCGGGAGGCAGTTTGACAGGTCAGGCTAATTTGACGATGGCGCAGCCATAGGGTTCGAGCGCGAGGGGCCCTTCTACGACGTTCCCGGTCAGAAGGTCGGTTCCGCGTGGTACGCCTGATGCCGTTACCGGCTCCGCGTCAGTGTTCAGCACGAAGAGCAGCTTGCGGTCTGCCGCCTCGCGAAGCGTCACTTCCACATTCGGCGGCAGGTCCGAGAGGAGCGGTGCGATGCCGGCGGTCGGAAACAGCTGGTCGGCGAGGCCTTCGACCAGCGTCTCGGTGAGATAGGTGCCGACGTAAACCGCGCGTCCTGCCCCGACCTTCCGGCTGGTGACGACGGCGCGACCGCTCGCGAAGCGGTTGCTCCACTGACCCAGCAACTCGACATCCGGCTCGGTTTCCAACAGTTCGTAAAGGTGCGCCGATTCGTGTTCGCGATTGCCTAGCGTGAAATTATACCGTCGCTCCGTTGACCCGGCCGGCAACGTCTTTGCGGGTGTGTGCAGCCCCCATTCGGTGCCTTGAAGAGCGAACAGGCCGTCGGATCCCGGTTCGGCAACCCGGCCGAATTCCTCGATCCGAACGCCGCATAGCCTGGACAATCCGGGGCCGGGTGCCATGGTCCGGATGATATGGTTGTTGTCGTCACGCGTGCCGGTCATGGCGCCGACCACCAGCGTGCCGCCGTTCCGAACGAAGGCCTCCACCCGCTCGTCCCACTCCGGCTTCCACATCACCCAGTGGGGGACATAGAGCAGCTTTAGGCGCGAGAGATCGTCTTCGGGGTGGATAAAGCCGCAGGCGATGCCATTCTTGTAGCAATAGCGGTGCAGCCGCGTCGCGTCCTCCAGAGGGCTCGGCAGGCCGATCGGATAGGTTTTATAGGCCTCTTGATTGTCGAAGTCGGCGCCGGCAATGCCGACATCCATGCGCACCGACGTGCCGAGCAGGTCTTTCTTGATCCGAGCAATATCGGAGGCAAACCGAGCTGCTTCCTCGTAGCGACGGCGGGGCACGTCGTCGTGGTCGAGGATGCCCATCCAGTAGATTTCGGCACCGAAATGCGCCGGGCGCCAGCGGAAGAACATCAAACCGTCGGCACCGCGCGCCACCGAACTCATGGCCATGCGGCGCATCTCGCCCGGCTCCGGCGTCATGGTCGAGAAGGTCGGCTGGCTACCGAAGCCCGAGGCCTGTTCGGGAACGATGAAGTTGCCGGTAAAGCCACGGCAAACATCGAGGTTCAGAGCCTGCGTTGCCGCGTGGCCGCCGGCGCGCTGCATCTCGTCGTAGAGCATCGGGTAGATATCGAAGCCAAGGAAATCGAGGTCCTTGCTGAACTGGCCACGGAAGTCGATGTCGACCAACCGCCCGAGGTTGTGAAAGATGAACCAATCGGGATTGGCGGCGCGCAGGATCTCGACCTGATCATGCTGGAAGGCTGCTGTCGCCGTTGCCAGGAAGCGATGGAAGTCCTGGACGTGGCCGGGCGATGGATGGCCCGGAGCGCCGGATACCGGCAGAACCACCTGATCGAAATTGTCGTAGGCAAGAGCCCAGAAATCGCCGCCCCAGGCAAAGTTGAGATCGGCGATCGTCGCGTAGCGATTGCGCAGGTAGCGACGGAATTCGCGTAGCGTCGCCTCCGAATAGGAGGTGGAGACGGTGGTGTTGAGTTCGTTGTCAGTCTGCCAACCTACGACATGCGGGTTGTCGCGATAATGCTCGGCCAGTGCCTTGGTGATCCGCTGACTATGAAGGCGGTAAACAGGGCTTGCCGTATCAGCGTGCTGGCGCGAGCCGTGGCGGGCGGCGCGGCCGTTCTCATCGACGCGCAGCACCTCCGGATACGTGGCCGTCAGCCAGCGCGGCGGCGTTGCCGTCGGCGTGCAGAAGATGGTGTTGACGCCCTGTTGCCCGAGAACGGCAATAGCCCGGTCGAACAGCGAGAAGTCAAAGACGCCTTCGCGGGGCTCAAGGATATGCCAGGCGAATTCGCCCATGCGAACGACGTTGAAGCCGGCGGCGGCCATCCGTTCGGCATCGCGCTGCCAATAACTGTCATCGACATGTTCGGGATAGTGCGGGGCACCGACAAGGAAATCGTCGAGGGCGAGCGGGCGCCAAACCGACAGCGGCGCCGGAGATGCGAGTTTCATTGGCTGGGTTTCCTTGTCAGGTCTTGGTGACGGGCTTGGCCGCGGACAGCGTTTTTCCATCGGAGGCAAAGAGGTAGGCGTGGACAGCGTCGAAACCGATCGACACCGGCTCGTCGGGCGTGAAGGGCTGTATATCGCCGATCTGGACGGTGAACACCCCCGTGCCGCTGTCCGACCCGGATGTCGCGAGGGTACCGGCGTCGGCATACACGATGGTTTCGCGGCCGAGATATTCGGTCAGCCGGACGCGCGCCGGAAAGCTGGTGCCGGCAGTGTGGTCGCCGACGCGGAGCTTTTCCGGCCTGATACCGACCGTCACGCGCGTGCCGATGGGCGGCGTTTCGTCGAGATTGTCGAAATCGATCTTGAGGCTGTCGCCACAGGTCACTGAGGCACTTCTGCCGTCAGTCGAGGTCACCACACCGGCGACAAAATTCATCCGTGGCGCACCCAGAAAGCCGGCAACGAACAGGTTGACCGGGTTGGTGTAGAGTTCGAGCGGCGCGCCGACCTGCTCGATCCGCCCGCCATTGAGCACGACGATGCGGCTCGCCATCGTCATGGCTTCCACCTGGTCGTGCGTCACATAAATCATGGTGGATCCAAGCCGGCCGTGCAGCGTCGACAGTTCAACACGCATCTGGGTGCGGAGCGCTGCGTCGAGATTGCTGAGTGGCTCGTCGAACAGGAAGACGTCGGGCGAGCGGGTGATGGCTCTGCCGATGGCAACGCGCTGGCGCTGGCCGCCGGAAAGCTGCTTGGGGAATTTCTGAAGTTGTTCCTCGAGCCGCAGGATCTGCGCTGCGCGAGCGACGGCGGCGTCGATCTCCGCCTTGGGGCGCTTGGCCATGCGCAGGCCGAAGCCCATGTTTTCTTCCACCGTCATATGCGGATAGAGCGCGTAGGACTGGAAGACCATGGCGATGCCGCGGTCGCCCGGCTCCAGGTGGGTGACGTCGCGCTCCTTGATCCGCAACCGGCCCGAGGTGACGGTTTCCAGCCCGGCAATGGTTTTGAGCAGGGTCGATTTGCCGCAGCCGGATGGACCGACCATGACGATGAACTCGCCTTCGTCGATGGTCAGGCTGATGTCCTTGAGGGCGTGGAAGCCGCCATAATGTTTTTCGACGTTTTGAATTTCGACGCTCGCCATGGGGAGGCATCCTTCGAATAGTGTTGTCAGCCCTTCACCGCGCCCATGGTCAGGCCGGCGATGAAGTGACGCTGCATCAGGAAGAACATTGCGACGGGCGGGATCGCGACCATGATCGTCGCGGCCGCCACCAGGTTCCAAGCGGAGGTCCACTCGCCGCGCAGGTTGTTGAGGCCGGCGGTCACCGGTTTGACGGCATCGCTCTGCGTCAGCACGATCGCCCAGAAGTAGTCGTTCCAGACGAAGGTGAAGGTCAGGATGGCCAGTGCGGCGAGAGCCGGGCGGATCAGCGGTACCACGACGTGCCAAAGCGTCTGCCAGGGCGAGGCGCCCTCGGCGCGGGCGGCCTGGAATAGTTCGTCCGGCAGAGCGGCGATGAAGTTGCGCATGAACAGCGTCGCAAAGCCGGTCTGGAACGCGGTGTGGAAGATGATCAGCGCGAAGTAGGTGTCGTAAAGGCCAACGCCGACCATCAGATCGCGCACCGGGATCATCATGATCTGCGCCGGCAGGAAGTTGCCGCCGACGAACAACGCAAAGACCAGGCGATTGCCGGGGAAGCGGTGGCGCGACAGCACGTAGCCGGTCAGCGTCGACAGAACCAGCACGCCGACAACCGAAGGCAGGGTGATGATCAGGCTGTTGACGAAATAGCGCGCCAGAGCCGTCTGCTTGAAAACGGCGGTGTAGTTCTCGACGAAGTTGAACGACTTCGGCCACCCCCAGTAGTTGCCGGCCATCACTTCCTCGAAGGAGCGCAGCGATGTCAGCATCACCGTGACGAGCGGCAGGAGCCACAGGATGAGCACGGCGACGACCAAGGCGATATAGGCCGCACGCGCCGATCGGGCGGTTTCCGGAATGGGACGGGGATACATCAGGCAGTCTCCTGTTCCGGCCGGAGCAGTGTGCGCAGATACCAGGCGATGAACACGGCCATGATGGCGAACAGGACGGTGGCGATGGCGGCGCCATAGCCGAAGCGGTAGGAGAAGATTGACTGCTCGTACATCTGGTAGGCGAGCACGGTAGACGAACCGAATGGCCCACCCGACGTCATGACGGCCACCATGTCGAACGAGCGAAGCGCGCCGATCACCGTCACGGCGAGGGCTATGAAACTCACCTCGCGAAGCTGCGGCAGCACGACGTGCAGCAGCATGGCAAAGCCCCGCGCACCATCGACCCGGCCGGCGCCGATCAGGTCTTCGTTGAGGTTGTTGAGGCCGGCGAGGAACAGCACCAGGCAGAAGGCGACCTGCGGCCAGAGCGCGGCGATCACCACGGCGAAACTGACCAGATGTTCGTCGGAGAGCAGGGCAGGGGCGGTGGCGCCAAACCAGCCGTAGATCAGCGACAACAGGCCGAAGGTTGGATCATAGACCCAGGTGAAGACGACGCCGACGGTGACCGAGGCCAATACCAGCGGCACAAAGAATAGCGATTTCAAGAACTTCATGCCGGCGATCGCCTGGTTGAGCAGCAGCGCGAGTGCCAGCCCCAATGGCGGTGCGAACATGAACATGACGAGCCAGATCACGTTGTTCTTCAGCGAAACATAGAACTGCGGATCGGCGGCGAGCTGCTCGTAGTTGGTAAGGCCGACCCACTGCATCGGGCCTACGCCGTCCCAATCGAAGAAGGAAACCCAGATCGTCTGGACAGAGGCCAGAATGATCACGATGCCGAACAGCAGCGCGCCGGGGAGGATGAAGAGCGTGGGCGCCAGCCAGTAGCGATGGCGTCGCCAGAAGGAGTTCATCTGGTCATTCCCGTTGAGTTATTTGCCCGAGGGGGAGGCCTCGGGCGAGGCGGTCTTTCCGGGGGAAGAGAGGCCGCGTTCTCGCCCGAGGCGAGCGATCGGGAGGAGTATCTCGATCGCCTGGAGGGCGTCAGTCCTTGAAGATCCGCTTGCGCGTTCCCTCAAGACGCTCGAGAATCTGGTCGCGGCGCTCGGGCTTGACCATGAATTCCTGGAAGCCCTTGAGGCCTTCCTGCGCCATGTCGGGATCGGTGTCGCGATCGTAATATTGGGCAGTACCGACGACCGTTTTCATCGACTCGACGGCGGCGTTGATCAGCGGATCCTTGCTGGGCGGGCAGTCGATGCGCGGCGGTACCGCGCTTTCGGCTTCGAGGAACGCGGCGAGATTTTCCGGCTTGTAGAAATAGGCAAGGAAGTCGCGGGCGTTTTCCTTGTTCTTGCCGTTCTTCGGGATATGGACCGAATTGAGCGAGAAGTCCTCGTAGCGAGGCATGCTCTTGTCAATCACGGGGAAGGGGGCATAGGCGATCTTGTCGACGTCTTCCGGCGGGAAACCGTATTTGATGAAGCCGCCGAGATCCATCATGGCCGCTTTCTTCTGGGCCAACGCGGCCGCCGCCTGTTCCCAGCCCGAGGACGTATGGTTCGGCGTGAACAGATCGGCCTTGATTAGCGCCTCCCATTTGTCGAACACTGGCTTGAGCGAGGCGTCGGTATAGGCAAGCTTGCCGTCCATCAGTGCCAGATGCTTCTCGAGGCCGCTGATGCGCAGGTTCATATGGTCGAACCAGCCGGCGGCGGGCCACATTTCCTTGGTTCCCATGCTGACGGGGATCATGCCGGCCGACTTGGCCTGCTCGCCGAGCGCCAGAAGGTCCTCAATGGTCGCAGGCGCGGTCCAACCCTTCTGTTCGAACACGTCCTTGCGGTAGAACATGCCCCATAAGAGACCGCCGAGCGGCAGGCCGTATTGCCGGTCGTCGACCGTCAACGCGCCGGTGGTGGCGCCGAGAACCTTCTTGTAGCCCTCACGCTCGTAGAGATCGGACATGTCGTCGAACAGGCCGCGCTTGACGAAAGCCTTCATCCGATTGCCGGAAAACCAGAAGCAGACGTCGGGAGCACCGACCACCAGATAACTGCGGATGGCCGTTTTGTGGGCCTCGTGGTCCATATTGTTGATGGTGACGGCGACGCCGGACGCCTTGGAGTATTCATCGGCAAGGCGCTGCAGCACGGCACGCTGGTCGGCGTTGCCGATGTTGGAAATGATCGTCAGCTCCTTGGATTGGGCAAGGGCCGGCCGGGCGAGCATGCTGCCGGCCAGCACGGCGCCGGTGCCGATCATGAACCGCCGACGCGTGGTGGCGAGCTCCATGCCGATCAAGGAATCCGTATTTCTTTCCATCTCTATCTCCTCCCGAGACATGACGAGGCATTCTCGAACGGTCACCCGCTCGAAGCTCAACGATTTCAAGGCTGTTGTTTTGACCTCCAGCGCGGAAATAAACCGCGCGGGCAACCTCTCCCCGATTGCCATATGGAATCTGATAGCCTAGTTTTGGCGGAGCGCCAAGAGTTAATTTAAGAAATAAACTAAGAGGAAATCGTGAGGGGCAATTCCAGTACATCGCGGGCGCTGAACCGTCGGCTCATCCTCAACCTCCTGCGCCGCCATGGCCCCGTTTCGCGCGCGGAGATCGCCACCATCACCGGCCTCAGCCCGGCGGCGGTCACTTTCGTGGTGGCCGAGCTGGTGGAAGAGACCTTGATCATCGAGCGAGAAGCGGTGAGCGGCGCCACCGGCCGGCGACCGGTTCCGATCGACATCAACTACGAGGCCCATCTCGCGTTTGGTTTCAAACTCAACGCCGACGGCATCGATTGCGTGCTGACCGACCTTGCGACCAATCCTCTTGTGACTTGGCATGCGCCGATATCCGACACCAGCCCGGCCGGCATGATCAAGGCAATCTCGGAGGCTATGCCCCAGATGCTCGCCGAGAGCGGACGTCTACAGTCCGAAGTCATGGGGATCGGGGTTTCTATTCCCGGGGAAGTCGATGTCAGCAGCGGCATCTGTCGTCGGAGCCCGCGCTTCGGCTGGCATGACTTGCCATTCGGCGAGTTGCTCGGAGAGCATGTGCATGTACCCACCTGGATCGACGATGACATCAGCGCCTTTGCGGTCGCACAAAAGCTATTCGGGGCTGGCCGCGATCGCCGGAACTTTGTCGCACTCGCCGTGGGAACCGGAATTGGTACCGCACTGATTATCAATGGCGAGATCTACCGCGGTGCTCGCAATGTTGCCGGCAGGTTTGGTCATATTACCTCCGTCCCGAGTGGCAGACTCTGTGAATGCGGACGTCACGGTTGTCTGATGGCCCACGCGGCCGAACCATATATGTTGGAGGTCTGGCGAGCGGGGCGCGGTACGATGTCGGCGTCGCGAGCCGATTTTGCCTCGGCGGTTGAAGCCGGCACCACGGACGCGGTTTCCATTCTTGAAGAAGCCGGCGCGCGGATCGGCCACCATCTTGCTGATTTGGTCAATCTGTTCGATCCGGAAATCATCGTTGTCGGCGGCGAGGCGGTGCAGTTCGGCGAGACGCTGATCGGACCAATTCGGCGGGCCATGGAAGAGCGCGTGTTCTTTTCCAAGCCGGAGCTGCTTCCGGATTGGGTGCCTGGCTCGTGGGCGCGAGGTGCCGCGGCCTTGGCAACACAGGGTATTTTTGATTTTGAAAGGTCACCGAGCGGCTGAGGTCGGTCGGACTCAAAAGAAAACCCCGCGTGCCCGGCAGAACCGGAGTACCACGCGGGGAGAGGTGGCCGAGGCGAACGCCCGAAGGCGGGGGTTACCGCGCCTCGGCTGGGCGTCAGGACTGATAGCCGATCAGCGCGGCCATTTCTGTGATGCGAGGATCGCAGCGTTCGCCACCTAATCGCCCCTCGGGGGCGGCGAGATCTTCGTTGCGGCTGACGAAATCCTGCGCAGTGAGTTCGAGAATGTTCGGCGGTGCATCGCCGCTTTCGATGAGATAGTCGCGATACTCGTCTTCTATATCCTGCAGACGGTTCGTCATGGCTTTCTCTGCATTTGGCGGGCAACTTCAAAAGGATAACCCGCGAGCGGCCTTGTGGTTCCACTCGAGGCTGGGATTGGTTTACCGGCTAGCGCCAATTTCCCAGAACTTCCTCGGCGGTCGCGACTTCGAGCTGTTCGGTAAAGCGGGTGAGATAGAGCTCCATCAGCGCGTCGTGCGTCTCGTCGAAGAAGCTGCAGAGCGCGTCCCCAACCAGAACGACGCGAAAGCCACGATCGATGCCACCGAGCGCCGAAGCGAGTACGCAGACGTCTGTTTCTCCGCCGGTGATGACCAGCGTATCGACATCGGAACCTGACAACATCGCGTCGAGCTGTCCCTCGGTCCACGGCGAGTAGACACGCTTGTCCAGCACGCGCGCCGGTGGCGCAAAGCGTTCAAGGGCGGGAATGATCCGTATGGCTTCGGGATCGAGCTTCTCAAGCGTTATGTCAGCCCAGCGCCGGTAGTAGCGCGCCCAGGTGCCGCGTCCCTCGCCGGGATGGGCCGCGGGAATGAAGCGTGTGAAGAGGGTACGATCGGCATGGCGTGCGCAGATCGCCTCGATCGTCGGCCTAACCCGTTCCAACCACGGCATCGCCCATGGATAGCCGGGGCCAAACACGCGTTGCATATCCACGCAGAGATGCAGCGTGCCCGGCCCCAGCGGCCCATGGATTAAACCTTGATGGACCATTGGCGTTCTCAGAGCTTGACGGCCGCCTCGCGCGCCCACAAGCGAAGCTTGCGGCAGCTTTGGACGAAGGTCGCTATCGAGGCGGCGCCGTCGAGAGGAACGAGCCCCTCGTCGGCATCGGGTTCCAAACCGGCCTTTTCGAACAGCGGATCGGCCTCGGGGCTGTAGGCGATGAACTTGCAGTGCGCGAAGGCATCTGCCACGAAGTCGCGTGCCGCCGCTTCCTTGGCCAGCATCTGAGCTCCCTCTTTGGACAGAATGAGCGCGACGGCATCGAACAAAACCGAGGGGCCGCCGTCGATCATGTGCTTGGCTGGCAGTTGAGTGCCATCGGCGGTAACGACACCGCTCACTTTGGGCGCGATCAGTTCCACGGTGGCGCCTTCCTTTTCGATCGCCATCTGCAAGGCCTTGAGAAGCTTTCCGTCGCAGCCGTTGGAGACGAGGACACCCACCTTGCGGCCGGCGAAGCTCGGCGGACCGTTCTGGATGATGCTGAGGGCAGGTGAGGGGGGTAGATCGTCGCGTGGCGCCACCGCGGCATCGGCCGGCTTGGGCAAGGTCTCAAGTCCGATCCGATCAGCCACCGTCGCGCCGAGCGCCTCATCGATGTTGAGGAGATGGGCGACCATCCGCTCGCGGATCACCGGGTTCTCGCATTTGCTGAGCTCGAAAGTCAGCGCCATGGCGATGTGCTTCTGCTCCGGCCCGGTCTGGCTGTTGAAGAATTGCCGTGCCTGACTGTAGTGGTCGGCGAAGCTCTCCGGCCGCAGCCTTGCCTTCGGGCCCTCGATGGGTTCGCGGAACGAGCGCGCGCCCTGTGCCGGATCTTCGCGCGGCCCTTCGCCCAACGAGTTCGGCTGATAGTTGGCGCGGCCAACCGGATTGCGCATCGCCATGTGACCGTCCTGCTGGAAATGGGCGAACGGGCACTTCGGCGCATTAATGGGAAGATGCGTGAAGTTGGGACTGCCGAGCCGCTTCAGCTGTGTGTCGAGATAGGAAAAATTGCGCCCCTGCAGCAGCGGGTCGTTGGAGAAGTCGATGCCCGGCGGCACGTTCTGCGTCATGAAAGCGACCTGCTCGGTCTCGGCGAAGAAATTGTCCGGCATCCGATCGAGCACCAACCGCCCGACGGGGCGAGGTGGCAGGATCTCCTCCGGGATAAGCTTGGTGGGATCGAGCACGTCGAAATCGAAGCTATCGGCAAACGCCTGATCGAATAACTGGACGCACAATTCCCACTCCGGGAAGTTGCCCGATTTGACGGCCTCCCAAAGGTCCCGCCGATGGAAATCGGGATCGGCGCCGTTGATCTTCACCGCCTCGTTCCACACAACCGACTGAAGCCCGAGCTTGGGCTTCCACAGGAACTTGACGAAGGTGGACTCGTCGCGTGCGTTAAGGAAGCGGAAGGTGTGAACGCCGAAGCCTTCCATGAAGCGGAAGGAGCGGGGGATGGTCCGATCGGACATGACCCACATGATCATGTGCATCGATTCCGGCGTCAGCGAGATGAAGTCCCAGAACGTGTCGTGTGCCGATTGCGCTTGTGGGAAGCCACGATCTGCCTCTGGTTTCACCGAATGGATGACATCCGGAAACTTGATGGCGTCCTGGACGAAGAACACCGGGATGTTGTTGCCGACGATGTCCCAGTTGCCTTCCTTGGTATAGAGCTTCACTGCAAAACCGCGCACATCGCGGGCCAGATCGGCCGAGCCCTCGGAGCCGGCCACCGTTGAGAAGCGGACGAAAGCGGGCGTCTTTTCGCCGGCGCGCTGGAAAATGTCGGCGCGGGTGTAGTCGGCGAGCGACTCATAGGTCTCGAAATAGCCATGTGCGCCATAACCACGGGCATGCACCACCCTCTCGGGGATGCGCTCGTGGTCGAAATGGAAGATCTTCTCGCGAAAATGAAAGTCTTCAATCAGGCTTGGGCCGGGCGTTCCGGCCTTCAGCGAATTCTGGTCATCGGCAACCGGGGCGCCTTGTGCCGTGGTCAGAACAGGAGTGTCGCCAGCTCTCGTCTGGTGCAGTTCGCCGCCTTCGCCACGCAGCAGTGTCTGATCATGGATTTTCGTCGTTGTGCGCTTGTCTTGCGTTGCCTGCCTGGCCATTCTTTTTTGCTCCTCAATGGAAACTCTTGAAGGGTCGGGCCAGCTCACCGGCTTGGCCTCACGTCGACCTAGCGTGTCCTCTCGTCGTGGAAGGTCTGTGGAACTCGAGGGGCTCGCTGGGGGGAGCGCGGTGACGGAACTTGGGACTCTAGGCGAGCTGATCGGCCGCCACGCTTTGAAGGCAGAACCACAAGCGTCGGTATTTGTTCCGCCGATGGGGAAATTTACCCGGTCGTGCGAGACCGCAAAAACAATGCAAATGAGGCCAACGTAGAAAAAAAGCGCGGGATTTCTCCCGCGCCATTTAGCTTAGGGCAAAGCATAGGCGAGAACGTAATCGCCCGCCTTGGTGCCAATCGATCCATGTCCGCCGGCAACGATCACCACCATCTGGCGGCCGTCGCCGAGGGCATAGGTCATCGGTGTTGCCTGTCCGCCGGCTGGCAGGCGGCCCTTCCACAGCTCGCGGCCTGTGGTGAGGTCGTAAGCGCGGAGGTAGTTGTCGACCGCCGCCGCCAGGAAGGCGACGCCACCCTTGGTGATGATCGGGCCGCCGATGCCGGGGACGCCGACCTTGAAGGGTAGAGGCAGTGGCGTCATGTCGTGCACCGTGCCGTTGCGGTGCTTGTAGATGATCTTGCCGGAGGTGAGATCGGCGGCGGCGACGTAGCCCCACGGTGGCGCTTGGCAGGGGATCTGCAGCGGACCGAGGAATGGCCCCATGAAGACGCCATAGGGGGCGCCGTCATTGCGGTTGAGCCCTTGCTCGCTGCCTTTCTGGTCCTGACCGCGCGGCGGGATGTCCGCGCTGGGGACCAATCGCGAGGTGAAGGCGAGATAAGTCGGCATGCCGAACATCACCTGCCGTTCCGGATCGACGGCGATGCTGCCCCAGTTGAACACGCCGAAATTGCCCGGGTAGATCAGGGAGCCCTTCAATGAGGGCGGCGTGTAGCGGCCCTGGTAGTTGAGCTCGTGAAAGCGAATGCGGCAGGCAAGCTGGTCGAACATGGTCACGCCCCACATGTCTTTCTCCTGGAGAGGTGGAGGCGTGAAGGTGAGGGCGGTCAGCGGCTGGGTCGGGGAAGAGACGTCTTCCGCAATGGTGCCACCGGGAGCCGGAACTTCGGTCACCGGCAGGATCGGATCTCCCGTCCGGCGATCAAGGACGTAGATGTCGCCCTGCTTGGTCGCCCCGACGAGGGCCGGCACCGTGTTCCCATCGGCTTTGGTCAGATCGAGCAGGACAGGCTGCGCCGGCACGTCCATGTCCCAGAGGTCGTGGTGGACGGTCTGGCGGACCCAGCGATCCTGTCCGGTGTTGATGTCCAGCGCGACGATCGACGAGGAATATTTCTCGACACTGGCGCTGCGGCCCATGCCGAGCTGATCGGGAACCTGATTGCCGAGAGGGACGTAGACGAGCCCCAGCGCCTCGTCGACGCTGAACACCGACCAACTGTTCGGCGAGTTGGTCGTGTAGGTCCGACCCGGCGGCAGTGGCGCGGTTTCCGTGGGATTGCCAGAGTCCCAGTTCCAGATCAGGGCGCCGGTATCGACATCGAAGGCGCGGATGACGCCGGACTGCTCCTTTGTGGAGTAGTTGTCATTGACGGCGCCGCCGATGATGATCTTTCGCCCGACGATGACCGGTGGCGAGGTGGAGTAGTAATAGCCGTCCGGCTTATATTGCATCCCGGCTTCGAGGTGCAGCGCGCCCTGGTCCGCGAAAGAGGCGCAGACGGTGCCGTTCTGCGCATCAAGGGCGATGAGCCGCGCGTCGGAGGTCGGCAGATAGACGCGTTCGGCGCAGGGGGTGCCGGCCGCGGCGGCGGTGTCGTGATAATAGGTCACGCCCCGGCAGGTCTGGTGCTGGCGGTCGGCATTGAGGCCCGCCTGCGGGTCGTATTTCCACTTCTCCTTGCCCGTTGCCGCGTCGAGCGCGATCGCCCAGTTGTGGGGCGTGCAGAGGTAGAGCGTGTCGCCGACCTTGAGTGGCGTCACCTGATAGGTGGTCTCGCCAACGTCATCGGGGCGTTTTACGTCGCCGGTCTGATAGCGCCAGGTTTCCTTGAGCTTATCGACATTGTCGACGTTGATCTGGGTCAGCGGCGAATAGCGTTGCCCGAGCGGCGTTCTGCCATATTGCCACCATTCGGCGTCCGGCACGCCGCCGTTGGGACTGATGGTCGGCTGATTTCGCTTGTCAGGCAGATGGCCGGCCAGATCGTAGGGATCGCCGACCATCGACCAGCCCGCAACAACTGCCGAAAGAATACAGGCAGCGGTCAGGGCAAGGGCTGGCACACTCCAGAACCGTGGCACCGTCGCGGAGCGATCGAGACGCTGTCGCACGAACGGCAGAAGCAACCAGAGGCCGACGAGGACAAGCACACCGCCGCGCGGCCCGAGTTGCCACCAGTCGAAGCCTACTTCCCACAGCGCCCATACCAACGTGGCAAACACGAGCGCCGCATAGACGGTTAGGGCGTGAGCGCTTCGTCGGTAAAGCAGAACGGCGGTGATCAGCATGCCGCCACCGACCAAAACGTAGTAGGCGCTGCCTCCTAGGAGGATGAGCTGGATACCACCCCCGAACAGGATCAGTCCGAACAGACCGACCAGAAAAACGCTGAAGGTTACCATAGCCCGCCGACTCCTGCATGGAATGCCAACTAGGGAAGCTCCCAGAGCGTGTTTGGTTCCCTGGCGGCGCCACTTTTAAGGTCCACGCGGGAACAAGTTCGTTGGTCCTGGGTTTGGTACAAAGTGCCGAAATACACACTGGCTGGACCGGAAAATGCGCGTCAGCCCACTGTTGCGAGGCTTGAAGGGCCTCTTCGTGATGATCGGGGCGTTCCGCCTTGGCGGAAATCTCAGGCGTGGAGAGAGTCAAAAGCAGTTCCTGCCCCACGCGGTCCCGCGGTAGGGGCCACTCTCGTCGGGCCTGCGCGTTCTGGCCGCTCGCAGGAACTTTATCGGACAACGAACGTTGCGCGTGAGACCATGCAGTGCTGGCGCGGGGTGGGAAGATCCACCTGAGCCGCTGCGGGCCGGTCGTTTATGCCGGCTGTATTCTTCTGGCCGGCCACCTTTAGGCTGGACCAACCGGCAGGGAAGGGAGCGCGCCCGATGCTTGAACACCTGGATGCCCTGCTGTTAGCGCGCCTGCAGTTTGCCTTTACAATCGCTTTTCACATTGTTTTCCCTGCTTTTACCATCGGCTTGGCGAGCTATCTCTTCGTGCTCAACACGCTGTGGCTCGTTACCAAGCGGCAAGTCTATCAGGAGCTGTTCGACTTCTGGAAAACTATCTTTGCGGTTGCCTTCGCCATGGGCGTCGTGTCGGGCATCGTCATGTCCTACCAGTTTGGTACCAACTGGAGCCACTTTTCCGACAAGGCCGGCCCAGTGATCGGGCCACTCATGGGCTACGAGGTTCTGACGGCCTTTTTCCTTGAGGCAGGCTTTCTTGGCGTCATGTTGTTTGGCCTCAAGCGGGTCGGCCGCGGCCTGCACCTTTTTGCAACCGGCATGGTGGCGGTCGGGACCTTGCTGTCGGCGACCTGGATCCTCGCCGCCAATTCGTGGATGCAGACACCCCAGGGGTTTGCAATCAACGATGTAGGCCAATTCGTTCCGCTCGACTGGTGGGCGATCATTTTCACCCCGTCTTTTCCCTATCGTCTGGTGCATATGGTACTCGCGGCCTATCTGACCACGGCGCTGGTGGTCGGTGCCTGCGGTGCGTGGCATCTCCTGAAGGCGCATGCGCCTCGGCGTAGCGCTACGATGTTCACGATGGCCATGGGGATGGTGGCAGTCGTGGCGCCGCTGCAGATCTTCGCGGGCGATCAGCATGGCCTCAATACGCTCGAAAATCAGCCGGCAAAAGTCATGGCCATGGAGGGCCATTTCGATAGCCATCCCGACGGCGCGCCGCTCATCCTGTTCGGACTGCCCGACCAAAAGAACAAGCGGGTCGACTACGCCATCTCGATCCCCGGTCTGTCGAGCCTCATCCTGAAGCATGGCTGGAAGGAGCCGCTCGCCGGCCTCGACACCATCCCCGACGAACTCGAGCCTCCCGTCGCCGTTGTCTTCTGGTCGTTCCGCGTCATGGTCGGGCTCGGCACCGCGATGCTGTTGCTCGGTCTATGGTCGGCAGTCGCCTGGTGGCGGGGGCGTCTCACCACCGATCGCTGGCTGCTCAAGGCGGCGGTTGCCATGGGGCCTGCCGGGTTCGTGGCCGTGCTTGCCGGCTGGATCACGACCGAGGTCGGTCGCCAGCCTTACACCGTCTATGGGCATTTGCTGACGGCGGATTCCGTGTCGCCGATCGCCGCTCCCGCCGTGGCGACATCGCTCGTGGCCTTCGTCATCGCCTACTTCTTCGTCTTCGGGGCGGGGGTCTTCTATCTTTTGCGCCTGATGGCGTGCCTCCCGGCCGAACTGGAGGAAACAGAGCTGGACAAGGGACCGGTCAGGACGGCCGGCATCACGCCAGGGCCTGCTCAGGGCACGCCGCACGGAGAGAACGATGGGCATTGATCTTGCTTTCGTCTGGGCCTTCCTGATCGCCTTTGCCGTCCTGGCCTACGTGGTGATGGACGGTTTCGATCTCGGGATCGGCATCCTCTTCCCGTTCTTTCGAGAAAAGCGTGACCGTGACACGATGATGAACACGGTTGCCCCGGTGTGGGACGGCAACGAGACCTGGTTGGTGCTGGGCGGCGGTGGCCTAATGGCGGTTTTCCCCCTTGCATACGCGACGGTTCTCACCGCGCTCTATGTGCCGCTGATTGCCATGCTGCTGGGATTGATTTTCCGTGGTGTCGCCTTTGAATATCGCTGGCGCACCAAGCGTTGGTTGCCCGTCTGGGACTGGGGTTTTGCCATCGGGTCGCTGGTGGCGGCCTTTTCCCAGGGCATTGCGCTTGGCGCGCTGATCGAAGGCATTCGAGTGGCCAACCGCTCCTATGCCGGAGGTTGGTGGGATTGGCTGACGCCTTTTTCAGTGGCGACCGGTGTTTCCTTGGTCATCGGCTATGCGCTGCTGGGGGCGACCTGGCTGGTGATGAAGACCACGGACGATCTTGCCGCCCGAGCTCGCAAGATCGCCCGGCCGGCGACTTATCTCACCCTTTTGGCCATGGGCGTTTTCAGCTTGTGGACGCCGCTGATCGGGACGCACTATCTCGGCCGCTGGCTGAGCTTTCCGGCGGTGATTTTCAGCATTCTTGTGCCATTGCTCGTGTTGGCCTGCGTGGCCGTCATCATATCCGGCCTCAACCGCCGTCAGGACAGTCCGCCATTTTTTGCTGCTCTGGGGCTGTTCGTTTTGGGTTTCTTGGGCATCGGCATCAGCTTCTATCCCTACATCGTCCCGCCGTCGCTCACCATTCAAGACGCGGCTGCGCCACACGCGAGTCTTGCCTTTCTATTGGTGGGAGCCTTGGTGCTGATCCCCATTATCCTAGCCTATACCGGTTATGCTTACTGGGTTTTCCGCGGCAAGGTCCGGCCGGAGGAGGGCTACCATTGATGACGATCCGCCCGACGCTGGTGCGCCTTCTGTGGTTCCTCGGCTACTGGCTGGCAGGGGTGGGAGTCGTCCTCGCCGTCTCAGCGGGACTGAGGTTCTGGTTGATGCCATAGCCTAACCCGAAACTCTACTGGGTCGGGCATCTAGCTTCGATTTCTGCGCTTCCGGCGCTCACGGACGTTAAGTCCGCTCCGCTCCGGTTCTCGAAACCATCGCCATCTGCCTCGCCCCAGCGAATTTCGCGTCAGCCTCTTTAGCTAGCCGCCTCGGCGGAAGGTTAGGCGTGCCCGGGCATAGAGCCTGCGTGATCACGAATGAGCTGCCGGTAAAGCCGCGCATAACGCTCCGCGCTTCGTCCCCAGCCGAAATCCGTCCGCATGGCCTGCGTCTGCAACCGCCGCCAAGAGCGAGCATTCTCAAAGGTCGTCAGCGCGCGATCGATGGCGTTGTAAAGATCTTCCACCGAGCCGGGACGAAACTGAAAGCCTGTTGCCACGCCCGCGGTAATCGCTGCCTCGTTCGCATCGATCACCGTCTCCGCCAGCCCGCCGGTACGGGCGACGATCGGAATGGCGCCATACCTCAGGGCATAAAGCTGAGTGAGACCGCAGGGTTCGAAACGGGATGGCTGAATGACGATATCGCTTCCCGCATGCAGCAGATGCGCGGACTCTTCGCTGAAGCCGAGGTGCACCACAACGCGGCCGGAGTACTTTCGGGTCTGCTCGGCAAGGCCGTAGACGATGCTGGGATCTCCCTCGCCAATGACGATCAAGCGCGCGCCCCGGTCGATGATGCCGGGCAATACGGGGGCTAGAAGATCGATCCCCTTCTGCCAAGTCAGGCGGCTGATCACGCTGAGGATCGCTCCATCCCCCGGCGTAAGGCCGTAGACGCGCTCGACCGCCTCGCGGTTCGCCTGTCTCGCTTCGAGGCTCTCAAGGTCATAGTTCGCGGCGATATGGGAATCTGTCAACGGATTCCAGATGTCTTCGTCGATGCCGTTGACGATGCCGGACAGGACCGATCGCCGGCTTTGCAACACGCCCGCCATACCCATCCCCTGTTCTTCCGTCAGAATTTCCCGGGCATAGGTTGGCGATACGGTCGTTACGGCGTCGCTCATTCGGATGCCGGCCTTCAAGAAACTGATGTCGCCATAATACTCCAGAGCATTCATGTGAAAGAAATGGTCGGGAAGCCCTAGGGCCGGAAATATGCTGGCGGGAAACTGACCCTGGAAGGCCAGGTTGTGGATCGTGAGGACGATCGGAATATCGATGCCCGCCGCCCGCATGTAGGCGGCCGTAAGACCTGCCTGCCAGTCATGGAGGTGGACGACATCAGGCCGCCAGCCATCCACACCTTCGGCGGCGACGCGCGCGGCGGTCGCTGACAGGAGGGCAAAGCGCCGCCAGTTGTCGATGAAGTTCCTGCCCCGATCATCGAGATAGGGACCACCGAGCCGGTCGAACAGCGCCGGGCAGTCGGCCAGGAGCAACTCCAGTTCGTTGCAGTGGCCGGCCCATAAGGTGACCTCCTCGCCGAGTACGGACATTTGCCCGACGATCTCTCTGTTCGGGCAGTTGGCGAGCACGGCCGGGTAGGCCGGAACGAGTGTTCTCGCGCCGACGCCCTGAGACAACAGCGCCTTGGGTAGCGATCCGATGACGTCGGCGAGCCCGCCGGTCTTGATCACCGGAAAGGCTTCCGAGGCAACGGCCAGCACGGCCAGCGGTTCGAACCGCCTCACGATATGAACCTTGGCATGTGTGTCCGGTTCCATTCGGTCGGAGGCCTGTTCGTCGTCGCTGTCGAAGGGCGGGATTTCGAGTTTCCGGGTCACGGGTGCGCCAACCTATTCTGCCGGACGACGATCCGACATCTCACATGGTTTGGAACCAAACCGTCATGCATTGGTTCCCCGAAAAGAGAGAACGCACGCTAGGAGCACAATCGTTTGACGACACGGTTCGATCCGCGAATGGACGCACCCGTAGGCTCGTCAATCGACGCTGCGCCGGAAATCAAAACAGACCCGACGGTGAACTGAGACGCTGGGAGTGGCGATGGCCGAAGGCGATACAACCGAGAGCTACGCGGCCGACGCACATCATACTCCATTGAGTCCTTTATCGGAAGGCGGCTGAGCTAGTGAACGACTGAAACACCATCAATTCTGTTGCAAAGAGAACTACAACTTTAGGTATAATTGACGTTATTACCGGGAGACAAACGAATGTCGACTGCAAAAGTTGCTTTGGTTACAGGCGCGGGATCTGGCATAGGACGGGCCTCAGCCATCGAATTGGCTCGGAGCGGCTTTGCCGTGGGGCTGCTGGGGCGCACGCCATCGGAACTCGAGGAGGTGGCGAAACTGCTGCGCGATTCTGGTGCTGACGTTGAGAGGCTCGACGCCGACATTTCCCAAGAGGACCAAATGAGCGCGGCGGTTTCAAAGCTCATGGATCGCTTCGGACGGTTGGACGCGGTGGTTGCCAATGCCAGCATCAACGGCACCTGGGCACCGATCGAGGACATCAAGGCCGAGGAGTGGGATCAGACGATCGCCATCAATCTGCGCGGCACCTACCTGACTTTGCGATTTACTGTGCCCCACCTCAAGAACGGGGACGGCGGCTCCATCGTTGTCGTCTCCTCGATCAACGGGACGCGAACGTTCACCTCTCCCGGCGCCACCGCCTATTCGGCCACCAAGGCGGCCCAACTTGCGATGGTGCAGCAACTGGCGCTGGAGCTGGGGCGTCATCGCATCCGGGTCAATGCCGTCTGTCCAGGGGCGATCGAGACCAACATCGATGACAGCACGACGGTTCGTGCCGAGGAAGAGACCGTCATTCCAGTTGTGTGGCCGGAAGGGCAAGTGCCCCTGACGGGCGGCCAGCCGGGGCGGGCGGAAGACGTTGCCCATCTCATCGCCTTCCTGGTGAGCGATGCGTCGTCCCATATCACCGGCACGCCCATCTGGATCGACGGCGGCCAGGGATTGCTGCGTTGACGACCGATCAGTTGGTCGTGCCGGCGAGTAATTTATGAAGAGCGGCCGATGATGGCGTCTGGCGGACCGCGTTCAACCAAGGCTCCGAACGTGCGCTCCGTGCGATACAGGCAAGAATGTTCAGATGGGACGCTCCCCTCTGTGCCGGGGAAAGTGCCATGAAGACGATATCGACGGGCATGTCGTCGATGGCCTCGAAGTCGATGGGGTGCGTCAAGCGGACCAGAAGAACGAGCGGAGTCATCAGTTCCGGAGCATTGGCGTGAGGAATGGCGACGCCGTTTCCCATGCCGGTTGAGCCGAGACGCTCGCGGTTGACCAACAACCCGAGGATTGCATTGGAGTCCACCCCTGTCCGCTCCGAGGCCATACCGGCTAAAACACGCAGAAGCTCCGCCTTGGAGGCTACGGCGCAATCGACGAGCACGTCTCGCGGCTCGATCAAGTCGACGAGTTCCATAGTCATTCCATTTCAACAATTTGGTGTTCAGTCCGCTACGCGAAGTCGGTACCCGACTCCCGTTTCGGTGAGGATGTATTGGGGCTGATCGGGGCTCTTCTCGATCTTCTGCCGGAGTTGCCGGACATAGACGCGCAGATACTGTACGTCCGCCGATCCAGCCCACACCTGCCGAAGAATATGCTGATGCGTCAGCACCTTGCCGGCATGCTGAACCATGAGGCGGAGAATGTCGTACTCCTTGGGGGAAAGGCTCACTTCCTGGCCCGCCACTTTGACGAGGCGCTTGACGAGGTCGACCGAAAGATCCCCGACCTGGAAGACCGGGCGCTCGCCCTGCTGCTGAAGACGATGACGCAGGGCGACGCGTATGCGAGCCGCCAGTTCGGCGACGCCGAAGGGTTTGGTCACGTAATCGTCGGCACCGAGTTCGAGCGCCTTGACGATGCCAGCCTCATCGGTGCGGCTCGACAGGACGAGGATCGGCAGCTCAAGACCGGAGGCGCGCCAGTTGGCGAGCAGGTCGTGGCCCTGAATGTCGGGCAATCCAAGGTCCAGGATGATCACATCAGGCTTGTCTTCCTTGAGGCTGGCCGAGGCCTCGCGGGCGTCGGCGGCTTCGAGGATGGAATAGCCCTCGTTTGTCAGCCCGACTCTCAGCAGCCGACGGATCGGTGCCTCGTCATCGACGACCAATATCTTGACCGCTGGCGCTGTCATGACGGCTCTTTCAGTGACTCTGTTTGTGGCGGAATGGGAAGGCGGATCGTGAAAATGGCACCAGAGCGATCTGATCGGTTTGTCGCGGCGATCGTGCCACCCATCGCTTCGATGAAGCCGCGACAAATGGCCAGCCCCAGACCTGTGCCTGCTGGAACGTGGTCTATTTTTCGGACGCGATAAAAGCTGTCGAAGATCCGTTCGAGATCCTCTTGCGGGATGCCGGGACCTTCGTCGACGAGACGCAATACCGCATGGCCGGCGTCCCGCCACCCTTGGATGGCGATGGTGGACGCTGGTGGCGCGTATTTTGCCGCGTTGTCGAGCAGATTGAAGATGACCTGCTCGAAAAGCACAGCGTCGACCCTGAGCATTGGTAGGTCGGCAGGCAATGACACGTCGATCTGGTGGCGAGCCAGAAGCCTGCCGGCGCGCCGGAGGGCACTGCCAATGATATCGCCGGGAAAATGCAACGAGGCGTTCGGATGCATCGCACCCGATTCCAGTCGTGTCATATCAAGCAGATTGCCGATGAAACGGTGCAGGCGCTCGGATTCCTCAATGACGGTCGACACAAGCTCAGCCCGGTCGGCGTCCGGCAGTGAGGCGGCATAGTCTTTGAGCGTGCCGGCGGCTCCGAGAATGCTGGCGAGTGGTGTCTTCAGGTCGTGGGAGATCGACGACAGCAGAGCCGTTCTCAATCTGTCGGCCTCAGCGGCGAGTTTGGCCGCCTCGACATCGGCGACGAGCTGGATACGCTCGATGGCGACGGCGGCTTGGTCGGCGAGGGCGCCGAACAGACGCTGCTCTTCAGGCGTCAGCAACGGGCCTGGCTTGTCGTTGTCGAGACCGATCACACCGATCGGTGTCCGTCCTGTCTTCAGCGGCATGTAGAGGCGCTTGGCGCCCGGCAGGGTATCGGCGCCGCGACCGGCGGCCTGTTCATGCTCCCATGCCCAGCGGGCGGCGGCAATATCGGCATCGACCAAGGTGTCATCGGGCGGGTAGCCGACCCTGACGGCGAGGGTATTGCTCTCCGGCATCAGGATCACCACCCGCACGCGCAGCATGGCTGCGATCTGGTAGGCCGTCGCCCAGAGTACGTCGTCAAGCGTGCCCGTGCCGGCGAGCTTGCGCGAGAATTGGTACAGATCGTCGGTCATTCGCGCCCGCTGGCGAGCAGTTGAGGCTTGCCGGTGCAGACGGGCGGCAAGATTGCTGGCAGTGACAGCGACGATGAGAAAGACCACCAAGGCGACCACGCTTTCAGGGTCGCGAATGGTCAGGGTGTAGCGTGGCTCAAGGAAGAAGAAATTGAAGGCGAGGGCGCTGGCGACGCAGGCATAGAGTGCCGGCCACAATCCGGAGGTGATGGCCGATGCCAGCACCGATACCAGAAAGACCAGAGCGAGGTTGCGCACGTCGAGGAACCGATCGAGTGCCCCGCTGAGCGCCAGCGTAGCGGCCACATAGAGCGTGGAAACCGCATAGGGCTTGATGTTGATCGTGGTCGCGGGGGATGCCGTACGAACGCCTTTTGTCGGGGCGATTGTCGGCTCCGCTCCCGATATGACGTGAATGCTGATATCGCCGGAGTGGCGGATCAATTCGTGCGAGACCGAGCCGTCGATCAGCTCCCGCCAGCGTCCCTTGTGGGGTTTGCCGACAATGATGTGGGTGAAGTTGTTAGCTTTGGCGTAGCGGAGGATGTCGCGCGCCATATCCTGACCGGGGATGGTAACCGCCTCTCCTCCGAGCTGTTCGGCAAGGCGCAGATGATCGGCCAGGCGATCCTTGCCCGCCTCTGTCAAAGCTACCGAGCGGGTCGTTTCGATATGGATTGCCGCCCAAGGCGCCTTGAGACGGTCGGCCTGTCGTCGCGCATAGCGAACCAGGGCCGCCGAGCGCGGTTGCTCGTCGATGCATACCAGTACACGCTCGCCGGCTTCCCAAGGACCGGCGATGGCATGGGCCTGCATATGGCTGACGAGTTGGTCGTCGACGCGCTGCGCCGTGCGCCGCAACGCCAGCTCGCGCAAGGCGGTGAGATTGCCTGGCGAGAAATAGTTGGCCGTCGCCCGTGTCGCCGTCTTTGGCAGGTAGACTTTTCCTTCGTGAAGTCGCTTGATCAGATCATCGGGTGTGAGGTCGATGATTTCAATGTCGTCGGCCCTGTCGATGATCGAGTCCGGCACTGTCTCGCGGACTCGAATACGGGTGATGCGGGCTACGATGTCGTTGAGGCTTTCGACGTGCTGAATGTTCAGCGTCGAGTAGACATCGATGCCGCGGCTGAGCAGTTCCTCTACGTCGAGATAACGCTTGGGATGGCGACTGCCTTCAACATTGCTGTGAGCGAGTTCGTCCACCAGAACAAGGTCGGGCCTGCGGGCGATGATGGCGTCGAGGTCCATCTCATCCAACTGACGCCCCCGATAGGCGAGGCTGAGACGGGGAATGATCTCGAACCCGTCCAGCAGCGCCTCCGTTTCAGGTCGCCCGTGCGTTTCGACCACGCCGATGACGACGTCCGTCCCGTCGGCGCGGCGGGCGCGACCAGCCGTCAACATCTCATAGGTCTTGCCGACGCCGGGCGCCGCGCCGAGGAAGATTTTCAGGCGGCCACGGTTCTCCCGCTCTGCGCTTTCGAGCAAAGCGTCGGGAGAGGGCCTGTCGTCGGCATTCCGATCGTCCTGAAGCGGCATGTCGTCCTCGTCTAGCGGGTCGGGGCCGCAAACCGGCCCCGACTGGATTCGATCACTTCTTCTGCAAGCCGTCGAGCGCAAGGTTGAGTTTCAGCACGTTGACGGTTGGCTCGCCCATGAAACCCAGTTCGCGCCCCGCAATCTGACTATCTACCAGCGTTTTGATCGAGGCCGGATCCATGGACCGTGCCTTGGCCAAGCGCGGGATCTGGAAATAGGCAGCCTCTGGCGAGATATGCGGATCGAGACCGCTGCCGGAGGTGGTGACGAGGTCTATCGGTACCGATGCGCCGGGATTTTCGCTTTTCAGCTTTTCCGCGTCGGCACGGATGCGGTCGATCAGCTTCGGGTTGGCAGGGCCGAGGTTGGATCCGCTCGAACTCGATGCGTCATATCCGTTTCCGGCGGCCGAGGGGCGTCCGTGGAAATAGCCATCGCTTGTAAAGGCCTGCCCGATGAGTTCCGAGCCGACGACGACTCCGTTTCGTTCGATCAGGCTACCGGCCGCCTGGTGAGGGAAGATCGCCTGAGCGATGCCTGTCATGGCGAGCGGGTAGGCGACACCGGTCAAGGCCGCCATGGCGAGAAGAGTGACCGCAGCCGGCCGTAGTTGTTTCAACATCTCAGGTTTCCTTCAAACGAGGCCGAGGGCGGTGACGGCGAGATCGATCGCCTTGATGCCGATGAAGGGCACGATGATGCCACCGAGGCCGTAAATCAGGAGGTTGCGCGTGAGCAGCGCACCGGCGCCGACTGGCCGGTAACGGACGCCTCTCAGCGCCAGCGGGATCAGCGCCACAATGATCAGGGCATTGAAGATGATCGCCGAGAGGATGGCGCTTTGCGGGGTTGCAAGACCCATCACGTTCAAGACGCCGAGCTGGGGGTAAAAGGCGAGGAACATCGCGGGGATGATGGCAAAATACTTGGCCACGTCGTTGGCGATCGAGAAGGTGGTGAGGGCGCCGCGCGTCATCAGCAGTTGCTTGCCGATCTCGACGATCTCGATGAGCTTGGTTGGGTCGCTGTCGAGGTCCACCATGTTGCCGGCTTCGCGGGCGGCGACGGTGCCGGTGTTCATGGCGACGCCGACGTCCGACTGGGCGAGAGCCGGCGCGTCGTTGGTGCCGTCGCCGCACATGGCCACCAGCTTGCCCTTGGCCTGTTCGGCACGGATGAGGTTCAACTTATCCTCGGGAGTCGCCTGAGCGAGGAAATCGTCGACACCGGCCTCGGCGGCGATGGCGGCGGCTGTCATGGGGTTGTCGCCGGTAATCATCACCGTGCGGATGCCCATGCGGCGCAACTCGGCAAAGCGTTCGCGGATGCCTCCCTTGACGATGTCCTTGAGCTCGACGACGCCAAGCAGTTGGCCGTTTCTCATCACCGCCAGTGGTGTGCCGCCTGTCTTGGCGATGCCGTCGGCGATCGACCGCGCCTCGCGCAGTGCCGTCGCCGCGGCCGGATCGGCTTGAGCGAGAATGGCCTCGACGGCGCCCTTGCGGATGCTGAGACCGTCGTAGTCGACGCCGCTCATTCGCGTCTGGGCGGTGAAGGGAACGAAGGTGGCGTGCAGGCTTTCCATCTCCCGGCCGCGCAGGCCGTATTTCTCCTTGGCGAGCACGACGATGGATCGACCCTCGGGTGTCTCGTCGGCCAGCGAGGCGAGTTGCGACGCATCGGCGAGGGCCTCGGGAGTGACGCCGTTCAACGGATGGAAAGCTGTGGCTTGGCGGTTGCCGAGCGTGATGGTGCCGGTCTTGTCGAGCAACAGCGTATCGACATCCCCGGCTGCCTCGACCGCGCGGCCGGACATGGCCAGCACGTTGAAGCGGACCAGGCGATCCATGCCGGCTATACCGATGGCCGACAGAAGCGCGCCGATGGTGGTGGGGATCAGCGTCACGAACAGGGCGACCAAAACGACCACCGGGATGGAGCCACCGGCATAGCTGGCGAAACTTGGTATGGTGACGGTCGCCAGCACGAAGATCAGCGTCATGCCGGCCAGAAGGATGTTCAGCGCGATCTCGTTGGGCGTCTTCTGCCGCTCGGCGCCTTCAACAAGTGCGATCATGCGATCGATGAAGGTGGAGCCGGCGGCCGCCGTGATGCGGACGCGGATCCAGTCGGAGAGCACTTCGGTGCCACCGGTAACGGCGGAACGATCGCCGCCGGATTCGCGGATGACCGGGGCGGATTCACCGGTGATCGCCGCCTCATTGACCGAGGCGACACCCTCGATCACTTCGCCGTCAGAGGGGATGATGTCTCCCGCCTCGACGAGCACGACGTCGCCGACCTTGAGGCTATGACCGGGAACCGTGCGATAGGCCTTGCCGTCGGAGCCGGTCAGTAGCTTGGCCTGCGTTTCGGTGCGGGTACGGCGCAGCGCGTCGGCCTGCGCCTTGCCACGGCCTTCAGCGACCGCTTCGGCAAAGTTTGCGAACAGCACGGTGAACCAGAGCCAGACGACGATCTGGAAGGAAAAGCCGAGATGCCCGTTACCTGTGATGAAATCCTTGATGAGAAGGACTGTGGTCAGTGCCGAGACGACCGCGACGACGAACATGACCGGATTGCGGATCAGGCTGCGCGGATCGAGCTTGCGGAAGGCTCCGCCGATCGCCGGCAACAGGATGCGAGCATCGAGAAGGCTCGCGGATATTGACTTGCTCATGGGAAACTCCTTGGCCCTCGGGCGGCTCAGAAGGTCTGTCCGGCGGCGATCGCCAGGTGTTCGACCACCGGTCCGAGTGCCAGTGCCGGGAAGAAGGTGAGGCCGCCGACGATGACGATCACGCCGACAAGAAGACCAACGAACAGGCCACCGTCGGTGGGAAAGGTGCCGGCGGATTCGGGAACGGTCTTCTTGGCGGCGACCGAGCCGGCAATGGCCAGAGCTGGGATGATGACCAGGAAGCGGCCCATCAGCATGGCGAGGCCGAGGGTGATGTTGTACCAGGACGTGTTGCCGGTGAGACCGCCGAAGGCCGAGCCGTTGTTCGCCGCCGCCGAGGTGTAGGCGTAGAGGATCTCCGAGAAGCCGTGTGGTCCGGCATTGGCGATCGAGGAGACGCCGGTCGGCAGCACCACAGCCACGGCGGCAAAACCGAGCATGGCGAGCGGCAGGCAGAGCACGGCCAGCATGGCCATCTTTACTTCCTTCGCCTCGATCTTCTTGCCGAGATACTCGGGCGTGCGGCCAACCATCAGGCCGGCAACGAAGATGGCGATGACGATGAACATCAGGATGCCGTAAAAGCCGGCGCCAACGCCACCGACGATGATTTCGCCGAGCATCATATTGATCATCGGGACCATGCCGCCGAGAGCCGTGAAGCTATCGTGCATGGCGTTGACCGCACCGCAGGAGGCCGCGGTGGTGATGACGGCGAAGAGAGCCGACAGTGCGGTACCGAAGCGGGTTTCCTTGCCTTCCATATTGCCGCCGTTGATGCCGAGAGCATGGACGAGCGGATTGCCGGCCGCCTCGGCCCAGTAGCAAACGACGACGCCGATGAGAAACAGCGTGCCCATGGCGGCGAAAATAGCCCAACCCTGCTTCTGATTGCCGACCATGCGGCCGAACACGTTGGTCAGGGCCGCGCCGATCGCGAAGATCGACACCATCTGGATGAAGTTGGCTATGGCATCAGGGTTCTCGAAGGGGTGGGCGGCGTTGGCGTTGAAGAAGCCGCCGCCATTGGTGCCAAGCATCTTGATGGCGACCTGGGAAGCGACCGGGCCGATCGCGATGGTTTGCTTTGCGCCTTCCAGTGTCGTCGCGTCGATAGAGGCGCCGAGCGTCTGCGGCATGCCGAGACCGACGAAGACAAGCGTCATCACGATTGAGATCGGCAGCAGTACGTAGAGGGTGCTGCGCGTCATATCGACCCAGAAATTACCCACCGTGCGGGCTGATTTCCGGGCAAAGCCTCGGATCAGCGCCATGGCCAGCGCAATGCCAGTGGCCGCTGACAGGAAGTTCTGGACCGTCAGCCCCAGCATCTGGCTCAGATACGACATAGTGCTTTCGCCGCCGTAGTTCTGCCAGTTGGTGTTGGTCACGAAACTGGCGGCCGTATTGAAGGCAAGCTCCGGCGGTACGCTCGCCATGCCCGTCGGATTGAGTGGCAGCCAGCCCTGAAGGCGCAGTACCGCATAGAGCAGCAGGAAGCCGAGGAGGTTGAACAGCAGCATGGACACCGCATAGACGGTCCAGTGCTGTTCCTCCCGTTCGCTGGTACCGGCGAAGCGATAGAGGCCGCGCTCGATGGGCCCCAGGACTGATGACAGTGGTGTCCGATCGCCGGCAAAGACCGCCGTCATGTAGCCGCCGAGCGGCTTGATGAGCAGAATGACAACCCCGCAGAAGAGCAGGATCTGTATCCATCCATTGATGGTCATGTGAATATTCCTGGCCGGTGCTTCAGAAGCGTTCAGGGCGGACGAGAGCGTAGATGAGGTAGCCGGATAGGAACGCCGCCGTTGCGGCGCCTAGAATGTATTCGAAAAGCATTTTCGGTACTCCAGCGCTCAAAGTCGTTCGCAGGTTTGGACGTAGCCAAGCATCAGCGCGAAAAAGGCGATGCCGGAAAGCAACAAGACGATGTCCATCGACGGGACTCCCAAGTCGGTTCGATGCGGTGGGAGCTTCAACTTCAGAAAAGATCTCGCCGCATGCGAATTCATCTCGCACCCTGCCGTGGAGGCTGGCGTGAAGGGGATGAATTCTGCACTCAAGATAGGTCCGAACCGCATAGGCGTTCGAGACGGAGCGGAGGGCAAAGATATAAAAAAGTCATAGGAATCGCGGGGTATCGATTACGCCCGGTGATTGCCTCTCCGGCCCCGAAGTGATCTAGATTCGGCTGTCAGGTCATGCGTCAGGAGGCAGCGATGAAGGTCACGGTCATCGGCATGGGGGCGGTCGGCACCGAAGTGGTCGGCCATCTTCTCAATAGCGGTGTCGCCTCGGAAATCGTGGTCGTCGATCAAGCTCACGCCAAGGCGCAGGCCGAGATATGGGACTTCTCGCACACGACCTCTTTCATCAATGCGCAGAACCCTAGCCTCATCGCAGGTGACTACGCGGACTCCGCTGGCAGCGATATCGTGGTGATCACCGCTGGCGCTCAGATCAAGGCGGGGCAGACGCGCGACGCGCTGGCACAGATCAACAGCGCCATTATGAAGTCGATCATCGCCGAGGTGGAGCGGACTTCACCCGGTGCCATCGTGCTGATGGTCACCAATCCCGTCGACATTTTGGTCCAGGTTGTGTTGCGCCACTCGTCGTTCCCGAAGGAACGGGTGATTAGCCTTGGCACCATCGTCGATACCGCCCGCTTCATGCGTATCGTCAGCGAGCATGTGGCAATCGACCCCAAGAATATCTTCGGCTGGGTGCTTGGCGATCACAGCGATACCGGTTTCATCCCCTGGAGCCTGTGCAATGTCTGTGGACTGGATGTGGATAGCTATTGCGAGCTGAATGGACTGCCGCTGATCGACCGCGCCGAGGTTCGGCGGCGGGTGCTTCAGGTTGGTCTCGACATCTTTGCCGGCAAGGGCAACACCAACCATGGCATTGCCGCCTCCGTGTTCCGCATCATCCGGGCGATAGCTGGCAATGAACGCTCGGTGCTACCGGTCGGCACGCTGCTGCAGGGCGAATACGGCGTCTCCGACGTCGTGATGAGCGTGCCCTGCGTCATTGGCCGTGCCGGCCGCGAGGCTGTCGTTGCCTGCCGCTTCACGGACGAGGAACAGGCGGCATTCGAAGCATCGCACGCTCACGTGCTGGCGCTGTTGGCAAAGGCTGAAACGCAGACGGCTGGGTAGTCGCCCGCGCCGTTTCGTCAAATATCCAGGCGGGTCAGCCTCAGCGCTCGGCCATCGGTGGCGACGAGGTCGTCCATCGCCGCTTCAAGCGCGTCGCGGTCTTCGACGCCGCGTAGCATGCGGCCGGCCAGCGGATCGAAGCGACCGGCAGCGATGTCGGCGATCAGGGCGGCGGCGCGACTTGGCGGGATGTTGACGCCCTCGTCGAATAGCCGTTCGATGTCGGGCAGGTGCTTCTTGCCCTCGTCCGAATAGAGCTGGAGTTCGGTCATGGACGTGCGCACCAGCCCCGGATCTACGGCGAAGGCATACACTCCCGCATCCTTCACCGTGTCGTTGAAGCACTCGGTGAAGCGCATGATCGCCGCTTTGCTGGAGGCGTAGCCGGACCCGTTGGGGAAGCTGCTACCGGTGCCGCCGCCGACCAGATTGATGATGCGGCCGCGTCCGCGCGCTCGCATGGCCGGGGCCACGGCGCGGCAGGTATGGAAGGTGCCGCGCAGGTTGATCTCGATGTCACCCCACCATGTCTCGGGATCACAGTCCCAGATCGGCCCGAAAGCGCGGAAGGAGCCATGATTGTTGACGAGGGTGTCGATCGGTCCGAGTTCGACGCCAATGCGGGCAATGGCTGCTTCGACGGCGGCGCGGTCGACAAGATCGACGGGAACGGCGATCGCCGTACCGCCTTCGGCGGCGATCAGGGCGGCGGTTTCTTCGATCTCGCGGGCGGTGCGGGCAAGCGCCGCGACCTTGGCCCCGGCACGGGCCTGATGGAGAGCTATCTCCCGCCCGATGCCCCGGCCGGCGCCGGTGATGACGGCGACCGTTCCTTCGAGTCTTGTCATGGCGTTCTCCCCTGGTGCGACAGTTTTGTAGTATGATTACGTTGTCATTTGGCGCTTCGGTGAAAGCTACCTTGCGGGGCTGCGAGCATCAAGCAGGCCTGCCGAAATGGGGGACTAAACGGCGATCTTGACGAAGACCAGCTGTTCAGGCGCTGGCCCGTTCAGCCCGCAAGACCATGAGCCCGGCGGCAATGATGATGGCGGCGCCGATCCAGGTGAAGAGCTCGACGCTGGCGCCGAACACCAGCCAGCCGTTGAGCGGGCCCCAGAAGATCAGGCAATATTGGAAAGGTGCCAGGAAGGATGCCGCGCCGACGCGATAGGCGCGGACGATCAGCAGATTGCCGGCAAACAGACAGAATCCGGCAAGAAGTAGAAGCGCTGTTTCGCCAGCCGATATGGCTGGGAAGCCGGCGGTCAGTGCCGTGAAGATGCTGCTGCCGATTGCCAGAATGACCATTGGGCTGATGACCAAGGCAAGGTCGGATTCTCGCGGCGCCGCAACGCGGATCATCACCAGCGTCACCGCGAAGATCATCGCCGAGCCGGCGGCGGCAAAATGACCGAGACCGAATCCCATGGCGCCCGGGCGGAAGGCGACGAGCACGCCGACGAAGCCGAGCAGGACGCCGGCCGCCACCCATGGCGACGGCCGTTCGCCGAGGCCGACGATGGCGAAAATCGAAACGAAGATCGGAGCAAGAAAGGTGAGGACGTAGACGTCGGTGAGCGGAATGGCCGAGAAGGCATAGTAGATGATCGCCGTTTCGCTGGCGAGCAGGGCGCCGCGGCCGAGCGTGAAGGCCGGCGTCACCGGCACAAGTGCGCGGCCCTCGCCCTTCAGGACGGCATAAAGTGCGATGAACAACGCCGCGGCGCCGGTGATCATCGCCGTGACGGCGGAAACCGGAACGAACTGGCTCTCATATTTGACGACGGTGTCGGCGACCGAGAAGATGCCAAAGGCGCAGACGGCGAGAATAGCGCCCCTGATGTTGTCGCTGACGTTCAAGACGGGTCTCCAGAAGTAGCGGCCGCCTTGAGCGTCCGGACGAGGTCGGGAGCGGTAAGGCGACGCTCGGCTGGCCCGAAGCCGAAATGACGGATGTCGCCTCCGTTGGCCTCGGCCCGCGCGCAGGATGAATGCAACCAGCCGACGCGGGCAGCGCACCGGATGGCGGCCGCATTCTCCGGCCGGACGCCGCTGCCGGCCATAATGTCGATGCGGCCGGCAGAGCGCGCCACCATGGCGGCTATGACGGAGGCGCCAGCCTCGGCGGTGAGCGCGCCACCGGAGGTGAGGATGCAGTCGAAGCCAAGGTCAATGGCGAGGTCGACAGCGGTGACCGGATCGGGCAGCAGATCGACGGCGCGGTGCAGCGTCTTGCCTAGATCGCCTGCCGCCGCGACGAGGCGGGTCAGTAGCAATCTGTCGAGTTCATTGTCAGCGGTCATCGCGCCGAGCACGACACCGGAGAGGCCCGCAGCCCGCACCGCTGCAATGTCGGCCAGCATGACGTCCACCTCTGCCTCGGTGAAGCGGAAGTCGCCGGCGCGCGGCCGGATCATGGCGCGGACCGGCAAGGCGGATTTCGCGGCGGCGGCGATTAGGCCGGGCGAGGGGGTGAGCCCGCCGAGGTCCAGCGCCGAGCAAAGCTCGATCCGGTCGGCGCCCCCTTTGGCGCAGGCGTCGAGGCTGGCGACGTCATCGATGCAGACTTCGAGGTGAACGGTCATGACAAGGCTATTTCCGATGCGTAAAGCGCGGCTCCGACAAGACCCTTTTCCGGTCCGGCCTCGGTGGGTACGCAGAGTGCCATTGCCCGGCTCCCGAGCGTGCGAGCCCGCACCTCGGCGTCGATGGCTGCAATGAGTGCCCCGTTGCGGGCAAGGCCGCCGCCGATGGGTACGATGTCTGGATCGAGGATGTTGACTGCGTTGGCGAGCGCACCGCCAACGACATCGAGATAAACGTCGAGGGTGCGTACGGCGTCCGGCTCGCCTTGCTGCCAAGCGGTGAGAATGTTGGGGCTGTCCGCCTCGATCCCCGAGAGATGGCGATGCAGGCGCTCGAGGCCACGCGCGCCGCCCAGCGTGTCGAGACAGCCTGGCTGGCCGCAGCCGCAGCGGATGTTCGGCAAAATGGCGACGGTGCGGGTCGCCGCCGCTGGGCCATGGCCCCATTCGCCGGCGCTGCCGGTCGAGCCTATGACGAGCCGGCCGTTCAGCACGAAGGCACCGCCGATGCCCGTGCCGATGATCACCGCGAAGACCGACGCATGGCCCTTGCCCAGGCCGACGGCGGCTTCGGCAAGCGCAAATGCCTTGGCGTCGTTGAGCACGCTCACGCGCCGGCCAAGGCGCGTCTCAATGTCGGCGGCGAGTGACTTTCCATCGGCGCAGGGAATGTTTGCGACGGTGAGCCGACCATCACGGGGATCGACCACGCCTGCGATAGAAATGCCGATCGGCTCATCGCCGGGTCCGGCGAGATCGGCGATGGCAGCGCAGAAAGCGTCATAGTCACGCGTGGGAGTCGGTAGGCGGCCGATTTCGTTGGCCGTCATCTCGGCACCAACTCGCGCCGCCGCGATTTTCGTGCCGCCAATGTCGAAGGCTATGACCATGCAGTCCTCTCAGAGATTCGGGAGCGGAGGCTATCATCAAAGCAGGCTGAAAAGCGACCATACGCGCTTTGTGGACTGTGGCGATTGGGGGCTCCTGATCGGTGCCGAATCCATTATCTTGATGTAATCACTATACAAATTGTCGCCTTCTCGCCGCAGGTCTGATTGACAGGACCTCCACGGCGTTTCAGCCTGTCGATATCTTGCGAGCCGCTCAGTCACGCTCTGGCGACCGTTCGCCGACGAACGCGGAAGGACTTGCATTTCTTGTGTTCATCTGTGTATGAGAATATTATAATATACGATCTAAACGGAGATGACCAATGACTCTGGATCGCGCCGTTCTCGCCTTCGCCGGCAGCGTGCTGCTCGTCTCGCTGCTGCTCACCTATTTCGTCTCGTCCTATTTCATGTGGCTGACGGCTTTTGTTGGTTTCAACCTCATTCAGTCGGCCTTCACCGGGTTCTGTCCAGCGGCGATCGTCCTCCGCAAGCTTGGCGTGAAGCCCGGTACCGCCTTCTGATCGGGAGGTCGTCATGCGCATCATCGTTGCCGGGCTCGTTTCGCTCTGCCTTACCTCGCTTGCCCAGGCCGGCACGCTTGTTGTTCAGCCGGTCGCCGTTCCGGAATGGAAGGCGGTCTACGGCCGCGTCGAGGCGCGCGACAGCCTCGCCGCCCGTGCTCGCGTCGGTGGCACGCTGATTTCGCTCGACGTTTCGGAGGGCGATACGGTGAAGGCTGGCCAGCGCATCGCTGTCGTGCGCGACGACAAGATCGACTTCCAGGTGTCGGCTCTTGATTCTCAGATGAAGGCGCTTGAGGCGCAATTGCAGAACGCGGTGGCCGAGCTCGCGCGCGGCCAGACGTTGGTCGACAAGGGGGTTACGACCAGTCAACGCCTGGATCAGCTCCGGACTCAGGTCGACGTGTTTCGCAACCAGATCGCCGCCACCGAGGCGCAGCGGCAAGTGGTCATCCAGCAGGGTGCTGAAGGTGACGTGCTGGCCCCCGATGACGGCAAGGTTTTGACTGTGCCGGTCACCAAGGGGTCGGTGGTGATGGCGGGCGAAACCGTCGCCACCTTGGGCGGCGGTGGCTTTTTCCTGCGTCTGTCCATTCCCGAACGCCATGCCGCGCTGCTCGAGGCGGGCGCTTCGCTTGCCGTCGAGACGACGGGAGGTACCCTCGAAGGGCGGCTCGCCAAGATCTATCCGCAGATCGAAAACGGCCGTGTTACCGCCGATGTTGAAGTGCCGGGCCTGGTTACCGATTTCGTCGACGCTCGCGTCCTGGTGCGTGTGCCTATCGGCACGCGGCAGGCGATTCTGGTGCCGGTCAGCGCCGTCGCCAGCCGATCCGGAATCGATACGTTGCGCGTTGCCTCTGGCGGAGCGGAGTCCGACCGTACGGTGGTGCTCGGCGAACGACATGGTGGCGACGTGGAAATCCTGACCGGTCTTGCCGCTGGTGACGCGGTGGTGCTGCCATGAAGCTCGGTATCGCCGGCCATCTCACTCGCGCCTTCATCGGCTCGGCGCTGACCCCGTTGTTCCTGCTGGCCGCCTTCGCAGTCGGTCTCGTCGCTCTTGTGACGCTGCCACGCGAGGAAGAACCGCAGATATCGGTGCCGATGGTCGACATTCACGTGTCGGCGCCCGGCCTCAAGGCCGAAGATGCGGAAAAGCTGATCACCGAGCCGCTCGAAACCATCGTCAAGGCCATCAACGGCGTCGAGCACGTCTATTCGCAGACCCACGACGAGCAAGTGCTGGTCACCGCCCGTTTCCTGGTCGGCACGTCGGCCGACGCGGCGGTGCTGCGCATCCACGACCGGATCAGCGCCAACCTCGATCGCATTCCGGTTGGCATCGCCGAGCCGCGCATCGTTGGCCGTGGCATTGACGATGTCGCCATCGTCACACTGACCTTGGCGCCGAAGCCCGAGGCGGCTGCATCGGTCACCGCCGCTGATCTCACGCGCGTTGCCCGCGAGCTTCGCAGCGAGATTGCCAAGGTCGACGATGTCGGTCTGACCTATCTGGTAGGTGAAACGGGCGATGCCATCCGCGTCGCGCCCGACCCTGATCGGCTTGCCCTTTATGGCGTGACGCTGCAGCAGCTTTCGGCCAAGGTTACCGCTGCCAACAGGTCGTTTCCGGCCGGCACGATCCGGGGGGATGGTCAAGAGATTCAGATGGTAGCCGGCGAGACGCTGCAATCGCCGGCCGAGATCGCCAACCTCCTGCTGACGACGCGTGATGGCCGCCCGGTCTACTTGCGCGACGTTGCCGACGTATCGTTCGTTCAGGATACCGCCGACCTCTACGTTTCCAGCGTCAGCAAGGCAGCCGACGGTTCGGTCGGGCGGTTGCCGGCGGTCACGCTGGCTGTTGCCAAGCGGGCCGGCGCCAACGCGGTCACTGTCGCCCACGACATCCTCGCCCGAGTCGATAGCCTCAAAGGCAATTTGATCCCCGACAGTCTGAGCGTCGAGGTGACGCGCGACTATGGGGAGACGGCCAACGAAAAGGCCAACGAACTGCTCTTCCATCTCGGTCTTGCGACGCTGTCGATCATCGCCCTGGTGTGGGTGGCGATCGGCTTCCGCGAGGCGGTGGTGGTGGCGGTCGTCATCCCGGTCACCATCCTGCTCACGCTGTTCGCTGCCAAGGTGATGGGCTACACGCTCAACCGGGTGTCGCTGTTCGCGCTGATCTTCTCGATCGGCATCCTGGTCGACGACGCCATCGTCGTCATCGAGAATATTTCCCGCCACTGGGGGATGGGCGGGGAGCGAAGCCGGCGCGACGGCGCCATTGCCGCCGTCGCCGAGGTTGGGAATCCGACCATCGTTGCGACGCTGACCGTCGTCGCGGCGCTGCTGCCGATGCTGTTCGTTTCCGGCATGATGGGCCCCTACATGAGCCCCATTCCGGCCAATGCCTCGGCGGCGATGATCTTCTCCTTTTTCGTGGCGGTGATCGTCACGCCCTGGCTGATGGTGAAGGTGGCCGGAAACGGCCCGACGCACCATCATCAGGGAACGGACAGCGGTGGCCCTCTGGGGCGGGCCTATGCGGTCGTGGCGCGGCCAATCCTGGCAAGCAAGGGAAGGAGCCTCGCCTTTCTGCTTGCCGTTGGAGTGATGACGCTCGGCTCGCTGACGCTGTTTTACACCAAGCATGTCACCGTGAAGCTGTTGCCCTTCGACAACAAGGCGGAGCTCGCCGTCACCATCGATCTACCGGAAGGCTCGTCAGTGGCGGCGACCGACGCGGTGGCGCAGGCCGTGGCGAAGGTGGCGCTCGACTTGCCGGAAGTGGTGTCCGCCCAGACTCATGCCGGCACGTCGGCGCCCTTCAATTTCAGTGGCCTGGTGCGTCAATCCTATCTCAGAACCCAGCCGCGATTTGGTGATGTGCAGGTCAATCTGACGGGCAAGGGCGAACGTGCGAGGGCCTCGCATGACATCGCCCTTGATCTCCGCCAACGCGTCATGGCGCTGCCGGTGCCGGCCGGCACGTCGATCAAAGTGATCGAGCCGCCGCCGGGACCGCCGGTGATGGCCACGTTGCTTGCCGAGATCTACGGCCCCGACGCCGACAAACGCCGCCGCACGGCCGAAAAGGTGGAAGCCGCCTTCCGCGAGGTGCCATTCATCGTCGACGTCGACAACTCCTTTGGCGTACCGACCCGTCGGCTGAGGGCGACGATCTCCACCGACGATCTCGATTTTTTCCACGTCGAGGAGAGCGACGTGTTCGACACGCTGGCCATTCTTGGTGGCTCGTCGACGGTCGGCTATTCGCATCGCGGTGGTGGCCGGGCGGCCATTCCGATCGTGGTTGAGCGGCCGAAGGGCGACAAGGTGCTGGACGAAACGGCACTGACCACGCCCATTCCGGCCAATGTCCTGCCCGGCGACCGTGGCGTCGTCGAACTCGGCGACGTGGTGCGAGTGAAAGAGGAAAAGGCATCCTTCCCGATCTTCCGCCACAACGGCCGCTTTGCCGAGATGGTGACGGCCGAGCTTGCCGGCGCCTTCGAGGCGCCGCTTTACGGCATGCTGGCTGTCAACGAAGCGCTCGACCGGCAGGACTGGACGGGCCTTGAAAAGCCGGTGGTCGCGCTGCATGGCCAGCCGGCAGACGAGAGCCGATCGACGCTGCTCTGGGATGGCGAGTGGGAAGTGACCTGGGTGACCTTCCGCGACATGGGGGCAGCCTTTGCCATCGCCATCCTCGGCATCTACATCCTGGTGGTCGCGCAATTCGGTTCGTTCAAGCTGCCGCTGGTCATCCTGACGCCTATCCCGCTGACCTTTATCGGCATTCTCGGCGGACATTGGCTGTTTCATGCCCCGTTCACGGCGACCTCGATGATCGGTTTCATCGCGCTCGCCGGCATTATCGTGCGCAACTCGATCCTGCTCGTCGACTTCATTCGCCACGCACCGCGCGAAGTCACGATGGAGGACGAGGAGGGGGTATCCCATGTGGCGCGGCGGCCGCTGGCCGACATTCTGATCGAAGCGGGAGCTATCCGCTTCAAGCCGATCCTGCTGACGGCGCTCGCCGCCATGATCGGCGCGGCGGTGATCCTGACCGACCCGATCTTCCAGGGGCTCGCCATATCGCTGTTGTTCGGTCTTGCGTCATCAACGCTGCTCACCGTGCTGGTCATTCCAGCCATCTATCGGCTGCTCCGAAGCTAGCCGCCCGATCCAGCGCGTTTCGGGCCGGCTCTAACAACCGTTGTTGCCGGCGGCGTTTTTCGCTATTGGCGGGCGGCGATCCCTTTTCTTAACGGAGAGGGACAGCCGCCTAGCGCCGGAAAGCCAAGCCGATGACCCAGCCTTTTTCCTTCCGCCTTCTTGCGACCGATGGTCGGGCGCGCCGTGGCGAGATCGTTACGCCGCATGGCGTCGTCCGTACGCCGGCTTTCATGCCGGTCGGTACGCTCGGCACGGTCAAGGCGATGTTCATGGACGACGTCAAGGCGACCGGCGCCGACGTCATTCTCGGCAACACCTACCATCTGATGCTCCGGCCCGGTGCCGAGCGGGTAGCGGCGCTCGGCGGCCTGCATAAGTTCTCCACCTGGGGCGGCACCATCCTGACCGATAGCGGCGGCTTCCAGGTGATGTCGCTCGCCCAGCTTCGGAAAATGGACGAGCGTGGCGTTACCTTCCAGAGCCACATCGACGGCAGCCGACACGAATTGACGCCGGAGCGCTCCATCGAGATCCAGGGGCTGCTCGGTTCCGATATCCAGATGCAGCTCGACGAATGCGTCCGCCTGCCGGCCGAGCCCAAAGAAGTTGAGCGCGGCATGCAGCTCAGCTTGCGTTGGGCCGCGCGGTCGCGCCAGCAGTTCGAGGCGATGGGTGGGCCTCGGAAAGGGCAGGGGCTCTATGGCATCGTGCAGGGTGGCGACGTGCCCGCCCTCCGCGAGGTGAGTGCCCACGAACTCTCCACCATGCCCTTCGAGGGCTATTCAGTGGGTGGTCTCGCCGTCGGCGAGCCGCAGGCGGTAATGCTGCGAATGATCGATGTCGTGGACCCGATCCTGCCACGCGACAAGCCGCGCTACCTGATGGGCGTCGGCACGCCCGACGACATCATCGAGAGCGTGGCACGCGGCATCGATCAATTCGACTGCGTCATGCCGACACGTGCCGGCCGTCACGGCCTTGCCTACACCCGATTCGGCAAGCTCAATTTCAAGAATGCCCGCCATATGGACGACCCGCGGCCGATCGACCCCACCTCGGATTGCCCGGCGGCCCGCGACTATTCGCGCGCCTATATTCATCACCTGGTGCGTACCGGCGAGGCGCTGGGCGGTATGTTGCTCACCTGGGTCAACGTCGCCTACTACCAAACGCTGATGCAGGGCATCCGCGACGCCATCGAGGCCGGTCGCTTCGAGGAGTTCAAGGCTGAAACGAAGGCCGCCTGGGCGCGAGGAGAGAACGGATGACCTTATTCGACCGTCTCGTCGATGCCAGTGCCGACGACTGGCGCGCCTATGTCGAACACCCCTTCGTGGAGATGATGGCGGCTGGTACGCTGCCCGAAGCGGCATTTCGCCACTACCTCGTCCAAGACTACCTATTCCTTATCCAGTTCGCCCGCGCCTACGCGCTTGCCGCCTACAAGGGCAGGACGATGGAGGAAATGCGTTATGGCCTCGACGGGCTCAGAGCGATTCTCGACGGGGAGATGGCGCTGCATGTCAAATATTGCGCCGGCTGGGGGCTGGCGCCGGCCGATCTCGAAGCGGCCGACGAGGACATGCCGACCACGGCTTATACCCGCTTCGTGCTGGATTGGGGCGTTCGCGGCGATCTTCTCGACCTTCACGTGGCGCTTGCTCCCTGCATGATCGGATACGCGGTGATCGGCAAGCGCCTTGCCGGCATCCCCGGTGCCCTGTCGCCCGAAAATCCCTACGCTCCGTGGATCACTGAGTATTCCGCCGAGGGCTACCAGTCGGTGGGCGCGGCGACCATCGCCCATCTCGATGCGCTCGCCGGTGGGGAGGTTGGACAAGCGCGCTTCCGCCAACTCCGCGACTTGTTCGCCCAGGCTAGCCGACTGGAGGCTGCGTTCTGGCAGATGGGACTCGACAGGGCCTAGTGTTCGCTTTATGTTCTCGTCATTCATTGACGGGGACGATCATGGCGGACGATGGCTTTCGGGAATTCCTGCGCGAACTGACGGAGCCGCTTGGCGGCGTCACCTTCCGCAAGATGTTCGGTGGGCTCTCCATCTATCAAGATGGCATGGTGTTCGCCTTGGAGATCGACGGTAGCCTCTATTTCAAGGTCGATGATGAGACGCGGGGTCGTTTTGTCGCCGAGGATTGCCCGCAATTTGAATACACCACCAAGGACGGGCGCACCGCGCAGATGCCTTATTGGCGGGCGCCGGAGCGGCTCTACGACGAACAGGACGAGTTCCTCGATTGGTGTCGTGCCGCCGTGGGTGTTGCCCGACGGAGCGAGGCTGCCAAGGCCGAGGAAAAGGAACGCAAGGCCAGCCGGAAGCGAAAGCCCGCAGCCGGTACTGCTTGATACACTTCGATATCGTCTTGAGAGGATCGGGACGGGGGGCGGTGCTAGAGGGAAGGGGAGCCAGGGGGCTGGCTTTTTCGAATTCTCTCTAGTGATTGGGTCCTCCCATGTCCGCCAAGGATGTTCTGATGCGCTACGCCACGCCGTTGACGACGTGGCTGTTCTTGATCTCCCTCGTTTCGGGTATCGCGCTGTTCTTAGGCGTCGGTAACCAGTATTTTCGCGAGATGCATGAGATCCTGTCGATGTTCCTGATCGTGCCCTTCGGGCTGCATGTCTGGCGCAATTGGCGGACGCTCTTAAGTTATTTCCGCCGCTCGGCCATGTGGGTCTCGACCGTCGTCTGCCTCGTCGCCGCCGGTGCCTTCGCTTATGAGGGCGCGGGAGCCTCGGCAGGCGGCAATCCGCGCATGGCCGCCTTTGGCGCCCTCAACAACGCCTCGATGACGGCGCTGGCCGCGCTTGCCCGTACCGACGAGGCGACGGTAACGGCGCGGCTCAAGACGATCGGTGTCGACGTGACGTCGGCGGAAGACACGGTGGCCAGTCTCGCCAAGGCATCCGGACGCGATAGCTTCGATCTGTTGGGCGCGGCCTTGACCTCCGCTTCCCCCGTCGGCCAGCCCGCGCCGTGAGCCCGGCAAAGCCGGCAAACTCGACCAAAGGGGAGGTTCATCACGAATCCTCCCCTTTTTGCTTTGTGCCTGCGGGGAAGTTTGCTATGGAGACCCCGCTTCGAGCATCGGAGGCGATGATCGGTGTGGTTTAGATCGCGGGCGTGGTGGAATTGGTAGACACGCTGGATTTAGGTTCCAGTGGCGCAAGCCGTGGGGGTTCAAGTCCCTTCGCCCGCACCAGATCGGCCCACCGTGATCGAGGGTGATGCGGTCGGTGTCAGGTACGTCTCCAAGGCGTCCCGCCGGTGGTGAAGACAGAATTGAACCGCTTCTTCGGGCCGGGTCGGCAGGGAAAACCTCCGGAACGGTCTGTGAGGCGTTCTCGGGATCAGAGACGAAAGAACACATCCATGCAGGTGACTGAAACCTCGACCGAAGGCCTGAAGCGCGAGCTCAAGATCGTCATCACGGCCTCAGAACTCGCCGAAAAGCTCGATGCCTATCTCGAGGACATGAAGGGGCGCGCCCAGATTCGCGGCTTCCGCCCCGGCAAGGTTCCCAAGGCTCACCTCAAGAAGCTCTATGGCAAGTCGGCCATGGCCGAGATCGTCAACACCGTGATCGGCGAGACGTCGAACAAGGCCCTCGAGGAGCGCTCCGAGAAGGCTGCTATGCAGCCGCAGATCAAGCTCTCCGACGAAGATGCCGAGAAGATCCTGTCGGGTGACCTCGATCTTGCCTACGATCTCTCCTACGAGATCGTGCCCGAGTTCGAACTGGCGTCGCTCGACGGCATTGCCATCGAGCGTCCGGTTGTCGAGGTAGCTGATTCGGAAGTCGACGAGCGCCTGACCCAGATCGCCGAGGGTGCCCGTTCCTACGTCGCCCGCGAGGAGGGTGTTGCCGCCGAGAATGGCGACCGCCTGACCATTTCCTATCTCGGCAAGATCGATGGCGAGCCCTTCGACGGTGGCGCCGACGACCGCGCCGCCATCTTCCTTGGCCAGGGGCGCTTCATCCCCGGCTTCGAGGAGCAGTTGATCGGCGCCAAGGTCGGCGACAAGAAGGTCATTGAAGTGACCTTCCCCGAGGACTATCAGGCCAAGCATCTGGCCGGTAAGCCCGCCACCTTCGATATCGAGGTGTTCGAAGTGGCCGCCCCTGGCGAGCTGGCGCTCGACGACGACTGGGCCAAGACGCTCGGCATGGACAATCTCGATGCGCTGAAGGACATCGTCAAGCAGCAGATCGAGTCGCAGAACGGCGGCCAGACCCGCCAGAAGGTGAAGCGCCAGCTGCTCGACGCCCTTGATGGCCAGTATTCCTTCGAGCTGCCGGCAACGCTGGTGGAGCAGGAATTCAACGCCATCTGGAATCAGGTCGAGGCGGAAATGAAGTCCGCTGGTAAGACCTACGAGGACGAAGAGACCACCGAGGAGAAGGCCCGCGCCGACTATCGCAAGATCGCCGAGCGTCGCGTCCGTCTCGGTCTTGTGCTGTCGAAGTTCGGCGAGCGCGAGAAGGTGCAGGTCAACGAGCAGGAACTGCAGCGCGCTCTGATCGAGCGGGCTCGCCAGTTCCCCGGTCAGGAGAAGGCCGTGTTTGACTTCTACCGCCGCGATGCCAACGCGCTTGCCTCGCTGCAGGCGCCGGTGTTCGAAGAGAAGGTGGTCGACGTTCTTCTCGGTCTCATCAAGGTCACCGACAAGACGGTCACCAAGGAAGAGCTGTTCAAGGACGACGAGGAAGAAGCCGTCTGATCGGCTTCTCCGCTTCTCCTATGACGAAATTCCGCGGCCGGGGCGGTGACGCCCCGGCCCGTTGCGTTTTGTGTCGGGCAGCTCTGCGTGTGGTTCCTGCCGCTTGCAGAGTTTGCCGGCGATGCATACGTGGCTTTCATGGAAGGTTCCCCAAAGCCTATATGAGGCATGGAGGGGCCGTACACCATGCAGCGAAAATTCAGAGGCTTTGGTGTAGCCAAGTGCCGGGTTGGGATGTAACGATCACGGCAAGAGTGATTTGAGGGCGACGTCACCGCTGATCCACCAAGCCTCAAGAGGCCATGGAAGGGCGGTTCGTTCGTCGAACGCCGAGGGAACGTATGAAGGATCCTGTCGATTTCACCATGAGCACGTTGGTCCCGATGGTCGTCGAGCAGACGAACCGTGGCGAGCGCGCCTATGACATTTTTTCGCGCCTCCTCAAGGAGCGGATCATCTTCATTACCGGCGGGATTGATGACGGTGTTGCGACACTTGTCAGTGCCCAGCTTCTGTTCCTTGAGTCGGAGAATCCCAACAAGGAGATCTCCCTCTATATCAATTCTCCCGGTGGCTACGTGACGGCGGGCCTCGCCATCTATGACACCATGCAGTTCATCCGTCCGAAGGTGGCGACGCTTTGCATCGGGCAGGCCGCTTCAATGGGATCGCTGCTTCTTTGCGCTGGCGAGCCCGGCATGCGCTTCTCGTTGCCCAACGCGCGTATCATGGTTCACCAGCCGTCGGGTGGCTTCCGGGGCCAGGCGGCGGATATCATGTTGCACGCCCAGGAAATCCTGAAGCTGAAGCATCGCCTCAACCAGATTTATGTCCATCACACGGGCCGGGATCTTTCCTCGGTCGAAGAGGCACTTGAGCGCGACAACTTCATGGATGCCGAGACCGCCAAGACCTTTGGTCTTGTCGACGACGTCATTGCGAAGCGGGCAGCTCCAGATCTGCCCTGAGAAAGAGGTTTGTCGGCGCCGAAGGCGCCGGCGCACTGAGATCGGTACGTTAAAGCTATCTTGAGTCCTTTTGGCGCAGCATGCGCGAGTGGCGGTTCCGGCGGATTCGGTCACTGAAGAAGGGTTCGAGAGGGAAGGTTCGGTCTTCTACCCGCCCAAGGGCGCGGCGGCGGACCGTCCGTCAACCGAGCGGGAATGATTGGATGACTAAGGTTAGCGGCGAGTCGAAGAACACCCTCTACTGTTCGTTCTGCGGCAAGAGCCAGCACGAAGTCCGCAAGCTCATCGCGGGACCAACGGTATTCATTTGTGATGAATGCGTGGAACTCTGCATGGACATCATCCGCGAGGAGTCGAAGTCCAATCTCGTGAAATCACGGGACGGCGTGCCGACGCCCGCGGAAATCCGTAAGGTGCTGGACGACTACGTCATTGGCCAGGACAAGGCCAAGAAGGTGTTGGCGGTGGCTGTTCACAACCACTACAAGCGCCTCAACCACGCGTCGAAGAACAATGACGTCGAGTTGGCCAAGTCGAACATCATGCTGATCGGGCCGACGGGCTCGGGCAAGACGCTGCTTGCCCAGACGCTGGCCCGCATCATCGATGTGCCGTTCACCATGTCCGACGCGACGACGCTGACCGAGGCCGGTTACGTCGGCGAGGACGTCGAGAACATCATCCTGAAGCTGTTGCAGGCTGCCGACTACAACGTCGAACGCGCTCAGCGCGGCATCGTCTACATCGACGAGGTCGACAAGATTTCCCGCAAGTCCGACAATCCGTCGATTACCCGCGACGTGTCGGGCGAGGGCGTGCAGCAGGCCCTGCTGAAGATCATGGAAGGCACCGTGGCTTCGGTGCCGCCGCAGGGCGGTCGCAAGCATCCGCAGCAGGAGTTCCTGCAGGTCGATACGACCAACATCCTGTTCATCTGCGGTGGCGCCTTCGCCGGTCTTGAGAAGATCATCTCGGCGCGCGGCAAGTCGACGTCCATCGGCTTCCAGGCGCAGGTGGCAGCTCCCGAAGATCGGCGCACCGGCGAATTGTTCGCCCATGTGGAGCCGGAAGATCTTCTGAAATTTGGCTTGATCCCCGAATTCGTCGGCCGTCTGCCGGTGCTTGCCACGCTTGAGGATCTCGATGAGCCCGCCTTGGTGATCATCCTCACCGAGCCGAAGAATGCCCTCGTCAAGCAGTACCAGCGCCTGTTCGAGATGGAGAACGTCAAGCTCGCCTTCCAAGAAGACGCGCTGGCCGCCATCGCACGCAAGGCGATCGACCGCAAGACGGGTGCCCGTGGTCTCCGCTCGATCATGGAAGGCATCCTGCTCGAGACCATGTATGAGCTGCCGAACCTGGAGGACGTGACGGAAGTGGTGATTTCCGCCGATGTCGTCGTCGGTAAGGCCAAGCCGATCTACGTTTACGGCGAGCGCCTTGAGGACACGGGCACGGGCGCCTGACAAGCTTTCTCTGGGCGGCGATGGAATATTTGCCGTCCAGCTTCCCGGTCCCGTGGACTGGGAGCGTTGTGCGTCGGGTCATTGACGCTTTCGTGTCAAGGCCTTGAAAGCACAGTCGCCGCGATCCATGTATCCGCTTACGCGGCGGCAACGGAAACGGGAATGGCGCCTAGGTTTGTGCCCATCGAGGGGCGGACCTGACGGCCACGTAGCGGATCAGACCTCCGATCCTCTCACCCGTTGCCGAACATGGGCCTTCCGGTCATCCGGTCGGCGGCCCTTGCCGTAAACCGCGTGCGACGGACGTCGGCGCCGACAGGCCAAGCCGGCGGGCCACCAGAAAGGAAACCACCTCATGGCCGCATCCACTCCCGCGACTGGCGCCGAACGGGACGTCTTCCCAGTCCTGCCACTTCGCGACATCGTCGTTTTCCCGCACATGATCGTGCCGCTGTTCGTCGGCCGCGAGAAGTCCATTCGCGCCCTCGAAGAAGTGATGACGGCCGACAAGCAGATTCTGCTTGCCACTCAGAAAAACGCCTCCGACGACGATCCTGCCTCCGGCGACATCTACACGGTCGGCACGCTGGCAACGGTGCTCCAGCTCCTGAAGCTGCCCGACGGCACGGTGAAAGTGCTGGTGGAAGGTGCTCGCCGGGCCGAAGTGATCAATTTCATCGACCGTTCGGACTATTTCGAAGCCGAAGTGCGCCCGATCGAAGAGGTCGAGAGCGACCGCGTCGAGGTTGAGGCGCTGGCCCGTTCCGTGCTGGTCGAGTTCGACAACTACGTCAAGCTGAACAAGAAGGTGTCTCCTGAGGTGCTCGGCACCATCAAGGAGATCGACGACTACGCCAAGCTCGCCGACACTATCGCCAGCCACCTCGCCGTCAAGATCTCCGAGAAGCAGGACGTTCTGTCCCTGAAGTCGGTGGTCGAACGGCTTGAGCGCGTGCTGGGGCTGATGGAGAGCGAGATCTCCGTGTTGCAGGTGGAAAAGCGCATCCGTAGCCGCGTCAAGCGGCAGATGGAGAAGACGCAGCGCGAGTACTATCTCAACGAGCAGATGAAGGCGATTCAGAAAGAGCTCGGTGATGGCGAGGAGGGCAAGGACGAGCTTGCCGAACTCGAAGAGCGCATCAAGCGGACCAAGCTCTCGAAGGAAGCCCGTGAGAAGGCGAGTGCCGAGCTGAAGAAGCTTCGGCAAATGTCGCCGATGTCGGCCGAAGCCACCGTGGTGCGCAACTACCTCGACTGGATTCTAGGCATTCCCTGGAAGACCCGTTCCAAGACCCGCGACGACCTCGCTTACGCCGAGGCGGTGCTGAACGAGGATCATTTCGGGCTCGACAAGGTCAAGGAGCGCATCGTCGAGTATCTGGCGGTGCAGAGCCGGGCCAACAAGCTGAAGGGGCCGATCATCTGCCTCGTCGGCCCGCCGGGTGTCGGCAAGACCTCGCTCGCCAAGTCGATCGCCAAGGCGACGGGGCGTGAGTATGTGCGCATGTCGCTCGGCGGCGTGCGTGACGAGGCGGAGATCCGCGGTCACCGCCGTACTTATATCGGCTCGATGCCCGGCAAGGTCATCCAGTCGATGAAGAAGGCCAAGAAGTCCAACCCGCTGTTCCTGCTCGATGAGATCGACAAGATGGGAATGGACTTCCGGGGCGACCCGTCGTCGGCACTGCTGGAGGTTCTCGACCCCGAGCAGAATCACACCTTCATGGACCACTATCTCGAGGTGGAATACGACCTCTCGGATGTGATGTTCGTGACGACAGCCAATACGCTGAACATTCCCGGCCCGCTGATGGACCGCATGGAAATCATCCGTATCGCCGGTTACACCGAGGATGAAAAGGTCGAGATCGCCAAGAGACACTTGCTGTCCAAGTCGATCGCTGACCATGGCCTGCGGCCCGGTGAGTATGAACTCACCGACGACGCCATTCATTCGTTGATCCGTCAGTACACCCGCGAGGCCGGCGTTCGTAACCTCGACCGCGAGATGATGTCGCTTGCCCGTAAGGCGGTGACGGAGTTGCAAAAGTCGAAGGGCGCGCTGAAGTCGATCACGGTGACGGCTGAGAAAGTGGAACAGTATCTCGGTGTGCCGCGCTACCGGCACGGCGAGGCCGATGGCACCGACCAGGTTGGTGTCGTCACGGGGCTCGCCTGGACCGAAGTTGGCGGCGAGTTGCTGACCATCGAAAGCGTACGCTTGCCGGGCAAGGGTCGCATGACGGTGACCGGCAACCTCAAGGACGTGATGAAGGAATCGATCTCGGCGGCGGCCTCCTATGTCCGCTCGCGGGCCGTCGATTTCGGCATCGAGCCACCACTGTTCGACAAGCGCGACATCCACGTGCACGTTCCCGAGGGTGCTACGCCGAAGGATGGTCCGTCGGCTGGTATCGCCATGGTCACCTCGATCGTATCGGTGATGACCGGTGTGCCGGTGCGCCACGACGTGGCCATGACCGGCGAAATCACGCTACGTGGTCGCATCCTGCCAATCGGTGGTCTCAAGGAAAAGCTGCTCGCCGCTCACCGCGGTGGCATCAAGACGGTGCTGATCCCCGACGAGAATGCCAAGGATCTCGCCGACATTCCTGATAACGTTCGCAATGTCATGGAAATCATTCCCGTCGCCCATATGGACGAGGTGCTGAAAGTGGCGCTCTTGAGGCCGCTTGAGCCGATCACGTGGGACGAATCGAAGGAACCGGCGGCCAAGCCGGTCGCAGATGGCGAAGTGGGCGATTTGACGTTGATCACCGCGCACTGAGCCAACTGACGCAAGTTGTCCAGCAAATTCCGGACCCGGGCCTTCAAAGCCCGGGTCTTTTTTGTCTTCCGGCAAAAAATCGCGCATAAGCGGTCTTTCCGCACTTGATTTTCCCCGGAAATCCGGGAAACGTGCCGCCGGGGTGACGGACAAGTCCGCTGCCGACAGAGTCAGACAAAGGGACACGACATGAACAAGAACGATCTGGTCACGCAGGTCGCCGAGAAGGCGTCGCTCAACAAGGCGCAGGCCGGTGCGGCCGTCGACGCGGTCTTCGCGACGATCACCGAAGCGTTGAAGGTGGGCGATGAAGTTCGCATCGTCGGCTTCGGCAACTTCGTTGTGACCGAGCGCGCCGCTTCCGAGGGTCGCAACCCGCAGACCGGCGAGCCGCTCAAGATCGCTGCCTCCAAGCAGCCGAAGTTCCGCGTGGGCAAGGGCCTCAAGGACGCGGTCAACGGCTGACCTCTTTGATCGGCCCGGTCCACAAACGGACTGGGCCGATGGAAATTTGAATGGCGCGACCGGTAACGGTCGCGCCCTTTTTGTTTTCCGTCTCACTCACTCGAAGGCGGAGGACTCGGTCTTGCAATCGGTCGACTGAGTCGGTAGAGCAGGGGGCCAATCGCCTTCGAGGCGGTCGTGGCGGGCGGTTAGCTCAGTTGGTAGAGCGCCAGTTTTACACACTGGATGTCGGCGGTTCGAGACCGTCACCGCCCACCATTTTCAATACATCGGTGAAGTTTTGGGGTTGGTCGGCTGAGCGTGATGTCGCGCCCTGCGTTGAGGTAGAGCGATGCCTTTGCGGTACTCCGTACAACGAGGCAAGCGCCGCTGAATTCGCTGGCTCCGGGGTTGTCAGAGACCTACACCCTCACGCCGCAGAGATAGCTGTACCTTCCTCGAACATTCGAGTGACGTCCTCCGCCGGTACCGGCTTTCCCAGCAGGAAGCCCTGTACCGTGTCGCAGCCCTCTGCGCGCAGGCGCTCGAACTGCTGCTCGCTCTCCACACCCTCGGCCGTGGTGGCAATGTTCAGGCTGGATGACAGGCCGGCGACGGCCCGGACGATGGCGAGCGATTCCCGGTCATCTTCCCCGAGGTCGGCGACGAAGGAACGGTCGATCTTGATCCGGTCGAAGCGGAACTGACGCAGATAGCCGAGGCTCGAATAGCCGGTGCCGAAGTCGTCCATAGCGATTCGAGCGCCGATCTCGTGCAGTCGCTGCAAAATGGCGAGGGTCGTTGAGGTGTCAGCGATCAGCACGCGTTCGGTGATCTCGATCTCCAGCCGGTCAGCTTCCAGGCCAGAAGCAGCAAGCGCCGAAACCACTTGATCGGCGAAGGTCCTGTCGCGGAACTGAACCGGCGAGACGTTGACAGCAATGGTGATGTAGCCCGGCCAACTCGCTGCATCGCGGCATGCCTGCTCCATGACCCATTGGCCGATCGGAACGATCAGCCCCACTTCCTCGGCCAACCAGATGAAGTCGTTGGGAGGAACGAGGCCCCGCGTTGGATGGTTCCAGCGAAGAAGCGCCTCGAAGCCGATGATCTCGCGATTTTCCATGCTGAACATCGGTTGATAGTGGAGACAAAGCTCCTGCGAGACCAAGGCCCTGCGCAGTTCCAGTTCAAGCAGGCGCCGCGTCTGAGAACGCAGGCTCATTTCATCGTGGAAGAAACGGTAGACGCCACGGCCGTCGGCCTTGGCCGTATAGAGCGCCATGTCGGCGTTTTTGAGCAGGGTATCGGCGTTGCTGCCATCGAGCGGGGCTATGGCGATGCCAACACTGGCACCGATGATGAGCTGCTGGCCTTCGATCTCGTAGGGCTCCCCGACGATTCGAACGATGCGGCGGGCGAGATCGCTGGCAGCTTCTGGCTGGTGAACAGGCCCCAGCTGAATGATGGCAAATTCATCGCCGCCAAAGCGCGCGGCGATGTCGTTCTGGCTGATGCACGACCTCAAACGTTTGGCGACCGCCTGCAGGAGCGCGTCCCCGACCGGGTGGCCGAGGGTGTCGTTGACGTTCTTGAACCGATCCAGGTCGATGCAGAGCACGGCGACGTTTTTCTCGTCCGCAAGTTCGGTCAGTGCTCCCTCAAGACTGTCGCGGAATAGGAGGCGGTTACCGAGGTCGGTGAGCGCGTCGTGGCGTGCCATATGGCGAATCTTTTCCTCGACGCGACGACGCGCCGTGATGTCCTCGTGGATGGCGATCCAGCCACCGCCGGCGATGCTCTGAATGCCTAATGCCAGGATACGGTTGTCGCCGGTCTCATATACCAAATGGGTCGCGGCCCCGTGGTCGGAGCGAACTTCGCTCAGAACGTCAGCGATCGGAGTGTAGATGTCCGCGTGGCGCGCCGCGTCACCGAAGATCTCACGGCAGGTGCGGCCGCGCAGGGTGTCCTCTGGCTCCAGGCCATACATGTCGCAAAATATGCGGTTGCAGATGATGAGGCGATCCGAGGCGTCAAACATCGAGAGACCGACAGGCATGTTGGCGACCGCGGCCCTAAGGCGTTCCCATTCCCGCTCGGCATTATGGGCGAACTCCCGGCTATGGATCAGAGCATCGCGATAACCGGCAAGTGCGAGCACCAGCACGCCGATTTCGTCGCGCCGCGGTGTCGGTTCGGGAATAGGTGTCGTGTGGTCGCCCACCGTCAGCCGGCGCATGGCATGGGCGATGCTTTGGAGCGGACCGGACACGTTGCGCTGGACCCAGAAGATCGTAGCTAGCGCGGCTAGGCTGGCAACGACCAGCACCAGGAGCGATTGGCCGACAGCCCGCGAAACGGCACTAGAGGCTCGCGCAGCGGCGTCTTCCGATTGGGCCTTGGCATAGGCGATGAGATTCTCAAGCTCTTTTACGGCTGCCTGATACTGGAGCCGAGTCGTGCCGTTGGCAAACTCGGTGGCCTCTTCCAGCTCACCGCTCTCGATTGCATCGTTCACCTGATTGAGCGAAGCGAGATAGATGTCCCAGGCATGCGAGAATATGGCGAACAGCCGCTCTTCGTCCGGCGAACTGATCGTGGTCTTGAAGCTCGCCGATGCATCTTGCAGCTCTAGACGGGTTTGTTTGAGGTTGGCATCGATCTCGGCCAGGTTCCGATAGTCGATAACCTGCAGGCGCCGCATGACGACAAGATTGTGCTGTAAGGCAAGACGGCGCAACTTCTCCAGCAGTTCCACCTGCGGCAGCCGGACTTCGCGAATCTCGGTCGTGACCTTGTTGACCGATATAACCTGAACGACACCCAACGTACTGACCGCGGCGATCAGCAATAAGACAAAAACGAGCGCGCCGGACAACTTGGTCCGGATGCTCGCATCTCTTACGCTACCGGTCAGATCTTCATGCCAGTTCATCGGTCTCGGGGGCTCCTGTCGAGTGCTCGGGCGACCTCAGTGAAGATAACTGAAACGCTTCCAAAATCCGTAGTTGGTATGAAACCGCTCGTAAGACTTATAAATCTCCGCGAATCTCGGGCTGGTTGCCATCTCCTCGTCAGCGACAGATCTCCACGCGGCTTCGAAAGTAAGCAGGAGATCGGGTGACCATCGACGGAGCTTGATGCCTCGCTTCTTGATGTCATCAAGCGCGTCCATCTGCATCTTTTCTGCCCGGCCAATAGTGTCGCGCATGACCGCGGCGCAGACAGTTTCAATCGTCTCCTGCTGCTTTGTCGTCAGCGCGCGCCATGTCGCGTCGCTGAAGTAAAGCTCGAAGAGGGTAGAGGGTTGATGCCAACCTGGAAAATAATAGTATTTTGCAACATTTTGAAGGCCAAGCGTCAAGTCCATGGACGGAAGCGAGTATTCGGCCGCTTCGATGTCGCCTTTTTTAATGGCATCAACGATATCGCTGGGCGATATTTGCACCACGTTGGCGCCGAGCCGGGCAAGAACTCGACCGCCGAGGCCGAAGAATCGGATTTTCAGACCCTTCAGGTCGTCAGCGCTGCGGATTTCCTTCGAAAACCAACCGGCCCCTTCTGGCGGAAGCACCATGCAAGGTACGTTATAGATGCCGTAACTTGAGAATAGATCACGAGATAGGGTAAGTCCGCCCCCCTCGAACAGCCAGGCCATGTATTCGACGGTATCCGGCCCGAAGGGAATGGAACTCAGCAGTTCGAATGCGCTGTCGTGTCCGGCGAATTGGCCTGCTGTCGACCAAGCGGCCTCGATCTTGCCGGCGCTAACGCGATCCATTGTATCGGAGGTCGGCGCCAAGTCGCCCGGGACGTGAAACACAAGTTTGACTTCGCCGTCGGTCAGGCTGTCCACTTCTTCGCTCAGGCGGCCCGTCGCTTCGGAGAATAGCGGCATCGACATGGGGAAAGTGCTGGCGACGTGGATCACTGTTGCGCCGTTTGCAAATGCAAACGTCGCGAGGCTGGCGGTTAATGCCAGTCCAGCGATCACCAACAGTCTGATCATTCGCTCCCCCGAACGCACACAACCATCTGCTAAAGGCTGACCAACATATGCGTAGATTGCTAGATAACGGTTAACCTGCCAGCATGCAGTAATGCGTCCTCGCTAATACGCCAGGAGACGTCGTTTCGCGCAGAAAATCAACTCCGTTTTGATTTTCGCCCTTGGCACGTGGCGATATCGACGCCTTTCGGAGGAGAGGAAGTCTGAGAAACATCCGTCGGCTCAATCGGTGGTATATGGTTTCTACCTGTAGAACCTTCTGTGTTTGTGGATATTTACGTATTCGACGGGGAGGCTCGACCCGTTCGGGCTTCGCGACGAATTGATGGCCCGCAGGAAAACCTGCCTCGCATGACCAGAGGAAATCGAGTATCAGTCGATGCCCGATTGGTAGAGGCCACATGGACGCGAACGTAACCCTGATCGCAGCATTCGGCGCTGGACTGCTCTCGTTTGTGAGCCCCTGCGTGCTGCCGCTCGTTCCGCCCTATCTCGGGTTCCTGACCGGCGCGTCGATCGAGGAATTGACCGGCGAGGAGATGAGCCATCTCGCCGCCAAACGGCGCGTCGCTGAGGTGGCGCTGTCATTCGTCTTTGGCTTTACCTGCGTCTTCGTAGCCCTTGGAGCCACCGCTTCGGTGTTCGGTCAGCTTCTTCGACAATGGTCGGAAGTTCTCGGAATCGTGGCCGGTGCGTTCATCGTCTTGATGGGGCTGCATTTTCTGGGGCTGTTTCGGGTGGCGCTGTTCTATCGCGAGGCTCGCTTTCATCATTTCCAGGCCAAGGCTGGCCTGGGCGGAGCGTTTTTGCTCGGGCTCGCTTTTGCGTTCGGCTGGACGCCGTGCATCGGTCCGGTGCTCGCCACCATCCTGTCGGTCGCCGGTAGCCGCGATACCGTCGGTGACGGCGCGTTGCTGCTCGCCGTCTATTCCCTTGGTCTCGGGGTTCCTTTCCTGATCGCCGCGCTGTTCGCGGCTCGTTTCGTGCTGTTCATGCGCCGTTTCCGCTGCCATTTTCCGTTGGTCGAGCGAGCTATGGGCGGCGTGCTGGTTATCACCGGCGCGCTGTTCCTGTCAGGCGGCATGCAGCGCGCGTCGTTCTGGCTTTTAGAAAACTTCCCGGCTCTCTCCACGATCGGTTGAAACCGTTCCAGGCAGGGGCAGGGCGGCAACAGCGGCGGCTTTTTGGAGAGATCGGTCGATGACCGGCCAAAAGCCACTTTCCCCACCGCCCGTATTTGATCTAGAAGCACAGACCCGCCTGTCGGCGCGGGGCGAAAACCGCCGACTTCAACGACCATACCGAGGTCAACCCCATGAGCAATAACGAGTTCCACAAGATCAAGCGCCTCCCGCCGTATGTCTTCGAGCAGGTCAACCGGCTCAAGGCTGCCGCGCGAGCTTCGGGCGCAGATATTGTCGACCTCGGCATGGGCAATCCTGATCTGCCCACCGCGCGTCACGTTGTCGACAAGCTGATAGAAACGGTGCAGCGGCCCGATACGCACGGCTATTCCGCTTCGCGCGGCATTGGCGGCCTTCGGAAAGCGCAGGCGGCCTACTACGCCCGCCGCTTCGGCGTGAAGCTCAACCCCGATACGCAGATCGTGGCGACGCTGGGTTCCAAGGAGGGCTTTGCCAACATGGCGCAGGCCATCACCGCGCCCGGCGATGTCATCCTCTGCCCCAATCCCTCCTATCCGATCCACGCCTTCGGCTTTCTGATGGTCGGTGGCGTCATCCGCTCGGTGCCGGTGACGCCGGGGCCGGAATTTTTCCATGCGCTTGAACGGGCTGTGACGCACTCCATCCCGAAGCCGCTCGCGCTTGTGCTCTGCTATCCGTCGAATCCGACGGCCGAGGTGGTCGAACTCGACTTCTACAAGGACGTGGTGGCCTTCGCACGCAAGCACGAGGTGTTCGTGCTCTCCGATCTGGCCTATTCGGAGATATATTTCGATGGCGTTCCTCCGCCATCGATACTACAGGCGCCGGGTGCCATGGATGTCTGCGTCGAGTTCACGTCGATGTCCAAGACCTTCTCCATGGCTGGCTGGCGCATGGGCTTTGCCGTGGGCAACGAGCGGCTGATCGCCGCGTTGGCGCGCGTCAAGTCCTATCTCGATTACGGCGCCTTCACGCCCATTCAGGTGGCCGCGACGGCCGCTCTCAACGATCCGGATGCCGACGTTCATATCGAAGAGGTGCGCCAGACCTATAAGCGTCGCCGCGATGTCATGGTGGAGAGCTTCGGTCGGGCCGGTTGGGATATTCCCGTGCCGCGCGCTTCGATGTTCGCCTGGGCGCCGTTGCCGGAGCGGTTCAAATCGCTCGGCAGTTTGGAGTTCTCCAAGCTGCTGATTGAGAAGGCGGAAGTCGCCGTCGCGCCCGGCGTTGGTTTCGGAGAGCAGGGCGACGATTACGTCCGTATCGCCCTCGTCGAGAACGAGCAGCGCATTCGGCAAGCGGCGCGCGGGCTCCGTCGATTCTTCGACACGGCCGACGAAACCATGCATAACTATGCACCGATCAGCCATACCAGCTGATCCGCTTCGGCCCTCCAGAGCAATTTCGGCAAAGGTGTATCGCGGCTTTGCGACAGGAATTGCATGAGAACAAATAGATAGAGCATTTCCGGCGAATCCGTTCTCCGGAAATGCTCTGGCAGACAGAGAGTTTCGGAAAGCACCATGGGTAAACCGCTTCGCCTTGGCATCGCCGGTCTCGGGACCGTCGGCGCGTCCGTCGTTCGCATCGTCCAGTCCAATCTCAGCTCGCTGACGCTGAGAGCCGGTCGGCCGGTGGCGATCACGGCCGTGTCGGCGCGTGACCGCAACCGCGATCGAGGCATCAACGTGAGCGGGTTTGCCTGGTACGACGATCCGGTGGCCATGGTTGCTGATCCGAACGTCGACGTGGTGATCGAACTGATCGGCGGTGCATCCGGCGCCGCCGAAAATGTGGTGCGCTCGGCGCTTGCCGCCGGCAAGCCGGTGATCACCGCCAATAAAGCGCTGCTTGCCCGGCATGGCGTCGAACTCGCCCGGCTCGCGGAAGCGGCCGGCCTTTCGATAGGGTTCGAGGCAGCGGTAGCCGGCGGTATTCCGGTGATCAAGACGCTCAAGGAAAGCCTTGCCGGCAATACCGTCACCGGCATCGTCGGCATTTTGAACGGCACCTGCAACTACATCCTGACCCGGATGGAGAAGGAGCATCTGTCCTTCGAGACCTGTCTCGCCGAAGCGCAGCGGCTGGGTTATGCCGAGGCCGACCCGACCTTCGACGTTGGCGGCTTCGACACCGCCCACAAGCTCGCCATCCTGACGAGCCTTGCCTTTGGCACGGAACTCGACGCGGACGCCATTTATGTCGAGGGCATCACCTCGATTTCGCTCGACGATATCAAGGCGGCCGAGGAACTGGGCTACCGCATCAAGCTTCTGGGCGTGGCACGCCGGACCGACAGCGGCATTGAAGCACGAGTCAATCCGGCCATGGTCCCCAAGAAATCGGTGGTGGCGCAGACGTCCGGCGTTCTCAATGCCGTCGCTTTCGACGGCGATGCGCTCGGCGAGGTGGTGCTGGTTGGTCCCGGCGCCGGTGGCAACGCCACGGCATCATCGGTGATCGCCGACATCGTCGATGCCGCGCGCGGCCATCGGACCCCGGTATTCGGATTGCCGGTGAACGAACTCATGCCTTACCAAAAGGCCGAGATTCAGGCACACAAGGGCGGTTACTACGTGCGCCTTTCCGTCTACGACCGGCCCGGCGCCTTCGCCGGCATCGCCAAGAGCATGGCCGATCGCGACATCTCGCTCGAATCCATCGTTCAGCATCGACGCTCGGTCGACGACGATGCCGCCGGCCATACTGGTGCACCGCAGCCGGTGGTGCTCATCACCTATGCCACGCGCGAGACGGAAATCCGCGCCGCGCTCGCGGCCATCGAGGCGGCTGGTCATATCGCAGAGAAGCCGACGCTGATCCGCATCGAAAGCCTGTAGGGCTCCTGTCGGGGCAGCGTTAATTTCCAGGTCCCACTATCGGAATGCTGCTATCGACTTTTTGCATGTCTAATGGTTAAACAGGCGGCCGGTCTCGGTAAGTGGCGGTATTTCGCCAAGTATGTGCACTGCCGCCTCATAACCGCATGGTTAATCCGCGCGCGGAATATCCGTATTGCGTCCTATGGCGCATTGACCTCTATCGTCGGTTCTTCCTACCTCGATAAGGTATCGACCGGGTTTCCTCCCCGTTCGCGCGCGGCTCCCAAGACCTCCACTGGCCGCAGCGACGAATTCGGTCGGCTGTCCGAACCGCGGGTTGTTTCATGTCGCAAAAGTTCTCCAATTCTCTTGATCGTATTCTAACCCTGGAGGTTGTTCGGGTTACCGAACGTACGGCCATGGCCGCCGCCCGTCAGCGGGGTCATGGAGACGAGCGCGCTGCCGATCAGGCGGCCGTCGACGCCATGCGATCCGAGCTTAACCAGTTGCCTGTTCAGGGCACGATCATGATCGGCGAGGGAGAGCGCGACGAAGCGCCGATGCTCTACATCGGCGAAGAAGTGGGCACCGGAAAGGGGCCACGGGTCGACATCGCCGTCGACCCGCTCGAAGGCACATCGATGTGTGCCAAGAACCAGACCAATTCTCTAGCGTGCATAGCGATCGCCGAGCAGGGTGGGTTGCTGAACGCGCCGGACGTCTACATGGACAAGATCGCCATCGGCCCCGGATTTCCGGCTGGCGTGGTCGATCTCGATGCCACGCCGACTGAAAACATCAGGGCCCTGGCCAAAGCCAAGGGCGTGCCGGTATCGGCGATCACGGCTTGCATCCTCGACCGGCCGCGCCATGCCCGGTTGATCGACGAGGTGCGTGGGCTTGGAGCTTCCATTCGCCTGATCGGTGATGGTGATATCGCCGGCATCATCCAGACCACCGACTCCGAGGAGACCAGCATCGACATCTATCTTGGTGTCGGTGGGGCACCGGAGGGCGTGCTCGCGGCGGCGGCGTTGCGCTGCCTCGGCGGCCAGATGCAGGGACGGCTGATGATCAACCGCCCCGATCAGATCGAGCGTGCTCGACGCATGGGCATCGAGGACGTCACCAAGAAGTACAGCATGGAAGAGATGGCGCAGGGCGACGTGCTGTTTGCCGCCACCGGCGTCACCAAGGGCAATCTGCTCGACGGCGTGCGCTTCAAGGGTGGCAAAATCATTACCGACACGGTGGTCATGCGTTCCTGGACGGGCACGGTCCGTCGCATCAAGGCCGAGCACATCGACCGCGATAAGGTCGACGCCATCTGAACATTCGAACCGTTGCTGGAAAGGGGCGCTCCGGTGGGGCGCCCCTTCGTCAATTCAGCCTTTTGTCGCGCCCAGTTCGGATGCGATCCGGCGCAGGGCATCGACCAGCACCTCCGATGTCTGGGCGCCGGAGATTGCAAACTTGTTCTCGACTACGACGGTCGGCACGCCGGTAATGCCAATATGGCTGGCATGAGCGATCTCAGCCTTGACCACGTCGAGGTCCGCGCTGTCCTCTAGCTTCATGGTCACCTCGTCGCCGTCGAGGCCCACCTGTTCGGCGGCGGCGATCAGCGTATCGGCTTGGGTAAGGTCGCCGCCTTCTTCGAAGAACAGCGAGAACAATCGCTCCAACATGGCATCGCCCAGTCCTTCGGCGGCCGCCCAACGGACGAGGCGATGGGCATTGAGCGTATTGGGTGTCTTCTCGATCAGATCGAAGGCGTAGCTGATACCGACGTCGGTGCCGAGATCGAAAAGCCGGGCGTGTGCCTCATCCAGTGCGTCCGCGCTGCCGAATTTTCCGATGATGTATTCCTCGCGATCGACGCCCTCGGCCGGAATGGTCGGATCGAGTTGGAACGGCCGATAGCGGACCTCGATGTCGAGATCGTCGAGGTCGGCGATCGCCGCGTCGAGCCGGCGCTTGCCAAGGAAGCACCAGGGACAGACGACATCGACGATGACGTCGAGTTGGAGCTTGGCTTTCTGCATAGGCACTCCTCGAATGATTGCCTGTGGGGTGGTGGCATTCCGGCCACCCTACCACCGATTACGGACGAGGGCGGACACGGACTCGACCAATGTTTCATGGCAGAGGAGCGGTGCACCCCGTTACATAACGGCCGGTTATAGAGGGCCCGACGTGATTGAGAACCGTATCAAGCATAGGCATCTGAGTTCTTTCGTGGAAGTCGCCCGCCTGAAAAGCATTGGCAAGGCGGCGGTGTCGCTGTCCATCAGCCAACCGGCGGTGTCGAAAACCATCCGCGAACTCGAGGAAATTCTCGGGGTGGAGCTGTTCGATCGCAGCCACCGTTCGGTGGTGCTTTCCTATTATGGCGAGGTATTCCTGCGCTTTGCCAGTGCATCGATCGCCGCGCTGCGCCAAGGCGTCGAATCGGTCGAGCTGGCGCTACAACAAGGTGCATCCATCGTTCGGGTTGGGGCGCTCGCTTCGGCGTCGTCGCGTGTTCTGCCGGAGGCAGTGTCGCGTTTTCTCAGTGTCAGCATTGGAACGACACCGCAGATCATAACCGCCGATAACGTGTCCATTCTCAATCAATTGCGGGGTGGCGAACTGGATTTTGCGCTGGGACGCATGGGCTCGCCCTCGGACATGGTCGGCCTTGCCTTCGAGCATCTCTACACCGAGCGCGTCGCGGTGGTGGCGCGTCGGGAACATCCATTGTTCGCTCAAGGGGCCAAGCTGGGTCGCCTGTCCGATTATGTCGTCGTGGTGCCGCCGCCGGGTTCGATCATCCACGACCATGCCGTCGAACTCCTGATCCGCCTCGCGGTTGGGCCGCGGCTTCGACACATCGATACGGTGTCGACGGTATTCGGTCGGAGATTCGCTATCGGTAGCGATGCCATCTGGATCGCCCATTATGGCGAGGTGGTCGGCGATCTTGTGGCCGGCACGCTGCGCGAGTTGCCGGTCGATACGTCCGATACCTTTGGGCCGCTGGGGCTCATCGTTCGCTCAGGCGTGCCTCTTGCGCTGGGCGCCGAGCTGATGATGGCGGCCATCCGCGAGGTGGCAGGCGAAGTGCGGGCCGAGGGGGAGCATTGACGCTTTGGCGGGGTTAACCGGCGCGGATCAACCGCACAGCCTCGTCGCGGCCGAAAAGGTAAAGCAGCAGCCGCAAGGCCTCTCCGCGTGAGCCGGCGAGGCCGGCGTCGCGGGCGAGCAGCAGCGACGCGTCATCGCGCGCCGTTTCCATCAGCGCGCCGTGATGTTCGGCCCTTACGAAGCGAAAACCGGGCATGCCGCTTTGCCGGGTACCCAGGAGCTCACCGCCGCCCCTCAGCTTCAGGTCTTCTTCCGCGATGCGGAAACCGTCTTCTGTGTCGCGCATGACAGTCAGCCGGGCTTTGGCCGTTTCGCCGAGCGGCCCTTTGTAGAGCAGTACGCAGGCTGACGACTTTTCGCCACGCCCGACTCGGCCGCGCAACTGGTGAAGTTGGGCCAGGCCGAAGCGCTCGGCATGCTCGATGACCATGACGGTGGCGTCCGGGACGTCGACCCCCACCTCGATCACCGTGGTGGCCACCAGGATGTGCGCCTCACCGCTCTTGAAGCGAGCCATGGCGGCGTCCTTTTCGACTGCCTTCATGCGGCCGTGGACGAGGGCCACGTCGTCACCAAAGTACTGTCTGAGATCGGCGTAGCGCTCCTCCGCGGCGGCCAGATCGATGCTTTCGCTCTCTTCAACCAGCGGGCACACCCAGTAGATCTTGGCGCCTTCCAACCGGATAGCCGAGGTGATGCGCTCGACGATTTCGCCGATGCGCTCTTGCGGCACGGTGACGGTGGCGATCGGTTTGCGGCCGGCCGGCTTTTCGGTCAGGCGAGAGACGTCCATGTCGCCGAAATAGGCAAGCATCAGCGTGCGCGGAATGGGCGTCGCCGTCATGACGAGAAGGTCGGTGGTCGGTCCCTTGGCCGACAGCGCCAGCCGTTGATGGACGCCGAAGCGGTGCTGTTCATCGACGACGGCCAGCGTCAGGTTGCGGAATTCCACCGCCGACTGGAACAGCGCGTGAGTGCCGACGACGACGTCGACCTCGCCGGCGGCAATCCGTTCCAGCGTCTCGCGTCGGCTTTTCGCTCGGTCGCCGCCGGTCAGAAGGGCGAGCCTGAGGCCTGCCGTTTCGGCCAGGTTGGCCATGGAATGGGCGTGCTGGCGGGCGAGTAGTTCGGTCGGCGCCATCATCGCCACCTGCCCACCGGCCTCTACGGCCGCTGCCGCGGCAAACAGGGCCACCATGGTCTTTCCCGACCCAACATCGCCCTGGATGAGCCGCACCATGCGTGACGGCGCCGAAAGGTCGGCGACCACGTCGATGATGGCGGAGTCCTGAGAACTTGTGAGACGAAAGGGCAGGGCATCGCGAAGGCGACCGGCGATGTTGCCGTTGGGCAGGCTCGGCCGGTTGACCGTGCCTTTGAGCTGGCGCCTTACGAGGGCTAAGGCCAACTGGTTGGCGAGCAGTTCATCATAGGCGAGGCGGGCAAGGGCAGGGCTTGGCTCGTCGGTCTCCTCGGCAGCTTCAGGCTTGTGCAGATACCGTAGGGCCTCGGCAAAGGACGGCCAGCCTTCACGGCGGCGATGCGCATCGTCGAGCCATTCCGGCAATGCAGGCAAGTGAGCGAGCGCCGCATCGGCCAGACGGGCGAGCAATCGGCCGCCTACACCCTCGGTCATCGGGTAGACCGGCTCGATACGTGGCAGTTTGTCCGCCTCGGCCTCAAGCACCACATGGTCGGGATGGGTCATCTGTGGCGCGCCGTTGAAGCGCTCGATGCGGCCGGAGATCAGCACCGTTTCTCCGACCGGATAGAGTTTCTCCAGCCAGCCTTTGTCGGCGCGGAAGTAGGTGACGGTGAGTTCGCCACTCTCATCGTGGACGGCGATGCGGTAGGGCGCCCGCGACTGCGCGGGCGTCGGACGATGTCGGTCAACATGGACCCGCAGCGTAACGATCGCCCCCTCCGGTGCCGATTCGATCAGAGCCTCATGACTCCGATCAATGACCCCGGTCGGGATGTGGAACAGGAGGTCGAGTACCACGGCACCGCGTGCCGCCTCGCCGCCGGGGCCGAGCAGTTTCTCCAGCTTGGGCGCTGTGCGCGGGCCAACGCCGGGAAGCGAGGTGAGTGGCTGAAAAAGCGGATTGAGGAGATCGGGACGCATGGCGCGGGATGTTATGGCATCCGCCCAAAAAGTTGCAGACTTTTCGGATAGGAGAATTCTGGGAAAATGAACGTCCCCAAAGGCTGTGTCCTTTCAGAGGGACAGGCTCAACCGGCATCCCGAAAAAAAGACGGACGCCCGAGGGCGTCCGGAAATCTGGCCGACGAAATGGCCGGCGGCTCTTCAATATCCTAATCTCTAATCTACGGCTGAGCGGCTGAATGAATGCCGCGACCACAGTTTCTCTAGCTGCCGCAGGTGAGAGTTTTGTGACGACCGGCGCGGTGCGCGTATCAGCTCAACCGCCGCCGATGCTCGACAGCGGAGCGGTCAGCGGCTATGTCGAAACATCCCCTCGTCTTTTTTAGCGTTCAGATACAATGATCGTCGACAGCCATTGCCACCTAGATTTTCCTGATTTCGCCGGCGAAACGGACGCGCTGATCGCCCGCGCGGCGGCGGCCGATGTGCGGCTCATGGTGACCATCGGCACGCGCGTCCGCGATTTTAGCAAGGTCCGGGCCATCGCAGAGGCGCACCCACAGGTCTATTGCACGGTTGGCACCCATCCGCACGAAGCGGAGAAGGAAGCGGAAATTGCCGTTGCCGAGCTGGTGGAGCTCGCCGGTCATTCCAAGGTAATCGGTATTGGCGAGGCCGGACTCGACTATTTCTATGATTCCTCGCCGCGCGATGTGCAGGCAGAGGTTTTCCGCCGCCATATCGCGGCGGCCCGGATCACCGGCCTGCCGATCTGCATTCATTCGCGCGACGCCGACGCCGACATGGCCACTATTTTGGAAGAGGAGTCGGCGAAGGGGGCCTTTCCGATTCTCCTGCACTGCTTCTCATCCGGTCGCGAGCTGATGGAGCGGGCAAGGGCGCTTGGCGCCTTCTTCTCCTTTTCCGGCATCCTGACGTTCAAGCGCTCCGATGATCTCCGCGCCATCGCCCGCGACGTGCCGGACGACCGCCTTCTGGTCGAAACCGATGCGCCTTATCTGGCGCCGCTGCCTTGGCGTGGTAAGCGCAACGAGCCGGCCTACGTGGCGCATACGGCCAAGGTGCTCGCCGAAGTGAAGGGCGTTACGCCGGAGGAGATGGCGGCGGCGACGACCGCCAATTTCGCCCGTCTGTTCGCCAAAGTACCGCGCGAGGCGTTCGCATCATGACCGAACGCATGCGTTTCACCGTCCTCGGCTGCGGCGCCTCGCCTGGCGTGCCGCGCATCGGCAACGATTGGGGCGCTTGCGATCCCAAAGAGCCGCGCAACCGGCGTCTACGGTCGTCGCTGATGGTCGAGCGGTTCAGCGCGGACGGTGGGATCACCCGCATTATTGTCGACACCGGCCCGGATTTTCGCGAGCAGGTTCTGCGAGCGGATGTCGGCGAGGCCGACGCGGTGCTGTACACCCACTCGCATGCCGATCATATCCACGGCATCGACGAGCTCCGCCAGTTCTTTCACAACAGCGGTCACCGCGTGCCAATCTACGCCGACGAGGAGACGGCGACCCGGCTGAAGGAAGCCTTCGGCTATTGTTTCGAGACGCCGCTGGGGTCCGGCTATCCTCCCATCGTCACCGAGCATAGGGTCGTCGCGGGGGAAGCCTTCTCGATCGAAGGTAAGGGTGGTTCCATCGAGGTGATGCCCTACGTGCAGACGCATGGCGATATCAACAGCATCGGCTATCGCTTCGGCGCGCTGGCCTATTCGTCCGATGTCAGCTCCATTCCCGACGAAAGCTGGCCGCTGATTGACGGTATCGACGTGTTCATCGTCGACGCGTTGCGCTATCGGCCACACGTCAGTCATTTCTCGGTCGATCAGGCGATTGAAGCTGGCCATCGCACCGGCGCGAAGCTGATCGTCCTTACCCACATGCATCATGATCTCGACTACCGCACCTTGGTCGCCGATCTTCCGGCCGGTGTCGTGCCGTCCTTCGATGGCATGGTGTTAGAGGCCGGCAAGGTGGTCGATCCGGCTGCGTGACGCAAATGTGGCGACGTTACGAAGAATTGGGCGGCGTGCCATACTTTTGACTCGCACTTAAATTCGCCTGAAACAATCATGAAGAAATAATGTCGCGATTCCGGGCTTTTCGCATGGCTGGCTTGCGTAGCTGATCTTGGTCTCTCTACGACGAAAGTATATATAAACGGGCAAGGCGATGCCGCTGACGCATCCGTCGCGGTCGCGAAATCGCCATCGGTTCGTATCGTTGAGAGAATACAAAGCCATGTTTGGTCCGCTGAAGAAGGTCGCCCGTGCTCTGCGTGTTCCCACTACAGAGGAGCGTGAGATGCAATATCTGAGCGCTGCCGGTGACCGTATCGAGCTTGAGTATCGCCAGCGGGAAGTCGACCGTGGCTTGTTCCGGCGCGGCCCGTTCGGCCTGTAAGCCGCCGATCGTCGGCCCGAGAAACGGGCTGGAAAATCAAGACGAGTATGACGCAAGCGCTCCCTGGCCAGAACGGCCGGAGCGCTTTTGTCATATTGTGCTCATCGCGCCTTGTTGCTTGCGGGCGCAAAAGTTTATCTGAAGGGCATCCATAGTTATTCTTCAAGTCGGTTCTCATTTGACGCATGACGGCTTTGCGGTATACGCGCTGGTACGGTCCGCATAACTAGCTATTCTTAGGCTGCAAGAGCAAGAAATGAACGCTGGAACGAAGATGATCCGGCGGCACCCAGAGAAAGGATGCAGCTATGTTTTCCAACCTGAAGAAGGCCTTCCGCTCCGTCACCGCCTCCGAACGCGAAACGGCTTATCTCAATGAGGCTGGTGACCGCATCGATCTCGAACTGCGTCAGCGTGAAGTCGATCGTGGTCTGTTCCGTCGTAACCGGAACCTTGGCCTCTGATATAAGGCTTTGAAGAAAAAAGAAAATATCGCTGGCGCGCTTGGTGCCGGCGAAGAATGAAAGAGAGCTGACCGGTGGGCCTCAGCGCCGGAATGGTCTCATTAGGATTTTCTGACCTTCTGACGAGCGCCCGAACGGCTTGATCGCCCGGGCGCTTTTTTCATTTCCAAGTGGCTTTTCTCATCCTTTGGCGCGTCTCTGGTCGTCCGTGCATTCGGTTGCGTGGGGCAGGGCGCGGTGCCCGCCGTACCGGATCCGTGATGTTAATGGCTTGTTAAGTTATTTGCGGCGCCGCTAAGTCGAATGAAGTTTCTCTGAAGCCTGCCAAAAGAAAATCTGTTGAGACCAATTCGCGGGATGCATGAGCGTCATGCAACATTCGAACTGGTCCAAAGAACAGAATACATTATCTTAGTCAGTGTCAGGACAGAGGAACGGATCGCTGGGTCCTGAATAAAACCGGCGCTTCGTGGATCGAAAGGAAGATAAAATGTTCACTCACCTCCGCAAGGCCGCCCGCGCCCTTCGCCCCTCCACCTCGGCGGAACGCGAGCTTGCCTATCTCAACGAGGCCACCGACCGGATCGACCTCGAATACCGTCAGCGCGCCGTTGATCGTGGGATGTTCCGCAATGCCGGCTTCTGATCGTCGCCATATCGATCCCGTCATCGGGATCGCTCGCCAGTTGCCCCGGACCACGAGCCGCAGGCTCCAAGATGGTCCGGCCCCCAGAGGATTGTGAAACCCGGCCATCGCGCCGGGTTTCTCGCTATTTAAGCGTCATTCGGACCATCAGGCCTCGGTCTTCGCTTCCTGCCAGAGGGCTTCCATTTCCTCCAGGGTCGCCTGTTCCGGCCGTCGTCCGGCTTCGTCGAGCTTCCGCTCGATGTAGGCAAACCGCTTCCTAAATTTCTCATTGGTCGCCCGCACAGCCGCTTCCGGGTCGATATCGAGATGGCGGCCAAGATTGGCGAGGGCGAACAGCACGTCGCCGAGTTCGGCTTCGATGGCGGTACGCGCTTCGGCCTTTTCCACCTCACCGCTATCGGCGTGGTCCATCTCCGCCTCCAATTCGTCGAGCTCTTCGCGGATCTTGGCGAGCACGGCGCGGGGATCGTTCCAATCGAAGCCGACCGTTCCCGCCTTTTGTTGCAGCTTCACCGCCCTCAGCATCGGCGGCATGGCGATCGATACGGCGTCCAGCAGGCCCTGTGGGATCTCGCCGCCATGGTGTGCCGCTTTCTCAGCCTTTTCCTCCGCCTTGATCTTTTCCCACAGTCCCCTCACGAGATGCGGGGTCCGGGCTTCCGCCGGTCCAAACACATGGGGATGGCGGCGGATCATCTTGCGGGTCACCGCTTCCACCACGTCCGGGAAGGCGAAAGCGCCTTCTTCCTCTGCCATGCGGGCGTGAAACACCACTTGCAACAGCAGGTCGCCCAGTTCGTCGCAGATGTCATGTCGATCGCCACGGGCAATCGCCTCGGCAACCTCATAGGCTTCCTCGATGGTGTAGGGAGCGATGGTCTCGAAGGTTTGCTGGAGATCCCAGGCGCAACCGGTTTCCGGGGTGCGCAGCCGAGCCATGATATCGATCAGGACGGATATGTCGCGGCCGGGCTGCATGGCAGGGTTCCTTGGCTGTTTGTTCAGGAGGGGTGGCGCGACACTTCGCGCGGGTAGGGGGTCGAGTCAACGCCAAACTGGCGGTATCGCTGGCGCTTCAGGTGGCCGTATGGGGTGCGAGGAAAGCTGCGAGTTCGCTGATGTCGCCAAGGCAGGCATCGGCGATCGGCGTAAGCACCGCCGCGTCGCTGGTGCCACTTAGGACGCCGATGACAAGACCGGCACCGGCGCTGCGGCCCATGTCGATGTCGTGGCTGTTGTCGCCGACGATGGCGATCTCCGACGGCTGGAGGCCGAGCGCGGCGGCAAAGGCCAGCGCCATTCCGGGGCCGGGCTTTACGCCATGGCCGCTGTCATATCCGGCGACAAACGAGATGTGATGGGTGAGGCCGAGGTGATCCAGCATCAAGCGGATGGATGCCTCGTTGTCCGACGAGGCGATGCCGAGCGTCAGGCCCGCCGCTCGGAGTGATGTAAAGCATGCGTCGAGATCACCGATCGGCACCGAGCCTGTGGCCGACGCGGTGAACAGGGCATCGAGCCGGCTAGCGAGGGTTTCAAGCGAGAGGGGGCTGCCAGCCTCTACCCAAGCGGCGGCAATCTCGACGGTGTGGGCGGCGGCGAGCAGGCTGCCGGGCCGGGTCACCATGCTCGACCTGTCCATGCCGCCGAGGGTGAGGAGACGGTCGGCGAGGTCGAGGTCGCCAGCGGCGGCTATGTCGGCGGCCGCGACGTTGATCGGTCCCCAGGTAAGGTGATAGTCGAGAAGGGTCCCATCTTTATCGAACAGAACGGCTCGGATTGGCATATCGGGTCCTTGCGGATAATCGGGGCGCCACGCGTTGGCAATGACGACATTCATTGGAGAGCGGATACATGGCGCAGGCGTCGGTTACCACTCTCGGCTTCGATGCCGATGATACGCTTTGGCAGAACGAGTGTTTCTTTCGGGACACCGAGGGGCGCTTTCTTGATCTCCTGGCCGACTTCGGCGATCGGGCGACGCTGTCGAACCGGCTGTTTGCCGTCGAGAAACGCAACATTCCCGTCTATGGCTTCGGCATCAAGGGATTCGTGCTGTCAATGATGGAAACGGCGCTGGAGGTCAGCGCCGGCCAACTCGATCCGGCCGTGATCGCCAGCGTGCTGGCCATGGGACGGGAGATGCTGAATCATCCCGTAGAGCTGCTGCCGGAGGTGCGCGAAACGCTGGAGGCGCTATCGGCGCGCTACCCGCTGATCCTGATTACCAAGGGGGATCTGTTCGACCAGGAACGCAAGCTCGCGGCATCTGGCCTCGCCGAGCTGTTTCATGCCGTGGAAATCGTCTCGGATAAATCGGCCTCCACGTATGCCCGCGTATTCACGGCCCGTGGCAATGGACCTGACAGGGCGCTGATGGTGGGCAATTCATTGCGTTCCGACATCCTGCCGGCGCTGGAGGCCGGGGCGTTTGCCGTCCATATTCCGCACGACCTGACATGGACCTACGAGCACGTCGAGGAGCCGGTGGACCACCCACGTCTCTTCATCGAGCAACACATTCATAAAGTCGTGGAAGTCATTGAAAAAATTAATGACAATCGCGATATATTCAAGTGTTGATTCGGGCCTTTGGCATATCGATTCCGGCGCCTCCCGCAGTTGGTGCTTACCTTCGCGTAGTGATTCAAGCGGCTCCGCCATCCGTTAGCGCTTCCGCGTAAGTATACCAAAGTCGCGCTTTTGCCTTTGCCAAACGCCGCGCCCGTGGTAGAGACCACCGCCAACTTCATTCGGTGATGAACGCTTGCTTCGAGTCGCGCCAGACGTGATTTCGGACAGGCTATTTTCATTTCGTCGCCCGCGAGCCCAAGGAGTTGGTCATGGCCTCATTCTTCGTTCCTTCCGCAGGTGGCGAGTTCGCGCTGACCTTCGACGACGTATTGCTAATGCCGGGTCATTCCGAGGTGCTGCCGGCCGATACCGACATGCGCACCCGTCTCACCCGTTCCATCGAGCTGAACATTCCGCTGATCTCGTCGGCCATGGACACCGTGACCGAGTCGCGTCTTGCCATCGCCATGGCGCAGGCCGGAGGCATCGGCGTCATTCATCGCAATCTGGACGTGGCGACGCAGGCCGAGCACGTGCGGCAGGTGAAGAAGTTCGAGAGCGGCATGGTGGTCAACCCGGTGGTCATCGGCCCGGAGGCGACGCTGAAGGAAGCGCTCGACCTTATGAAGGGGCATAACATCTCGGGTATTCCGGTGGTGGAGAATGCCGGCGAGGGTGGCCGCACCCATGGTCGTCTGGTCGGCATTCTGACCAATCGCGACGTTCGCTTTGCCTCCGACCCCAATCAGCGTGTCTATGAACTGATGACGCGCGAGAACCTCATCACGGTGCGCGAAGGCGTCAGCCATGACGAAGCCAAGCGCCTGTTGCACCAGCACCGCATCGAGAAGCTGCTGGTGGTGGATTCAGCCTATCAGTGCGTCGGCCTGATCACCGTCAAGGACATCGAGAAGGCGCGGCTCAACCCCAACGCCGCCAAGGACGACCAAGGGCGCCTGCGCGTCGCCGCCGCCACGACCGTCGGCGACAAGGGGCATGAGCGTTCGCAGGCGCTGATCGATGCCGGGGTCGATGTGCTAGTGGTCGATACCGCCCACGGCCATTCCGAATATGTGCTGCAAGCCGTCACCAAGGTGAAGAAGCTTTCCAACCATGTGCAGGTCATCGCCGGCAACGTGGCGACTGCCGACGGCACCAAGGCACTGATCGACGCCGGTGCCGACGCCGTCAAGGTTGGTATCGGGCCGGGTTCGATCTGCACCACGCGCATTGTGGCCGGTGTCGGTGTGCCGCAGCTCACCGCGATCATGGAAGGCGTTTCGGCTGCCCGCGATGCCGGCGTGCCGGTGATCGCCGATGGCGGCATCCGCTTCTCGGGCGACTGCGCCAAGGCGCTGGCCGCTGGCGCCACCGTCTGCATGATCGGATCGCTGTTGGCCGGCACCGATGAAAGCCCTGGCGAGGTCTATCTCTACCAGGGGCGCAGCTACAAGAGCTATCGTGGCATGGGCTCGGTAGGTGCCATGTCGCGCGGTTCGGCCGATCGCTATTTCCAGGCGGAAGTGCGCGATCAGCTGAAGCTGGTGCCGGAAGGTATCGAGGGGCAGGTGCCTTACAAGGGACCGCTCGGTTCTGTCGTCCATCAACTGGTGGGCGGTGTTCGCGCTGCCATGGGGTATGTCGGGGCGAAGACCATTCCCGACCTGCAGGAGAAGGCCCAGTTTGTGCGCATCTCCTCGGCTGGTATGCGCGAGAGCCATGCTCACGACGTGACCATCACCCGTGAGAGCCCGAACTATCCCGGCGCTGTCTAAGGCGCCTGAGTTTCGAGACCACGCTGCCGAATCCATAGGTCGGCCGTCGGGCTTGCTCCCGGCGGCCGTCTCATTCATATGTCGGCAGCACGATTGGACGGGCAACCGAAGGATATTGCTATGAGAGACGGTGGCAGGATCGCGGCGGCGATCGAGGTGCTGGGAGATGTCGAGCGTACGCGACGCCCGGTGCAGGATGCTCTGAAGGACTGGGGACTTGCCCACCGTTTCGCAGGTTCGAAAGATCGTAGCGCCATCGGCAACCTGGTGTTCGACGTGCTGCGCCGCAAGGCGTCGCTCTCTGCCATCATGGGGTCCGATAACCCGCGTGCGCTGGCGCTCGCCGCCGCCGTGCGCCTGTGGGGGCGAAGCGTACCGTCTCTGGACACCCTGTTTGCCGAAGACAAGTTCGCGCCGTCAGCGCTCAGTGATGACGAGCGCGCGGTACTGTCTGCCGGAACCGTTCCGGTCGATGCGCCCGACTGGGTGAAGGGCGACTATCCCGAATGGCTGGCGAACTCGCTTGCCCGCGCCTTCGGCGACCGTGTGGTGGAAGAAGGTGAGGCGCTGGCTGGCCGCGCCGATGTCGATCTGCGGGTCAACACGCTGAAGAGCGGACTGGAGCAGGTGCTGGAGGGCCTTACCCATCTCAAGGCAGAGCCTTGCCGATGGTCGCCAGTCGGCATCCGTATCCCGGCGGTCGACGGTGACCTCCGGCCCGGTCATGTTTCATCCGACCTCGCCTACAAGAGAGGCTGGTTCGAGGTGCAGGATGAGGGTAGCCAACTGGCGGCGTTGATCGCTGCCGTCGGTGGCGGCCGGCAGGTGGTCGACCTCTGCGCGGGAGCCGGAGGCAAGACGTTGGCGCTTTCGGCGGCGCTCGGTAACCACGGCCAGATCTACGCCTACGATAGCGACAAACGCCGGTTCGGCGATATCCTCGACCGCATTGACCGCTCCGGTAGCCGCAACATCCAGATCCGCGAGCCGCGCCGCGAGCAGGATGTGCTGGCCGACCTCGCCGGCAAGAGCGATCTGGTCTTGGTCGATGCGCCCTGTACGGGCTCGGGCACCTGGCGTCGTCGGCCGGACGCCAAGTGGCGCCTTGCTCCGGGCGCCCTCGAGATTCGCCTCAAGGAACAGGCGTCGGTCCTCGACAACGCCGTGCGGCTTGTGAAGGCAGGCGGCCGCATCGTCTACATCACATGCTCGGTGTTGCCCGAGGAAAACGAAGAGCAGATCGCCGCTTTCCTGTCTCGCACGCCGGGTTTCAGGCTCGGCGACGCGGCGGCGGCTTTCTCGGCGGTCACCGGCACGGCGGCGCCGGACCTTGCTTGTCTTCACCTTGAGGGCCGCGACGGGGCGATGCTGCGTCTCACGCCGGCGCTCACCGGCACGGATGGCTTCTTCGTCGCCATCCTGAACCGAGCGGCTTGACGGGAAGGCTTAGGCGCCGGCCGGTTCGGTCGCCGCCGCTGTCTTGCGCTCGCCGGGGCGGAGCGAACCAGTGAGCGTAAGACTGATCAAAAGTACAGGGATCAGGAACATCAGGCCGATGCGGATGCCGAAGAATTCGGCCAGGCCGCCAATGACCAGCGGGCCGGCCAGGAAGCCGAGTACGTAGATCGCCGAGAGGATGGCGACGTTTCCTGCCGGCGTGCCGGGTGTGGTCATGGCGGCGGTCACTGCCAGCGGGAAGGCGACGGAAATGCCGAGGCCGATCATGCCAAAGGCCGCGGCGCCCATCCAGAAATTGTCGGCGACGGACAGCAGCAGGGCGCCACCAAGGGCGATCGACACGCAGAGCCGCGCTAGCACGACCATGCCGAGGCGCTTGCGCAACGCGTCGCCCATGAAGCGGCCGGCCGACAGCAGGGCGGCGAAGGTGGCGTATCCGTAGCCGAGCATGGCGATCGGCGTTCCCGTCTCGTCGCGCAGAAAGATGCCCGACCAGTCGCCCATCGACCCTTCGGTGACGGCAAACCCTATGCTGAATAGGCAGACCAGTAGCAAGGCTTTCGGCGGGATGGCGAAAAAGGACGGCGAGGGCGTGTGGTCCGCTGCCTTGACCGGTTCCACCGCTGGTAGCCGCAGGCCCGCCCAGACCGCAACCGGCAACACGATCACCACCGACAGCACCAGTGCTCCGGTGACCGTCAGCCCGAAGGTGGCAAGTGTGGCCCCGACGAAGCTGCCGACGCCGATTCCGACGCTCCAGAACCCGTGGCAGGTGCTCATGATCAGCCTGCCAGCCTCCTCTTCTATGCGGGCCGCCTCGACATTCATGGCCAGTTCGGCCAGCGCCAGCAGCGCCCCGCAGGATGCAAGGATCAGGAACAGCGACGGTATGTTGAAGGCAAGACCGGGCAAGGTCAGGATCAGCAGCATGCCGGCGAATGAGCAGATCAGGAGGTTGCGCGCACCGACGGCATCACAGATCCGGCCGGCAAAGGGCAGGATCAGGAGGTTGGAAATCGGCATGCCGAGCAGGGCTAGCGCCAACTCCGCCGGGCGGAGAGCCAGGCCCGCCTGTACTTCAGGAATGCGCGACAGCCAGTTGCCAAAGACGAGCGGCTCCAGGAAGAAGATCAACATGATCAGGCGGACTTGGGTCATCGGATCACCGCGCGAAAAGGGCCACTTATAGAATCGATTCAATCGGACATTTACAGCCAATCCGTGCCATTGGCCAGACGTGGCAAATGCAAGGACGCGAGTTGGCGCCATGATTGCCCACGAGCTCGGCAAGATGTGTCAGTAGACGGAAGGCGGTGTGCTCGTGGCCTTTCAGTCTATGGCGATGATCACATGACTGGCGTCGAACAGAGCGCAGGCGGAAGCACCCTCCTGAAGCGACAGCGCCTCGGCCGAGCGGGCTGTGATTGAAGCGGTGAGCGACTTGCCGCCACCGACATCCAGCACCACTTCGGCGTTGACCGTGCCACGCTCGATACGGGCGATACGGCCGGAGATACGGTTGGCAACCGAAACGGCGGGCGGTTCGGTCCCGGGAGCGATCATCACGAACGGCGCCTTGATCAGCACGACCGCCTCTCGTCCAACGACCAGACCTAGATCCTTGAGGCTGCCGGCGGTGACGGTGGCGTGGATGGTGGTTTCGTTCGACACCGCCACCCCGACGTCCGCATTGAGCGTATCGGCATCGATGGACACGATGGTACCGCGAAGAACGTTGCGCGCCGAGGTTCGCATGAAAAAGCCCGAGAAGAGGTTGAGGGGGGAAATACCACTGCCGGCAAGATCCGGCTCGATCATTCGGACCACGCGGGCCATTTCCGCTTCCATGCGGCGATAGGCCTCGATCACTTTGGTCCCGGCCGGGGTGAGGGTGGCCCCGCCGCCGGCCTTGCCGCCGGTGCGCGTGTCGAGCATCGGTTGGCCAAACAGGTTGGCCAGGGCGTCGAGCCAGTCCCAGGCCGCCTTGTAGGTAATGCCGATCGCCTTGGCGCCGGCAGAGATGCTGCCCTCGCGGGCAACCGCCTCCAGCAGACGGATGCGATCGCCGTTGACCGACGATGGACCATCGCTCCTCAGAGTGATCGAGGCATTGATCGGCATTGCTGACCGTTCCTTGTTGCGGGCGACCTCCGGCCGGCCGGTACGCCGACGATGAACCGGCGGCATTGTTCTAGCCTCTCGCGGCATTGGGCGAAACTCCCCTGGCTATTCCGCGGCGAGAGCACCCCGGAGCCGTCGAATGATTCTTGCACGCGTCTTCTCGTCGGCCGCCTTGCCGACTTCCGCCTGGATATCGAGGAGGAGGCTCTGGAAATCGTTATGCCAGTCGGTGCGGCCAACCTGCATCGGATCGATGCGCGGCTTTCTGGCCGTATCGACAATCTCGATGGCGGCGGCGTGACCGAGTCGATAGGAGGCGTCAAGGTGCGGATCGATGAGGTGCTCGTGAGATAGGCTATCGGAAAGCCGCGCCCTGAGGCCTTCAATGGCTTTCTCCTCGCCATGAACCATGAACACGGTTCCCGTCACGGGCATTCGTTTCCTGAGCCAGGCGGCAAGTTCCGGTCCGTCAGCGTGGCCGCTGTAGAGGTCGAGTTTGCGGATGCGGGCGCGGACGTCGATCTGCTCGCCTTTCATGCGGATCTCCGGAGCGCCGTCCGCCAGCAAGCGACCGAGGGTGCCTGTCGCCTGATAGCCCACTAGCAACACAGTCGCCTCCGGCCGCCACAGCCAGTTGCGCAGCCGGTGACGGATACGGCCGGCCTCGCACATCCCCGACGCCGAGATGACAATGTGGAATCCGTGCATCTGATCGAGTGCCATCGATTGCTCGACGCTTTCGGTGAACCGCACATGGGGCGAGGCGAAGGCGCGGAGCAACAAGTCGCCGTTGTCGAGGCCGCGAGCATAGGAGCGAAAGATCTGGCTCGCTCGGTTGGCAAGTGGGGAGTCGATGATGACCGGGCAGGGTGGCAATTGGCCGGTCTCGAACAGATGGACGAGGTCGGCGAGAAGTTCCTGCGTACGCTCGACGGCAAAGGACGGGATCAGCAGCACCCCGTCAGGATTGATCGCTGCCCGCACCTCGGCGCGTAGTTCTGCCCGGCGACGCGCCTCGGTCACTTCCTGGCGGTCGGTGTTGCCGTAGGTCGACTCCATCACCACGTGATCCCAGCCGGCGGGTGCCTCCGGGGCTGGTTGCAGCAGCTTATTGTCCGGCCCGAGATCGCCGGAAAACAGAATACGCACAGACCGGTCATTGCTGGCCGCTTCCACCTCGACCGACGTCGAACCGAGCAAGTGGCCTGCGTTCCACAGACGGAAGCGGAAGCCCGGTGCCGCCTCTCGCCACACGCCGAGTTCGGTCGACTGCATCTGCTTCACCGCCTCCAGGGCGTCGAGCAGCGTGTAGATCGGCGTCACGGACTGTCGGCCCCGCCGCTTGTTGCGACGGTTGAGCTGCTCCACTTCCATCTCCTGGATGTGGGCGGAATCGGGCAGCATCACCTTGCAGAGGTCGATTGTCGGCGCCGATGCGAAGATCGGACCTTTGAAGCCGTCCTTCACGAGTTTCGGCACAAGTCCGGAATGGTCGATGTGGGCGTGCGTCAAAATCAGCGCGTCGACAGCGTGTGGGTCAAAAGGAAAGGCGCGGTAGTTGAGTTCCTTCTCTGTCTTGGAGCCCTGGAACATGCCGCAGTCGATCAATATTCGATGTCCACCGGACTCGATCATATGGCAGGAGCCGGTAACGGTCTCCGCCGCGCCGTGGAACGTAACGACAGGCTGACTGGGCATCAGGACACCTCGAACACACACGGCCGGACTGCTTGTCGGCGCTTCCTTCATACTGGTGCCTTGGTGCAGCTTGGCAAGGGCAGCCGGCTGCGCCTTAAGGCCAAGTTCAACCGTTTAGGCTTTACGGAGCCTTAGCCTCCCTGTGGGAAACTAGGAGCGTGTCGCGGAAGTTCCCGCCTGCACGAGGAGGACGACATGGCGACCGCCAGCAGAACCGATCGCGACGAAGCGCAGCCGAAGGCCGCGCCCGCGCGGCCGAGCCGCACGGCTCACCTGCCTTTTCCGCTGTTCTCGGCACCGATGGGGATCGGCGGCCTCGGTCTGGCCTGGCGCGAGGCAACGGCCTACTTCGGGGTGCCGTCTTTTCCCGGTGAGGCGCTGCTTTCAGTGGCTGCGCTGGTCTGGGTACTGCTGACCCTTCTCCATATCTGGCGAGAGATCCGCCATCCGCGCGCCTTGTTCGCCGACCTCAGCCATCCGGCGCGCGCCGCCTTTGCCGGCGCCTTCACCATTGGCCTGATGATGATCTCGGCCTTGCTGATCCCCACTCAGCCGGTTGCCGCGTTCTGGGCATGGGTAGTCGCCGTGGCGCTCCATCTCCTGGTGGCGCTGTTCACCGTACGTGGTCTGATGCTGACGCCACGCAATGACCCGATGTCGCTGATGCCGCCGACGCTGATCCCACTGGTCGGCATGCTTCTGGCGCCGGTGTTCGGGGTTCGCCTCGGCCTAGTCATGCCCTCATGGCTCCTGTTTGGTATCGGCTTGATCTTCTGGGTAACCGTGCAGCCGCTGTTGTTCCAGCGCATCGCCGCTGGCCCGGCCTTCCCGGAAAAACTGAAGCCGACGCTGGTGCTCTTCCTGGCGCCGCCGTCTGTTGCCTTCCTGTCTCTGGTGGCCCTCCAAGGCAAGGTGGATTGGCCGGCCTTGGCGCTGTTCGGCTATGCGTCTTTCCTCGCCGCGATATTCCTCACGATTCTGCCGCGCTTCCTTAAGGCACCGCTGGCGCTGTCCTGGTGGAGCTACACCTTCCCGGCGGCGGCTTTTACCGTGGCTCTGTTCACTCTGGTGCGCGCTTATCCCTTCCCCTTCGCCGACTGGTTGCTTTGGGCGCAGCTTTCCATCACCACGCTTCTGGTTCTGGTGGTGGTGTTGGCGACGTTGCTGGGGCTCGCCAACGGCAAGCTGTTCGTTTCCGACTGATCCCGGGTTTTGGCAGGCCAGCCATGCCGGATGATTTGGCCGTTGCCTCTAAGTACTTGAACGGATAAGGCTGCGGGGGCAGGCGTTCCCGGAGTCCTTCATGGCCAAGTCCATCATCATCGATACCGATCCGTCGCCCGACGATGCCGTCGCCTTCCTGATGGCTCTCGGCTCGCCCGACGACTTGGAGCTTCTGGCAATCACCACGGTGGGCGGCAATGTGCCGCTCTATCACACCACCCGCAACGCGCTCAAAGCGCTGGAACTGGTGGAGCGGGCGGCTGATGTGCCGGTCTACGCCGGCGCTGCCGGCCCGATTGTGCGCGTTCTTGAGACGGCGGAATATGTGCACGGAGCGACCGGTTTCGAGGGCTACGATCTGCCCGATCCGGTGGCGACGGCGGCGGACGGCTTTGCGCCCGACAAGATCGTCGAACTCGTGATGTCGCGACCGGAGAAGACGGTGACGCTGTGCTGCCTGGCGCCGCTCACCAATATTGCTCTTGCCATGGCAAGGGAGCCGCGCCTCGCTCAGCGTCTCGAAGCTATCGTGCTGATGGGTGGCGCGCGTTCGGAGGGGGGCAACGTCACCCCGGCCGCCGAATACAACATCTACGTCGATCCCG